>JANXXJ010000341.1 GCA_025350665.1 Gemmatimonadota bacterium | reverse complement strand
ACGGCGAGCTCGCGGCCGATTTCGTGTTCGTCAAGACCAAGCAGAAAGAGTTTGACCATCCGGCCGGCGACAACAACGTATTCACAACGTATGAAGGGAAGGGTGGGGTCACGGTCGGCGGGCTCGGCCGCCGGATCATTCTGGCACTCGGCTTCGGTTCGTCGCAGGTGCTGCTGTCCCAGGATATCCAATCCACCAGCCGCGTCCTGTACTACCGGCACGTTACCGAGCGGGTCAAGAAGGCCCTGCCGTTTCTCGACTTTGACCGCGATCCCTATCTCGTGCTGGCCGCCGACGGGACCCTCAAGTGGATACTCGATGGCTACACCAGCTCGAGCCTGTACCCGTATTCGGCCGCGACGCCGGACGGGACCAACTACATGCGGAACAGTGTCAAGGTCGTGGTCGACGCCTACGATGGCTCGGTCGTGTCCTATGTGTCGGCGCCGCAGGACCCGATCATCCAGACCTGGGCCAAGGTGTTTCCCGGGATCTTCGTGCCCCTCGCATCGATGCCGGCCGATCTCAAGGCCCACCTCCGCTATCCCGACGAGCTGTACCGGACCCAGGCGGGTCTCTACACCACGTTCCACATGTCGTCGCCGGACGAGCTCTATCACCGGGAGGATCAGTGGCAGATCCCGGTGGTGACCGTGCCTAACGGCTCGGTGCCGTTCATGCGCCACATCGTGATGCGGCTCCCCGAGGAGAAGCAGGCCGAGTTCATCTACATGGTGCCGTTTACGCCGCGGGGGAAGGACAACCTGGCGGCGTGGATGGTGGCCCGGAACGATGGCGACGCCTACGGCAAGCTTCGGGTCTACCGGTTCCCGCGCCAGAGCCTGGTGTACGGGCCCCGGCAGATCGAGAATCGGATCAACCAGGATACCGAGATCTCCCGGCAGATTTCGCTCTGGGACCAGCGCGGTTCCCGGGTCATTCGCGGCGACATGCTGGTGATCCCGATCGAGAAGGCGCTGCTCTACGTCCAGCCACTCTATCTCCAGGCCGAGGGCGGCAAGATTCCCGAACTCAAGCGGGTGGTCGTCGCCTATCAGAATCAGGTCGTGATGGAGGAGACCCTCGACCGGGCGCTGGCGTTGCTGTTCGGGGGCGAGGCCGGGGCCAAGCCGGCCGCGGCCGGGGCCGAGACCGTGGCGCCGAAGACCGAAGCGGCCCCGGCGGCCCAGGTGCAGGGACTGATCGACCAGGCGCGCCGGCACTATGACGCGGCGATGGCCGCCCAGCGGGCCGGCGATTGGGGCAAGTACGGCGACGAGGTCCGCCAGCTCGGCGACATTCTTGGGCGGCTGGGCGGGGCGCCGGCCCGGAAGCCGGAACGTTAGGCGTTCCATCGTACCCCGACCTCGCGGCCGGGCGAATTGCTGCGGGCCCAGTGGTGACGCCCGGCGTGGACGATCACCGGCACGCCTCGGAGCACGCAGAAGCCGAGGGCGGCCCAGGCTGTGACCTGGAATGCCGCGGTCAGTGCCGTCACGAACCGGGATGGCGGGGCCGGCGCGAGGGTGAGCGCATGCACCAGCCCCAGGCCGCAGAACGTGACCGTCTTGGACGCCGAGTATCCTGCCCGCATGACCGTCGATCCGACCAGGAACCGTCCCAGTCGCGTTCGGTGCTGGTCAAACGGCGCGGTGCCCTGCGCCACCCCGATGCTCCGGAACGCGTCGGTGAGCGCGGTCCGCGCAATCACGATGAGGGGGATCACCATCGGAATCATCCCCAGGTCCGCGAAGCAGAACCACAACACCAGCTCATAGGTCCGATCGGCGGCGATGTCGAGCACGCTGCCGAACAGACTGGTCGTGCGGGTTTTCCGAGCCACCACGCCGTCCACCGTATCGAGCATGAGGCCGATGAAGAGGAGGCCCACCCCCGCGAGGCGCACGGGGGGAGCGCCCTGGTAGAGGGCCAGGAGCGTGATCAGCAGGAGCGGGAAGCGGGCGAGCGTGATCCAGTTGGCGAGCACAGAGTATCCCGGGTCGGGGTCGGGTCCAAGAACGCACCGACCCGTAGCCCGTCCGTGACCTCGGCGGACGACGGGCCAACCACCTCCCCTTGGGGCCCCGATGGCGATAGGATGATGGCGGCGCCGGCGGTCCCCCGAGGGCCTCGGCCACTCCCCTTGCCCGGACTCATGGATGCTCGACGATGTTGGAGATCGAGAGACACTGCTCGCCGAACGGGAGCGGCTGCGCCGCCGGATCGCGGCCCTCGAGGCGGCGACGGACTCCGCCTTCGCCGCCACCGATGACGGGGTCCTGATCACCGATCTGGCCGGGAACCTCACCTTCCACAACCAACCCTTCATGAAGATGTGGCGCCTCGGGGCTCCACTCGGGGTCGGGCGCGAGGACCACACCGGCCTCAATGCCGCCCTCGCCCAGATGGAGGACCCGGCCGCTTTTCTGGCCACGGCGGAGCGACTCGCTGCCGCGCCGGAAGCCGCGAGCGACGCGGTGGTCCCCTTGAAGGACGGCCGACTGCTCGAGGTCCGCAGCCAGCCCCAGCGCCTGCATGACGCCGTCGCGGGCCGGGTCTGGTGGTTCCGCGATGTGACCGAGCGCCAGCGGATCGTGCAGGCCCTCCGCCAGTCCGAAGAGCGGTTTTCTCGTCTGTTCCTGGCCAGTCCATTTTCGATTCTGCTCGCCACCTATCCCGAGGGCCGGATTGTCGACGTGAATCCGGCCTTTACCCGGCTCTTCGAACGCGAACGGGATGACGTGGTCGGTCGGACCACCAACGAGATCAATCTCTGGGCCGACGCGGCCGATCGGGAGCGGGTGATCAGTCGCCTCGAGGCCGGCCAGCCGGTCCAGGGAATGGAGTTCGCGTTCACGACCCGGGCCGGCCATCCGCGCGTGGTGCTGCTGTCGATCGAGCTGGTGCAGGTCCAGGGAGCATGGCATGCTCTGGCGTCGTCGGTTGACCTGACCGGTCAGAAGGGCGTGGAGGCGGCCCTTCGCGAATCCGAGACCCGGTACCGGACCCTGTTCGAGGCGATCGGCGAAACCGTCTACATGGTGTCGGAGGACGGGGTCTTCCTCGCGCTCAACCGCGCGTTCGAGACGGTCACCGGGTGGAGCCGGGCGGAGTGGCTGGGCCGGCCGTTTGCGGCGCTGATCCATCCGGACGACCTCGAGCCGGCCCTGGTGATGTTCCAGCGGGCCATCGCGGGCGACCGCGATGCGGTCATGGATGTCCGGCTCCGGCACCGGAACGGCGAGTACCTGGTGGCCGAATGCACCGCGGTTCACCCAGTGATCGAGGAGGGCCGGATCACCGGGTTTCTCGGTACCGGTCGGGACGTGACCAGTCAGCGCCGGCTCGAGGACAATCTGCGGCAGGCGCAGAAGATCGAGGCGCTGGGGACGCTCGCCGGCGGGATCGCCCACGACTTCAACAACATCCTGTCGGCGGTGATGGGCCATGCGGAACTCCTGCGCCGGTCGCTGCCGGACCGTCCCGATCTCGCCGGCGACATGGCGGGCATCGTCGGCGCCACCGCCAGGGCAAAAGCCCTGGTTCGCCAGATCCTGACGTTCAGCCGCCAGCACGCCGATGAGCGGCAGGTTGTGGCGGTGGCCCCGGTGGTGCGGGAGGCGCTGGCGCTGCTGCGGGCCACGCTGCCGGCCACCATCACCATTCAGGCCGATTTCAACGCGCCCGGCGCCATGATCCTGGCCGACCCCAGCCAGGTCCATCAGGTCATCGTGAACCTCGGCACCAACGCGGTCCACGCCATGGAAGATCGCGGCGGGACGCTCCATCTGTCCCAGCGGGTGGTCGTGGTTGCGCCCGATGGCCGTGAGGGAACCACGCCGAACCTGCCGGCGCGACACTACGTGCAACTCACCGTCAGCGACACGGGGCACGGGATGGCGCCGGAGGTCCTCCGCCGGGTCTTCGATCCGTTCTTTACCACGAAGCCCCCGACCCAGGGGACCGGGCTCGGACTGGCCGTGGTCCATGGGATCATGCGGAGCCACGATGGCGATATCGACATCGTCAGCCGGCAGGGCGAGGGAACGACGGTGACGCTGCGTTTTCCCGTGGCGGCGGGCGAAGGGCCGGTGACGGCTGACCCAGGCGCGCTCCCCCTGGGCCGTGGCGAGGTGGTCATGTTCGTGGATGACGAGCCGGGCCTGGTGCAGCTGGTGTCCCGGATGCTGACGCAGTTGGGCTATCGGCCGCGCGGATTTACCTCGCCGGTGGAATCGCTGGCGGCGTTCCTGTTGGCCCCCGACGAGATCGATCTGGTGTTCACCGACCTCACCATGCCGGGGATGACCGGGACCGAGCTGGCCCGCGAAATTCTGGCCCAGCGTCCCGACCTTCCGGTCGTGCTGGCCTCGGGCTACGCCGGGCTCCTCGGTCCTGATGACCTGGACGCGGCCGGCATTCGCGAACTGGTGCCGAAGCCATTCGATCTGGAGACGTTGGCCGGCCTGGTGGCCCGCCACCTCCGGGCCGGCACGCCCTGACGCCTGGCGTGGTCCAGGAACGACCGCTCGCGCCCTGGTTCAGCGGTCGAGCCAGTAGGACAGCTTCACCAGCAACGTGTTGTCGGCGTGGGCCTGGAACAGCTGCCGCAGGTCCCCGCCGAACGTGCGACCGCCGTAGGCCGTCTCGTTGTCCTGGCGGCCCTGTTGCCACACCACGAACAGGGCGGAGCCCGGCCGATACTCCCACCGCGCCACGACGTTCGAGCGGAACTGCTTGACATTGAACTCGGCCGGGTTGCCGGCCACCGCTGGGTCGGCGTACGGAATGAAGCGGTCGTCGAACGCCGCGGCCCGGGGCGCCGTCAGGTCACGGATGTTCGAGTACTGGCCCTTGCTGACGAACGGCTGCGCATAGATCTGAAGGCTCAACGTCGGTGACGCGGTGTAGTTGAGCCGGGCCGTCAGGTAAGCGGTCTGCTGTTCGAGGTGCGCGAAGGTATAGTGCGTCGCCCCCGCCGGATCCTCGTAGTTGCCGTACCACTGCCGGTCGTCGCGGTTCCAGTTGTAGCCGGCGCCGATGCTCGACGTCCAGCGCGACGAAATTCGGAACTCGACGGTCGGACTCAGATTGAGATTCCGGGTCCGGCCCCCGTCGGCCCGGAAATAGTTGGCGAAGAAGTATGGCACGACGGCGTGACGGCTGTCCCCTTCGATCCCCATCCACGGAGCGAGGTACTGGCCGGTTCTCATGGCGGGGCCGCCGCGGGCGCAACGGTCGCAAAAGACGTCGCCGAGGCCGCCCCAGGTTCCGCCCAGATGGATCCACATGTTGTTGCGCAGGGAGGCGTGGATGTTGGTGTTGAACATCCGGTCGAGCGGGAGCCCGGCCGCTGTCCATTCTTGCAGCTGATTCATGTTCCAGAACATCTGCCGGAACAGCCGGGTCGGGCGCTGGAAGGCAAGCTGCGCCCAGGTCGCCTGACTCTGCCAATCGGCCCGGCGGATGTAGCCCAGGTCGTTGGCTTCGAAGCCGGCGGAGACCCGTTGGTAGCTGGTCTGGAATCGAAGCCGGCTGCCCCCCACCTTGTCGAACGTGAACTCCTGGGAGTTGCCGCCGAGCGAGGTCCGGGCCGGATCGAACCGCAGTGGCCCGTCGGGGCGCTGGAAGTAGTGCACGGCGTTCAGCTGGGTGGCCGCGATGGCGGCGGCGTCGCCGGTGACTCGTGATTCGACCACCCGGGCCCCGAACTCATAGCGGCTCCGCCAGAATCGGTGCCGGAAGTCGAGTCCGCCGACCAGCGCGCCGGTCCGCAGCTGGCCCGCGGTCCACTGATCCGGCGAGCGGTTGACCATGGTCCCGATGAAGCCAAGGCCTGATTCACCGTGCCGGAAATCCTGGGTGGCGCGAACGACCGTGTAGTTGCTCCGGGGCTCGATGGTCCGCCCCAGGGTGCCTTCCTCCCGCCCGGTGACCGCGTCGATCACGCCCAGGGACAGCCCGCCCGGCGTCCGGCCGGTGAGTTTGGCGGCGCCCAGGATGGTGGTGCCTGTGGGGGATGAGGCGTCGCCGTAGTCATCCCGGAGCGACGGCGACCGGCCGATTCGCCGGGAGTAGAACAGGTTCTCCTGGCCGCAGTCGCGAACCGCGAAACAGTTGACCGGGAAGCTCAACAGGCCGCTTCCTTCGGTAAAGAAGGGCCTCCGCTCCTGGAAGAAAGTCTCGAACGCGCTCAGGTTCAGAACCGCGGGATCGGCCTCGACCTGGCCGAAGTCGGGGTTGACGGTGCCGTCGAGCGTGAGGTTGGAGGAGACGCCGTACTTGAAGTCCACCCCGCCGGTCAGCCGCTGCGGATGGGCGTACCCCGCTCCCTGGGGCAGGGTGACGTTCTTGGTCACCGCGTAGGGCGACACCTCGAGCCGCCGCGGCGACGACAGGCCGACCAGGCCGTCAATCTCACCCAGTTGCGATGCGAGCCCTGCGTCGTTGCGCCGGTAGAGCGGCCAGCCGACCCGCTCCTTGTACCGGTCGATGTCCCGCCAGATGCCGAACCCGAACGTGTGGACGTCCGCGGACCCGAACCGGAGTTGCGATAGCGGAATCCGGAACTCCGCGGTCCAGCCTAACGAATCGACCCGGGTGGCGGCGTCCCAGATGCCGTCCCACGCCGCGTCCTCGTGGCTGTCGTTGGCAATCGAAAAATCTCGTTTGACGCCGGCCGGATTGACGGCAAACTCGTACCCCGACCGGCGGTCGTGGTAGGAATCGACGATGATCTTGATCTGGTCGCTCCCGGTCCGGGTGTCGCGACGGGCCAGCAGTTTGAGGATCCGGCTCGGCTCGGGATCGAACATCCGGACGAAGACGTAGAGATGCCGGGCGTCGAACGCCACCCGGGCTTCGGTCCGGAACCGGGGCTCCTTGTCGGTGACCGGATCGAATTCACGGAAGCCGGAAATCACGATTGCCTGGCGCCAGACATCGTCGTCGTCGCGGCCGTCGATGACCGGCGGCCGTACGGCCAGGGCGGCGGTCGCCTTGGTCGAGGCCGGGATGGCGGCGGGACCGCTGCCGCCTCGGCCGGGCAGAACCTGAAGGAGCCCGAGCAGGGCCAACGCTGCGAACATGATAGACGCCTGATGGGTCAGTGCGATGGTAAGACACGAGGAAGCCCGGATTCGTTGCAGGTAGGACCAGAGCGGGCCGGCGCTGGATCCCAAAGCCGCATCGGTGACCTATTATTGGGACACGGACTCCCGTCACCACCAGCCGGGTCTGTGCGTCCCATGACAAGGTCGGCCCGTCTGATGTCCATCTTTATCCCCCGATGGCCGATGCTCGCCGTGATGGCCTCCGGCTTCGTGTCATCCGCCCCGATGCAGGGTCCCCCGGTCGATCCGCGTCTTTATGCCGGCTTGGTCTGGCGCAACGTCGGCCCGTTTCGGGGCGGGCGGGTGTCCGCGATCGCGGGTGCGATCGGTGAGCCAGGCGTGTTCTACGCCGGGTTCCCGGCCGCGGGCCTGTGGAAGACCACCAGCGCCGGCGAGACCTGGTTCCCCGTATTCGACTCGATCACCACGGTATCGTCGATCGGCGCGGTTGATGTCGCCCCGTCGGACCCCAGCGTGGTCTATGTCGGGACCGGCGATATGATCACGGCCGGCACGATCGACAACGGAGACGGGGTATACAAGTCGACCGACGCCGGCAGGAGCTGGCAGCATCTCGGCCTCGCGGCGACCCGGCACATTCCGTCGATCTCGGTCGATCCGCGTTCGGCCGATGTGGTGGTGCTGGCGGCCCAGGGCGATCCCCACCGCCGGTCCGATCAGCGCGGCGTGTTCCGAAGCGCCGACGGCGGCCGGACCTGGACCCGGACGCTGGCGGTCGATGATGAAACCGGCGGCCAGAAGCTGGCGCGCGCCTACGATGTCCCCGATGTGATCTTCGCGACCACCGTGCGCCAGTTCGTTCCGCCCGGCTACCCGATCGAGAAGCTCCGCTCCTGGCAGTTCGGCCTGGTGCCGCGCCCGGAGCCGGATACCGGGCGGACGGGTACTGCGCTCTACAAGTCCACCGACGGTGGTCTCAGCTGGCGCGAGATCCGGGGCGGCGGGCTGCCGCGCCTCGAGGGACGGACCTCGGTTGCGGTTGCCATGAACACCGGCGCCCAGCGCGTGTACCTGATCGGGAACGCCGGCCTCTGGCGGTCGGACGATGGTGGGGCCACCTGGCGCCAGATGGCCGCCGACGACGAGCGAATCCGGAACGGCCAGGGCGGGTACGACTGCGGGGTCTATGTCGACTCGAAGAATCCCGATCTCGTCTATACCCTGGCCACCTCGAGCTACCGCTCGCTCGATGGCGGCAGGACCTTCACCGGGTTCAAGGGCGGCCCCGGTGGCGACGACCCGCAACAGATGTGGATCGATCCCACCAACGGCCGACGGATGCTGCTGGGGCTCGACCAGGGCGCCATCGTGTCACTCGATGCCGGGGGGTCGTGGAGTTCCTGGTATAACCAGTCCACCGAGCAGGTCTATCACGTCGCCACCGACAACTCCTACCCCTATTGGATCTACGCCACGCAGCAGGATGCCGGCGCCATCAGGACCCGGAGCCGAGGGAACTACGGGGCGGTCACGATGTTCGACTGGAATTCCGTGAACGGCTGGGAGTGGGGGACGATCCTGCCGGATCCGGTCCATCCGAATCTGGTGTTCTCGAGCGGGAACGGCATCACCCGGATTTCCTACCCGAGCGAGCAGTGGATCAACGTGAGTCCCGCCGTGGATCCGGGCTCCAGGGTCCGCCTGACGACATCGCAACCGATCGCCTGGGCTCCGTGGAATCCGCGTGAGCTGTTCGTCGGGTTCAACTACCTGATGGCCACGACCGACGGCGGTGCTCACTGGCGGCGGGTAAGCCCCGAACTCGGCATCCCCAAAGGGCTCGACTCCGCTGCCGCGACGAATATGGCGGGCGGCCGAGGGGCCATTGAGGCCATGGCCCCGTCGCCGGTGGCCAGGGGGCTGATCTGGGTCGGAACCAGCAATGGCCTGATTCACCTCACCCGCGACGAAGGCAGGACCTGGGCGGATGTGAGCATTCCGGGTCTTCCGAATATTCGCCGGGCCAACGTCTCCGGCGTCGAGGCCTCGCCGCGTGATCCGGGAACCGCCTACGCGGCGCTCGAGTATGTCCGCCTGGGCGACCACGCACCCCACCTCTACCGGACCCGGAACTTCGGGAAGACCTGGACCGAGATCAACGATGGTCTCCCGTCCGACGAGGCGAGCGGAAGCGTGACCCGGGTGATCCGGGCCGATCCGAAGAAGCCGGGACTGTTGTTCGCCGGCACCGAGTCCGGGATTCACGTCTCGTTCGATGACGGGGATCACTGGCAGTCGCTCTCACTCAACCTGCCTAACACCTCGTATCGCGACATCGTCATCAAGGGAAACGACCTCGTGGTCGGTACCTACGGCCGCGGGATCTGGGTGCTCGACGATTTCTCGGTGCTGCGTCAGATCACGCCCGCCATCGCGGCGGAACCGGCCCACCTGTTCGCCCCGGGTGAGGCGATTCGGGTCCGTCGTAATGTCGGCGCGGCGACGCCGCTGCCTCCCGAAGCGCCCCACGCCCTGAATCCGCCGGATGGCGCCATCATTTACTACTGGCTCAGTACGCCGCCGGCTGGCGAGATTGCGCTCGACGTCGTTGACGCCACCGGGCACCTGATTCGCCACCGGTCGGGCGCGCCGGTCCCCATGGTGGCCGAAGCGGCCCGCATCGCGGCGCCGGACTACTGGCTCGCGGTTCCGAGCGGTCTGCCAACCGCGGCTGGCACCAATCGGGTGACCTGGGACCTCCGGTATGACGCCCCGCCGGCGTTCAGCCACAGCTTCGAGATCAACGCCAATCCCGGTCTGACGCCCGCCTCGCCCGAGGGCCCGCTGGCGCTCCCGGGGGAATACACGATCCGGCTCACGGTGAATGGGGCAGTCTATTCGCAGAAAGTGATGGTCCGGAACGATCCCAGGTCGACCGCCACGACGACGGACCTCCGGGCCCAGCATGCCTTGCTGATGGAGCTCTCCCGCGGCATCACGGTGGCGTGGGACGGCCACCGGCAGGCCGCCGGACTCCGGGCGGCGGTGGTGTCCGCGGCGACCGCCGGGGCGGCCGAGTCCGCGGCCGGCGCTCGGCAATTGGCGGCGGTGCTCGATTCGGTGACCGGGACGGGGGCCGCCGGCGGCCGGACCGCACGGGGCTTTCGTGGCGTGAGCGGCACGATGGTGGGTCAGCTCACGCTCCAGGACAACGCCGACCTCGCGCCAACAGCCGCGATGCTGGCAGCCTACCGGGCGGCGTGCCGCGACCTGCAAACGGTGCAGGTCCTCTGGCGGCGGGCGGTCGCGGCGGACCTTCCCGCATTCAACGCGATCCTGGCCCGACACGGGGTGCCGGTTGTTCCCGCGCCATCCGCGCCGGCCGTGGTGACCTGTATTGGTCGTTGACGCTGGCCGGGGCGAACGACGCCTCGGCCGCGGTTTGGCTCTATACTTAGGGGTCTGTCCTTGAGGATCCGTCGTTCAAATCTCATTGCGCCGTTCCGAGCCGTAGTCCTCCCGAGGAGATCGCCGCCGTGCGTCCGTCCATCCGCTGGTCCGCGTTTGTCGCCGTGTTTCTGGCCGCCGTGGGTTCCCGTGCCGCCGCCCAATCACTCGAGGTCTCCGCCGGCCTGAAATGGCGATCGATCGGCCCGGTTCGCGGGGGCCGCGCCCGGGCGGTGGTCGGCGTGCCAAGTCAGCCCAACGTGTTCTATGTCGGGTACGATAACGGCGGGGTGTGGCGCTCGACGGACTATGGGGCCAACTGGGAGCCGATCTTCGACCACGAGTCCACCGGATCGATCGGGGCCATTGCGGTGGCGCCGTCCGATCCCAACGTGATCTACGTGGGGACCGGCGCCGGGATCATCCGGCCGGATCTGGCAACCGGCAACGGCATCTACAAGTCGGCCGACGCCGGGAATACCTGGGTTCATCTCGGCCTGGACGACAGCCAGATGATCGCGATGATCGACATCGATCCCCGCGATCCCAATCGGTTGTTCGTGGCCGTGCTCGGTCACCCGTACGGGCCGAATGCGGAGCGTGGTCTGTTCCGGTCGACCGACGGGGGCCGGTCGTTCCAGAAGGTCCTGTACAAGGACGAGTACACCAGCGCCGACGACGTCCGCATCGATCCCACCAATCCGAACGTCATCTATGCGGCGCTCTGGCAGCAGCAGCAGAGTTTCATCGAGGGCGGCGGCTTCGGCGGAGGGAGTGGCGGCATCTTCAAGTCCACCGACGGCGGCACCAGCTGGAATCAGATCAAGGACGGCCTTCCACCGGTGTTGCAGGCCAACCTGGCGATCGCGCCGAGCAACCCGAAGGTGTTGTATGCGACCGTGGCGCCCGCGGAAGGGAACACCGGCATCGCGCTCTACAAATCCACCGATGCCGGGGACCACTGGCACCTGGCGCTGAACGACGCCCCCCCGAGCCAGACGCCGGTGCCCGACGCCCGCCCGCTCGGCCGGATCGGCGGCGGCGACCTGCCGACGATCACGGTCGACCCGAAGAACGAAAACGTGGTCTACAGCGCCTCGACCGTCTTCTGGCGGACCGAAGACGGCGGCGTGACTTGGACCGCGGTTCGCGGCGCCCCGGGCGGCGATGACTACCAGCGGAGCTGGGTCAACCCCAATAACACCGACATCATCGCCCTGGTGGCCGACCAGGGCGCCGTGATCTCCGGGAACCGCGGCCAGTCGTGGAGCAACTGGTACAACCAGTCCACCGCCGCGATGTACCACGTCACCACCGACAACGCTTTCCCCTATCGCGTCTGCGGCGGCCAGCAGGACTCGGGATCCGCCTGCGTGGACAGCCGGTCGATGGACGGCCGGATCACCTTTCACGACTGGCATCCCGTCAACATCCAGGAGTACGGCATTGCCGCGCCGGACCCGAAAGATCCCGACCTGGTGTTCGGCAGCATGCGGAGCGGGGTGTCGCTTTACCACCGGAAGACGGGGCAGACCACGTTCGTCGGGCCCGACATGAGCGCCAAGGGGCCGAACGGTGAGCGCTACAACCGGAATGTCCGGACCATGCCGATCGGCTGGTCACCGGTGGATCCGAGCGTGCTGTTCTACGCCTCGAACGCCGTGTGGAAGAGTACCGACCACGCCATGAACTGGACCCGGATCAGCCCGGACCTGACCCGCCAGACCTGGGCCGTGCCGTCGAGCGCGGGCAAATATGCGGCTGGAGTGACGCCCGGCCCCCAGGGCGCCATCACCGCGATGTCGCTCTCGCCGCGGGACCTCAAGGTGATCTGGACCGGGAGCGACGACGGGACGGTGCAGGTGACCACGACCGGCGGCGCGACCTGGAGCAACGTCACCCCCGCCGCCATCAAGCCGTGGACCCGCATCTTCAACCTCGACGCCGGCCACTTCGACACCCGTACGGCCTACGCGGCGGCGAACACCCTGCGGATCGACGATCAGACGCCCCACCTCTGGCGGACCCACGACGGTGGGAAGACCTGGACCGAGATCACCAAGGGCATGGCGCCGGGCGCGGTGGCCAACACCGTCCGCGAAGACCCGCGGACGCCCGGCCTGCTCTACGCCGGCACCGACACCGAGGTCTGGGTGTCGTTCGACGACGGCGATCACTGGCAATCGCTCCGCCAGAACATGCCGGCCATCTCGGTCCGCGACCTTCAGGTCAAGGACGACAGCACCTGCCTCTGTTCCGACCTGGTGGCGGGGACGCATGGGCGGGGGTTCTGGATCCTCGACGACGTGACGCCCCTCCGGCAGGCAGCCCAGGCCCGGTCGGCCGGCGGGGCGTATCTCTTCAAGCCGGCTCCCGCCGTCCGGGTCCGGTTCGCCACTAACGATCCAACCCCCTGGCCGCCCGAGCTTCCCGCGGGCGACAATCCGCCCCCCGGCGCCATCCTGGATTACACCCTCGCCGCGGCCGCGTCCGCCGTCCGGCTCGAGGTGCTGAACGGCGCCGGAAAAGTGGTGCGGACCTACGCGAGCACCGATCCCTCACCGAATCCCGACGCCGGGGTGGACGCCGAGGCATACAACAAGGTCTGCCAGCGGACGCCTAACGCCGCCCATTGCGCCTTCCCGCTCTACTGGGCGGCGCCGGCGATGGCGGTGGGCACGAGTGTCGGGATGCACCGGGTGAGCTGGGATCTCAAGTTCGATCCGATCGGCGAGGAAACCGCCGGAGCCTTCGAGGCCGCGACCGGGGCGGTGCCGCACCGGACCTACGCCGAGACCAACGCACCCTGGGCTCCCCCGGGCGCCTATACGGTCCGGCTCACGGTGGACGGGAAGAGCCAGAGCCAGCCGCTCGCCGTGCGCCTCGATCCGCGGGTCAAAACGCCGGCTCCGGGTCTCGCGCGGCTGGCGTCGCTGAGCGTCGATCTCTACGGGCAGGCCCGATCCACGCACGAGGCCTACACGGCCGCCCGGACGCTGGCGTCGAAGCTCGAACGGCTCGACGGCACCGATGCGGTGGCGTTCAAAGCCACGGTCGATTCCGTGGCGCCGGTCCGTGCCCGCCGGCCCGCGTTCGGCCGGCCGGCGGCACCGGTCGGGCCGCCCACACTGGACGGCGCTTTGAATGCGCTGATCTCGGCCATCGGAGCGATGCAGGGGGCGGACGTCACACCGACCTCCACCCAGGTCGCGGCCGCGGCGAAGGCCCGGGAACAGGCGACCGGGGCGATGGCGAGGTGGATTGCCATCAAGGGCGCGGGGCTCGCCGCGTTCAACGCCAAGCGGAAGGCGGCTGGACAGCCCGAGGCCAGCTGGTGAGTTGAGTTGTCCGGGGGCGCGCAACCATACTTGGGCGTTGCCGTCCCCTGACTCAGGGTCGGACTTATCCCGCGACGATCCAGCTGCGGAGTGATTCGACGTAGGGGCCCGGGAAACCATGATGGAACGCCGCTTCGACGATCCGCTCCTGATACCCAGGTACCGGCCGGCCGGTGCTCGAGTCGGCGGCGACGTACATCATCGCCGGTTCGGCCGCGCCGTCGTCACGAACGACGCCCTCCTCGACCTTCCGGTAGAAGCCCGCGGCGATATCCTCGTAGCGGTCGAGCTCCGCTTCATCTTCCTCCGTGAGCCGCCACAGGACGCCATAGACCGTGGCGTCGGGGTTGGGCACGACGGTGCCGTAGCCACCCGCGGCGATCCGGAAGGCATGCCGGGGCAGTCTCGCCAGGCTGACGACCACGGACGCCGGACAGCGGGTCCGCATCTGTTCGAGATCCATGTTGGATCCGTAGGAGAAATAGAGGAGGTCGGTCACGCCGGGGAAGCGGTGTCGCGCAGCAGGAGGCTCAGAGGGCGGAAGGTGTAGCCGAGGTCGCGGGCGTCGCGAATGATGCCGGGGAGCGCTTCGGCGGTCTGCAGGCGGTCGCCCTGGGGGTCGTACCCGTCGCCGTCGTGAAGGAGGATGATCGCCCCGGGGTGCAGGTGCCGCCGGGTCCGGCTCCGGATCACCTCGGGCCCGGGGAGGGCCGTATCCCACACGCCGAAGCTCCAGCCTAACGTCTGGTATCCGAGGCGGCGAGCCGCGGCCCCGACAAATGGATTGCGGTAGCCGTGCGGGGCCCGGAACGTTCTGGGCGTGACGCCAAGCCGGTCGACCAGGGTCTGATGCGCGGTCGTGAGTTCGGTTCGAACCCGGGCCGGGCCGCGACGGTGCAGCTTGACGTGACGGTCGGTGTGGTTCCCGATCTCGTGCCCGCCGTCCCGAACCCGGGCGCCGACCTCGGCGAACCGGCGGACGTGCTCGCCCACCATGAAGAACGCCGCCGGGACGCTTTCCCGAGCGAGCGTTTCGAGGATCCGGTCGGTTGCGGCGGGGTTGGGGCCGTCGTCGAAGGTCAGGAACAGATCACGCCCGGTCCGGGGCCCCTGACCGATGACCGGGCCGAACAGCCACGAGTTCGGGTAATAGGCGCCGACCGCGCTCGCGCCCAAGGCGCCGAGAACCGCGGCGGCGCCGATCACGTCGCGGCGGCCGCTGCTTTGGACCGACGGCTTCGCCGCGCCGTCGGGCGGACCACTGGGGTACCGAGCGCTCGCTGATAGACCGCGAGGAGCTGGTCGGCCACGCGGGGCCAGGCGAATACCGCCGCCGCCTCGCGACCGGCCCGGCTCATCGCGTCGCGTCGCGCCGGATCGGCCAGGAGGGCGATGGTGGCCTCGGCCCAGGCATCCGGATCGGCGGCCGGCACCAGCACGGCTTCGTTCCCGGCCACTTCGCGAAACGCCGGCAGGTCCGACGCCACGATCGGAGCGCCGCAGCCCATCGCCTCGATCAGGGTCACGCCGAACGATGCCCGCGAAGTCGGACAGAGGTAGATGTCGGCGCTCCGGTACAGGGCAGGCCGTTCCTCGAGCACCCGGCCCAGGAAGGTGACCCTGGCCCCGAGCCGCGCGGCATACTTGCGATAGTGCTTGAGCCAGGGCCCGCCGCCCGCCACGATCAGCTCGGCCCCCGGGAATCGGGCCATGATCTTCGGCATGGCCGACAGGACCACGTCGAGCCCGGTGCGTGGCTCGAGCCGGCCGAGGAAGAGCAGCCTGGGGTGATCACCGGAGGCGGTGGCCGCGGGATGGCCGCGGTCGTGGAACAGATCGACGTCGACCCCGTTCGGGATGATCTCCCAGGGCGCCGTGAAGTAGCGGCCCATGGCGTCGATGGCGGCCGAACTCACGGCAATCGAGGCGGCGTGCTGGTCGAGCAGCGTCTGCAATGGCCGCTTGAACAGCCGGTACCCGATTGAGCGCGGGAACCAGGAATGATGGGTGGCGACCACGGGGATCCCAACCCGCCGGGCTGCCCACGGGCCGATGATGCCGAGGACGGGAGACAGCCCGCCGTGCACGTGCATGACCTCGGTCCGGTGCTCGCGGAGCACCCGTGCCATCTGCTCGGTGAGACGCCAGCCCGCCGTGATCCGCGCCATCCCGCCGTTGGCATAGATCACGATGCTCCGGCCGATTCGGCGGACGAACGGCGCGTCCAGGGAATCGCCCATCCGGGCGGTGATGACGATCGTGTCGTGGCCGCGGCGGTTCAATTCCAGCGCCAGATGGTGGACGTGCTCGGGAATCCCACCGAGCTGGGGATAGTAATCTTCCGCGACCAGTGCGATGCGCATGACGTTCCTAGTGCAGATCGGCGCGCACTTGCGCGGCGATGGCGGCTTCGAGGCGCACGAGGGCGCGAACGATGCTCGCCGGTTGTTCTTCCTGGGGATAGTGACCGATGCCGGGGATCGTGTCGACGCCGAAGGTGCGGAGCTGGCCCGCGAGCAGCGCGATCTCCCCTTCGCCCAGCCCGCCTTCGTGCTTCGGGATGCCGCCGACGATCATCCGGACCGGGATCGTGATTTCTGCCAGACGGGGCCCGAGGCGCTCCGGTTCGCGGGCCCGGCCCATCTGCTGGAATGCGTGGATCGTCGCGCCCATCGATTTGGCGGCGCCGTCGGTGTAGCCGCGGACGACTTCCTCGGTGACCCAGGCGGGATCGCCGGATGATTCCTTCATCATGCCGCGGACCTTCGAGCGCACCAGCCCCTGGCCGCCGAAGATGCGGAGCAGCGGCGCGAACCGGAGCGCTCGCCGGAATGACGGCGTCGTGGCCTCCTCCGTCGGTCCGCCCTCGAGCGAGAGGAACCCCCGGACCAGGGCAGGATGCCGCACCGCGATCCGGAAGGCGATCGCGCCGCCTAACGAATGGGCGACCAGGATCACGGGGCCGCCATGGAGCGTGTCGATCACCGCCGCGATCCGGTCGGCCTGGGCGGTGAGCGAGTAGTCGG
>JANXXJ010000312.1 GCA_025350665.1 Gemmatimonadota bacterium | reverse complement strand
GATCGGATCCCTCACCGACGGGGGGACGGATCACCGGCCCGAGGCGGAGCGGGCCGGATTCGTGGCCAGTCAGGACCAGTACGATCCCGGTTTCCGGCGCGAGCTCGAACAGCTCCTCACCGGCGCCGACCGCACCGACGCCCGTCTCGAGCCGGTGATCCGTCCCCCCGTCGGTGAGGGATCCGATCTGATCGGTCAGCGGCTGGGCGCGTACGACATCGTGCGGCTGGTCGGGCTGGGTGGGATGGGCGCGGTCTACGAGGCCGTCCGGGCCGACGACCAGTATCGAAAGCGGGTCGCGATCAAACTGGTTCAGCGCGGCCTCGATTCCGAGGTCACGCTGGCCCGCTTCCGTCGCGAACGGCAGATCCTGGCCAGCCTCGAGCACAAGAACATCGCAACCCTGCTGGACGGAGGGGTCACCCCCGACGGCCGCCCCTTCCTGGTGATGGAGTACGTCGAAGGCCAGCCGATCACCGCCTGGTGCGACGAGCGCCGCCTGCCGGTGCGAGACCGGATCGCGCTGTTCCGCCAGGTCTGTTCCGCGGTCCAGCACGCCCACCGCAATCTGGTGATCCATCGGGACTTGAAACCCGGCAACATCCTGGTCACCGACGACGGCACCGCCAAACTGCTCGACTTCGGGATCGCCAAGCTGGTGGGCGGCGACACTGGGGACGACCTGATGCCGCTTACCCGGGGCGGTGCCCGGGCGTTTACGCCGGAGTATGCCAGCCCGGAGCAGATTCGCGGCTCGGGGCTGACCACGGCGTCCGATCTCTATTCGTTAGGCGTGGTGCTGTTCGAACTCCTGGCCGGCCGGCGCCCGTATCTGGTGTCCGGGGCCGCGCTGGTGGAGATCGAGCGCGCGGTCCTCGAGGATCCGGTGCCGCGGCCCAGCACGGTCACCACCGACAGCGCGGCCCGAGCCCGCGGCGAACGCGATGCCGGCCGGCTCCGGGCCCGCCTCCAGAGCGAACTCGACAATGTGGTGCTCGAGACGCTGCGGCTCGAACCGGCCCGGCGTTATCCGTCGGTCGAGGCCCTGGGTGACGATCTCCGCCGGTACCTCGCCGGGCTCCCGGTTCAGGCGCAGGGCGCCTGGGCCGGCTATCGGTTCGCCAAGTTCGTGCAGCGAAACCGGGCCGCGGTGATCGCATCGGCCCTGGTGCTGGTGGCCCTGATCGGCGGCGGCATCTCCACCCTCTTGGAAGCCCGGCGGGCCCAGGCCTCGCAGCGCAGGGCCGAGCGCGTCAACCAATTCCTCCGCACCGTGCTGAGCTCGGTCAAGCCGGCCACGGGCGGTCGCGATGTTCCGGTCTCCGAGGTCCTCGACTCGGCGGCCCGCCGGGTCCGGATCGAACTCGAGGGCGACCCGAGTTCTGCAGCGGAGCTGGAGACGGTGATCGGCCAGAGCTACGCCTCCCTGGGGCGGTACGACGACGCCGAACGCCATTTTACGGCGGCTCTGGAGCTTCGCCGCCGTTCCGACGGCGCGCGGAGTCTCGCCGTGGCGGACGCCTTGAGCCACCTGGCGGGCCTGCTGCTCGACAAGGGAGATATCGATCGAGCCGATTCGATCTTCCGGACCGCGGTGGCGATGGAGCGGGAGTACGGATCCCCGTCGGACTCACTGCTCATTTCGCTGGTGGAGAGCCAGGGCAGCGTGGCCCACGCCCAGGGCAAGCCGGCAGAGGCTGAACGACTCCACCGGCAAGCCCTGGCCCTTCGCCGGAAGCAGCTCGGCGACCGGGACGACCGGGTCGCGTACGCGATGAACAACGTCGCCGTGGCGCTGGGCGAACAAAACAAGTGGGCCGGAGCGGAGTCGCTTCACCGCGCCGCGCTTGCGATCCTCCGGACCAACCACCCGGAGCCCAACCCCCTCGTGGCCGATGCCGAGAACGGTCTTGCCGGCGCCCTCGACATCCAGGGCAAGAACGTCGAGGCGGAAAGCGCCTACGTTCGGGTGCTCGACCTCAGGAAGAAACTCCTCGGCCCCGATCATCCCAACTACGCCTACACCGAGTTCAGCTATGCCTTCTTCCTGGCCGACCTCGGTCGGTGGGCGGAGGCTGCCGCATTGAGCCGTCACGTGCTGTCGCTCCGAGGGAAAACGCTGGCCGACAGCCACCCGGCCGTGGCGGCCTCGTTTCAGCTCCTGGGCCGATCCCTCGATCATGCGGGCGACCATGCCGGAGCGGAGGAGGCGCTGGATCAGGCCGTGGCGATCCGCCGCAAGTACCTGCCGCCCGGAAGCTGGCTGGTCGGCAGTTCGGAGCGAATCCTGGCGGAGCACTACATCCTGACCCGAGATTACCCCAGGGCCGAGTCGCTGGCGCTCGATGCGTATGGCGTGCTGGTCAAAGGGCTCGGTGCCGACCATCCGAATGCCCGGCTCGGTGCCCGAACGCTGGTCACCCTGTATGATGCCTGGGGCCGGCCGGCCCGGGCCGCCGAATTTCGCGCCAAACTCCCCGCCGATTCGACCCACTGAGCCGTCCCCCTCCGTTTTGACGCCTTCACGACAGGCGCGTCCCAACCGGAGGCTGGATGATCCGAATTACCTTGCGACACCTGCGCGGCTCCCGCGCGACCGAAATCGAAGTTGTGCCGCTGGGCGGGCATTCCGAACTCATCCTGGGCCGAGCGACGACGGCGGCGGTGCGTTTCGACCCCCGGCGAGACCCTGGCGTTGGCCGGTATCACGCCCGGATGGCGCCCGGTCAGGCCGGCGAGGTGCTGGTGTCGGATCTGGGGAGCCGGAACGGAACCTGGCTCAATGAACGGCGGGTGACGGAGCCCACCCCCGTGCGAACCGGGGATGTGCTCCGTCTGGGACGAGGCGGGCCGGAAATGAAACTCTCGATCGAAACCTTCGACGGCGCGGGCGAGACTCTGACCGGCGACCGTCAGTTGTCCGGATGATTGTCGTGATCGTGGTCCCTGAAGACCCGGAACGAGCGGCGGATGTTCTGCTCGATCCGATGCCGGGTCTGTTCGGTCGGCTGGATCGGTGACAGCAGGGCGCCGCCTTCGCCATTGAACCAGGTCGAGAGGTCGACCTGAAGGGTGACCGCCGCCGGGGTCCCGGCCACGACTTCCACCGGCGTCGGCAGCTCGACCTCCACCTCGGCCGTCACCGGTGTGGTGAACGTGAACGCGGCGCCGTTGAAGGTGCCGGTTACCTTGATGCTGATCCCCTGAAACTCCGGATGGTCCGCGAGCAGCGCCGAATCCCGCTTGCTTGGCGTCGGCTTGTGGATCTGGATCTTCATTTCCTGGTAGGTGCCCTCGGGGAGGTCAACCGAGAACTGGGCCTTGGCGGACGCGTCCACCGGCGGTTCGAGCAGCATCGGGGCGAGCCGGACGTCGGCGCACTCTTTGTCGTGGTGTTCCTGGTCGGTCTCGCCGCCGCCATCGCTCGCGGACGGGCCGGCGCTCACGGCGGCACTGTCGGCCGGGCAGGTTCCCGGGGCCCGTTCGAGGCGAATCTTCCGGGCCACGACCTGGACCTTGGTGATGGTCAGGACATCCGCGCCCGACGTGAAGGTCGGCGCGGCGGCCGCGCCGGTGCTGTTGGACAGCTGGAAGGTCAGCCGGCCCGTGCCGGCCGGGCCTGATCCGCCTTCGTTGCAGCCGAAGAGCAGAGCGGCCGTCAGTCCGGCCGCGATCGAATATCGGGCATTCATTGGGGCAACCTCGGTCAGAGTCTGGTGATGAGAACGGCAAGCACCGTACCGGGGTTGGGGACGCCTGAACCGGCTGACTTGCACACGCTTCGGGCAACCCGGTGCAGCGGCCGGCCACCGATCTGTCGGAACCCGGTCGGCGTGCACGGAATTGCGTGGCAATATGCGTGGCAATAGAGGAGGGTGCGGCAGTGACACCATGGTCCCATGGCCCGACGGATCGACCACGGCCCGACCGGATTCGGGCGCTGATCCGCGCCGGAGAATGGCGCGGACCGACGACCGGTCTGGCCGCGGGGTACTGCCAGGCCAATCTCCTCGTCCTGCCCGCGGCGGTAGCGGATGATTTCGAGCGCTTTTGCCGGATGAATCCCGGGCCGTGTCCCCTCATTGAGCGATTGGCACCCGGGAGCCCGGTTCCGGTCCACTCGGCCCCGGACGCTGATCTCCGGACCGATCTCCCCCGATATCGCCGCTACGACGGGAATGGCTTCAGTGAATCGACCGACCTGAACGCCTGGTGGCGGGACGACGCCGTGGCGTTTCTGATGGGGTGCAGCTTCACATTCGAGGAGGCGTTGGTCCGGGCCGGTCTGACGCTCAGGCATCAGGACGAGGGCCGCAATGTTTCGATGTACCGGACCCGGCGTCCGACTACGGCCGCCGGCCCGTTCGAAGGGCCGATGGTGGTGAGCATGCGGCCGTTTGCGGAATCGGACGTGGCCAAGGTCGTCGCCCTGACGGCACCATACCGCCAGGCGCACGGGGCGCCGGTCCATTGCGGGGATCCGGCCGAACTTGGGATCACCGATCTCGCCAGGCCGGAGTGGGGCGACGCCGTCAGCATTCGCGCCGGAGAGGTGCCGGTGTTCTGGGCCTGTGGGGTGACCAGTCAGGTCGCCGTTGAACGGGCCTTGCGAACGGGGGCGTGTTCATGGGCGCTGAGCCACGCCCCCGGCCATATGTTCATCACGGACCTGCCGACCGCCGCCGACCCGTGACATCGCCGTCACGGGCAGGCACTCGCGCGATACCGCGACGCTCTATTTGATATTCGAGTGGGAGTTGTTGATGACCTTGCCGGAGATCGTCTGGCCGTCCACCCTGCCGCTGATGATCGGGCCGCCCCGACCGAAATCTCTTCGGAAGATCGCCGGCGCGTACTGACGCTTGCCGGTGGCCAATCCAGAACTGGCCTCGCGGGCGGTCTTGACCTCGAACGTCAGCGCCGGACCGGCCCCGGCCGATACCACCGGCTTGCCATCGATCACCAGTTCAAGGGTGTACGACCCGGCCGGTACGGTCTCGAACTTGAAGGACCCGTCGTCGGCCACCTTGGTGCTGGCGATCGTCGCCCCGTTGGCGCCTTTGATCTGGATGAGCATGTCGGTGGCCGGAATCATGGCCGCCGTGCTGAGCAGTGACAGAGCGGCAATGGCGAGGGTACGAATCAACGTCCTGGGCATGGAACTCTCCTTGGGCAAGAGTGGGTCCGGGCGCCGGAGGCCGGGACCGAACAGCCGGGAAGCTATGGTGCCTAACCGGAGAGTCAATGTGTGGCGACGGACCTCACGGCGACCGTCTGCGCTGATACACGACCCATGCTGATACCATCGCGGCCAGCGTCCCGGCCGCCAGCTTGCCTTCAAACAGCCAGACGTTGGTGATGCCATCCGGCGGCACCGTGGCGCACACCAGCGCGAGCACCGTGACGGCCAGTCCCGACACCGAGCTGAGCCGCTTGCCCGCCTTCCACGCGCTTCCGAAGATGTAGAGGTAGGGAAGGAACCCGGTGATGACCATCAAGGACATTAGCTCGTCGTACGCCGCCCGCATGTTGTCGCCGAGCTGGTAGACCACCAGCAGGAAACTCGCCACCAGTCCCAGCGCCAGGATCGAAACGTGGGGGGTTCCCCACCGTGGATGCAGCCGGCCGAACGCCTTCGGCAGCAGGCCGTCGGCCGCGGCCGCGAACGGCAATTGCGAGGTCGCCGTGCCGAGCCCGCCGACGAACCCGATTCCGCTGATCAGCACCAGCACGGCGATGAGCGGCGAGAGCCAGGTGGCGCCGAGGAGGAGGCCCGCCGAATTGGTGACATTGGCGTAGCCGTTCAGTTCACCGATCTGGTCGGGTGGGAGCACGACGAGGAACGCCGTGGTCGCCGATATGTAGAGGGCCGCGGCCAGCCCGGTCGCGATCCAGCCCGCCCGCCGCATCGTGCGCTCGGGGTCGCGGACCTCGCCGGCCATCATGGCGGGTCCCTCCATCCCGGAGGTCGCGTAGGCGATGGCCGCCCAGAAGCTGACCGTGCCCCAGCTCCAGGCCGGGACGATATGCAGCGGAGTTGCGGAGCCCCGCCGGGCGGACACCAGCCAGGCCGCCCCGACCAGCACCAGCACGATGGCCACCGTCGCGAGGGCACCGAGGTTCTCGGCCCATTTGCCGACTTTGAGTCCAATCAGGTTGGCGCCGAGCGCGATCCAGATCAGGGCCAGGGTCGCGGCGAGCAGGTAGGGGCGGCGGTCCCCCAGGGCGGCCAGGTCGGGACCGAGCAGGCTGAAGCCCACCCGGGCGAACAGCATGACCGCCGTGGGGAACAGGACGGCAATCCCGATCCAGTACACCCAGGCGCCGAAGAACCCATGCCACGGGCCAAAGTCTTCGCGGGTCCAGAGGTACAGACCGCCGGCTTTCGGATATTTCGCCACCAGGGCTGCCGCGGCGACGGTCAATGGTGCGGCAAAGAACAGCGCCGCCAGGAGCCACAGCGCGATGGAGCCCGGGCCGGCGTGAGCCGCGAGCGGCATCCATCGCGCCGAGACGACGCAGCTCAGGGCAAAGAGGGTGAGGTCCCGCAGGCCGAGTTCGCGCCGGCCCGGTGAACCGGCCACTAGCGGATCCGCCGGCCGGTGGCCCCGCCCCGGTTGCAGTACTCTTGCTGCGTCATGACGCCGTGGTTGTTGGGTGAGGCGTCATGGTGACTCCAGGGATCGGTGGGGGCGAATCCAACCTACCGCTTGGCGACGACAGTGTCGAGCGTCGTGCCTGTGGACGAGTACGGGCCCCGCCCCGGTGCCTGGTTTGCCGAATGGTGACGCGGGGCTCATTATTGTCCGGATGCGAGTTCTTTCGTCCGGTGATTGCGGTCGCGGCCTGCCGTGACGGATTCGATCGAGCGCCTCAACGCAGCCCTCGTTGGGCGCTACGCGATCGAGCGGGAGCTGGGCCACGGCGGCATGGCCATCGTCTACCTGGCCGAAGATCTCAAGCATCGCCGCCCCGTAGCCATCAAGGTCCTGCGGCACGAGCTGGCGGCGGCCGTCGGTGCGGATCGGTTCCTCCGGGAAATCGACATCGCGGCTCATCACACCCATCCGCATATTCTGCCGATTCACGACTCCGGCCAGGCCGGTGAGTTTCTCTTTTACGTCATGCCGTACGTCGCGGGCGAATCGTTGCGAGACCGCCTGACTCGCGAAAAGCAGCTGCCGCTCGATGACGCGCTCCAGATCACTCGCGATGTCGCGAAGGCTCTGGGCTATGCCCACGGCCACGGTGTCGTTCACCGCGACATCAAACCGGAGAACATCCTCCTCTCGGACGGGACGGCCGTCGTGGCGGATTTCGGAATCGCGCGGGCCGCCGGTTCCGTCACCGGGGAGCAGCTCACCGAAGCCGGGCTGGCAATCGGGACGCCGGCCTACATGAGTCCGGAACAGGCGCTAGCCGGCGATGTCGACCAGCGAAGTGATGTCTACAGCCTGGGGTGCGTCCTCTATGAGTTGCTGGTGGGACAGCCCCCATTCACCGGGCCCTCGGCGGCGAGCGTCCTGGCGCAGCAGCTGGCGGTTGAGCCAAGGCTGGTGAATGCGCTGCGCCCTTCGGTCCCCCCGGAGACGGCCCAGGCCATCGCGCGGGCCCTCGCCAAGACGGCGGCGGACCGGTTCGGCAGCATGGAGCAATTGATCGATGGGCTGCAGCCGGGCAGGATCTCGCCAGCCGGGGGCGTTCCCGCCGCCCTTCCTCCGCGCGCCGCCAGTCGCCGCTCCGCGGTGGGGATTGGCTTGACGGTGGTGGCTGCGTTGGCTGCGGTCGCGATCTATGGGGCGGCGCATTGGCGCCGGAGGGTCGTGGAACGGTCAGCCCACCAGATCCTGGTTGCGGTGCTGCCGTTCGAAAACCTGAGCCGGCCCGAGGACGAGTACTTCGCCGACGGGCTTACCGAAGAGATCGCGGGACGCCTCGCCGGCGTTCCCGAACTCAGTGTCATCGCCCGGAGCAGCGCCTCCCAGTACAAGAAGACGGCCAAGACCATTCGGCAGATCGGAGCCGAGCTCGGGGTAGACTACCTCCTCGAAGGGGCGGTCCGCTGGGAGAAAGGGGCGGACGGTTCGAGCCGGGTGCGCGTCAGCCCTCGGCTGATCCGAGTCTCGGATGCTGCTCAGATCTGGGCGGAGCGTTACGATGCCATCCTGGCGGGTGTATTCGAGGTTCAGAGCAAGGTGGCGATCCAGGTCGCCGGATCCCTGGGCCTCGCGCTCGGTGCGCCTGCCGACGGTGGTGTCACCAAGCCGACTACCAACCTCGAGGCGTACGACCTGTACCTCCGGGGCAACGACTATTACTCCCGCGGAACGTGGGAAGGCACCTTGCTCGCCGTGCAGATGTACGACAAGGCGGTGGCGTTGGACATGCGTTTCGCCCAGGCGTATGCGCGCCTCGGCCAAGGGCACATCAGTCTGATACCGACCTACGATCTCAGCGTGAGCCACGTCCCGGAGGCGGAACGGCGAGCGAAGGCGAAAGCCGCGATCGATCGAGCGATCGAGACGGCGCCCGATCTCGCTGAAGGCCATTTGGCCATGGGGAAATTCCTGAACGGCTCCCCGCTGGCCCGCGAGGAGTACGCGACCGCGCTCAGGCTCGAACCCAACAACGCCGCGGCGATCGCGGCCTTCGCCGCCCTGCAGCCGGCCCAGCAGCGGGAGCCCTATCTGCGGCGCGCAGCGCAGCTTGACCCCCGCTCGCCGGAAATCGCCGCCAGTCTCGGCCGACTGTATCAGCGTCTGGGACGACGCCAGGAGGCGGAGACCGCGTTCGCTCGGGCGATCGGGCTCGCCCCGGACGTTCCTCGCACCTACGTGGCCAGAGTCATTCTCGAGCTCGAAGGCAGCGAGATCGACAGGGCGCGTCAAACGTTAGGCACGGCTGAAGCGAACATCGGGCGGGTGAAATGGCTGGTGTACCTGTCCCGGAACTCCTTCGACCAGGCCCTGCTCCGGATCTTTCGCGACGAGTACCGCGAGAGTGTGCTGCAGCTGACACAGGAGGCCTTCGGGGCCGACACGATCGACTACCTGTTCGTGAAGGCGGAGCAGTACCAGCTGATTCCTGAACCGCGACGGGCCCGGGTCTACCTCGACTCCCTTCGGGTGCTGGTGGAGGCGCGCAAGCGGGCCGAGCCCGATCAACCCATTTGGGATTTCACGCTGGCCTGGATCTACGCCGGCCTCAGCCGCCGGGAGCAGGCGCTCCAGAAGCTAACGGCCTTCCACAAGCCGAACCAACTCTCGGCCGAGGTGCACGTCCGGCTTGGTGACCTCGATATGGCCATTCGCCAGCTCGAGGCGAGCCAGGTGGCGGCATGGTCCCTTGGATCTGATCCAATCTGGGCCCCGTTGCGCGGGAATCCTCGATTTGAACAGTTGGTTCAACGGCTCCGGACCCGGACCGCCAATCGAGTGGAATGAGCATTCACCGGGTGGCGTCCATGTATCTCGGGCTCGACATCGGCACGTCATCGGTCAAGGGCGTGCTGATCGACCCGAGCCAGAAGATCATCGGCACGGCGCATTGGGCCTTGAAGGTCTCGCGACCCCGGCCCGGCTGGTCGGAGCAGGCGCCGGAGGATTGGTGGAACGCTTGCGACCGGGTGGTGAGGGACCTGGCCAGGGCCAGCCCCAAGGCCGTCGCCGCGGTCGACGGCATCGGCCTGTCGGGACAGCAGCACGGGGCCACGCTGCTCGATCGGGCCGGCCGGGTCTTGAGGCCCGCCATCCTGTGGAACGACGCTCGAGCCTTTGCGGAATGCCGGGACATCGAGGTCCGGGAACCGCGAGCTCGCCGGATTGGCGGCAACATCCCGCTCGCCGGCTTCACCGCGCCCAAACTCGTCTGGGTGAAGAAACACGAACCGAAGCGCTTCGCCGCCATTGCCAAGGTGCTGCTACCCAAGGACTACGTCCGCTTCCGCATGACGGGTGACTATGCCTCGGATCAATCGGACTCGGCGGGGACCTTCTGGCTCGACGTCGCCAAACGAGCCTGGTCGGGCGAACTCCTCGCTGCCACCGACATGCGGCCCGACCAGATGCCGACGCTTTACGAGGGCACGGAGGCCACGGGCCGGCTCACGCCCGCCATTGCCAGGGCCTGGGGCATGCCGCGCCGCCCCGTCGTCGCGGCCGGAGCCGGTGACAACGCCGCGTCGGCCTGCGGACTTGGCGCCGTGACGCCTGGGGCCGCCTTCATCTCGATCGGCACATCGGGGGTACTGTTCGTGTCGACCGATCGGTTCCGGCCCAATCCGGCGCGGGCCGTTCATGCCTTCTGTCACGCGGTGCCCGGCACCTGGCACCAGATGGGCGTCATTCTGTCCGCCACCGCCAGCCTCGAATGGCTGGCGGGGGTGTTGAAGACACCGGCTCCCAAACTGACCGCCGCGCTCGGCAGCACTGTGAAGGGGCCTTCGACAGCGCTCTTCCTGCCCTATCTCTCGGGCGAGCGAACCCCGGTCGCCGACGCCCAGGTGCGTGGGCTCTTCGTGGGGCTCAGTCCAGAGACCGACGCCAGGGTCCTGACCCATGCCGTGCTCGACGGCGTCGCCTTCGCCTTCCGCGATTGCCTCGAAGCGCTCAAGGCCGCCGGCACCGCAATCGAGCGGGTGACCGTCGTGGGCGGCGGCTCGCGCTCGGTGCTGTGGCTCCGGATCATTGCGACGGTGCTGGGGCTGCCGATCGATCTCCCGGCCCGGGGCGATTTCGGCGCCGCGTTCGGCGCGGCCCGGCTGGGCTTGATCGCGGCCACGGGGACGGACTACCGTCAGGTGTTGACGCCGCCCCGCACGGTCAAGACGATCACTCCCGACGCCCGGTGGCGCGACGGGTATGAAGCCCGGTATCTCCACTATCAGCGACTGTACCCGGCCATCAAAGCGATCCATCTCCAGGAGACTGTCCATGGCAACCAACCTTAAAGGCCCGGCCGTCTTCCTGGCCCAGTTCGCCGGTGACGCGGCGCCCTTCAACTCGTGGGACGCGATCACCCGGTGGGCGGCTTCGCTCGGCTATCGGGGGGTCCAGATCCCCACGTGGGACGGACGGCTCTTCGATTTGAAGAAGGCGGCGGAGTCGCAAACCTACTGCGATGAAATCAAGGGCGTCGCCAAGGCCAACGGGGTCGAGATCACCGAACTGTCGACGCACCTCCAGGGCCAACTCGTCGCCGTCAATCCGGCCTATGACGCCGCGTTCGATGCCTTTGCGCCGCCCTCGGTGCACGGCAAGCCCGGGGAGCGGCAGGCCTGGGCCGTCCAGCAGATGCTGTTCGCCGCCCGGGCGTCACGCAACCTCGGTCTCGAGGTGAGTGTCTCGTTCTCCGGCGCACTGGCCTGGCCCTATGTCTATCCGTGGCCCCAGCGGCCGGCCGGGCTGATCGAGACCGCGTTCGGTGAGCTGGCCAAACGCTGGCGGCCCATCCTCGACGCCTACGACGACGTCGGTGTCGACGTCGGCTACGAGATCCATCCCGGTGAGGATGTCTTCGACGGGGCCAGCTTCGAGATGTTCCTCGAGGCGCTCGGCGGTCACCGGCGCTGCCGGATCAACTACGATCCCTCCCACTTCGTGCTGATGCACCTCGATTATCTCGCGTTCATCGACATCTACCACGAGCGGATCTGTGCCTTTCACGTCAAGGATGCCGAATTGAACCCGACCGGCCGCCAGGGTGTGTATTCCGGCTACCAGCCCTGGATCAACCGCGCCGGGCGGTTCCGTTCGTTAGGCGACGGGCAGGTTGATTTTGCCGCCGTCTTCTCGAAACTGGCCGCGTACAACTACGCCTCCTGGGCGGTGCTGGAATGGGAATGCTGCCTCAAGCATCCCGAACAGGGCGCCGCCGAAGGAGCGCCGTTCATTCAGAATCACATCATCCGGGTCACGGAAAAGGCCTTCGACGACTTCGCCGGCGGC
>JANXXJ010000294.1 GCA_025350665.1 Gemmatimonadota bacterium | reverse complement strand
AACCCCCGCGCCATCGGGATATACGTGATGTCCATCGCCCACACGTGGTTCGGGGTGGTGATCACGCGCCCGCGCAGCAGGTACGGAAAGACCGGGTGGGCGCGGTGCCGGCGGCTGGTGCCCGGCTGGGGCGCGATCGCCGTCATCGCCATCCGGCGCATCAGGGTCGCGATGTGGCGACGCCCCACCACGACGCTCGCGCGCCGCAGCAAGCGGCGCAGGAGCCGCGCTCCCGCGTAGGGAAACTCCAAATGCAGGGCATCCAACTGGCGCATCAGGACGAGGTCGGCGTCGGACACCGGCCGCGGGACGTAGTACACGCTCCCGCGGCTGATCCCCAAGGCCGCTGCCTGGCGGGTGATCGGCAGCGGATGGGTCCGGTCGATCATCGCTTGGCGCTCGGCCCCCCGGCCTTGGCGAGCGCGCGATCTAACAAATCATTCTCGAGCGTCAGCTCGCCGATCTTCGCGTGGAGCACCTGGACATCGACGGGCGGATCGAGCGGGCGCCCCTCGGCAAAGACGGTGGCGGCGCCGGCCAGAAACAGCTCGCGCCACTGGCCGATCTGGTGGGGGTGGACGTCAAAGCGCTGCGCCAGCTCGGCCAGCGTGGCCTCCCCTTTGACGGCGGCCAGGGCGACCTTGGCCTTGAAGGCGGGGGAATGGTTACGACGGGGACGACGGGACATAGGATGGGCTCCAGAATCGAGGGACGAACCATCGTCCGTGAAGCCCGCCGATCCAACTATCCGACCTGTTCAGAAATGCGGAGCCACCTCTGTCGTCAACCACCAATATTGAGGACATTCAGGAAGAGGACAACTATCACTTCCTATAGTGCCCGGGATCGCGCCATCGCACTCTGGTACCCCGGTTCAGGCCCTGTGCCCGCCGCCTGCGCACGGACCGAAGGGTTGGAGCTTGCCCAATATCGGATAGGGTCGAGCATCCTACCAGTTGGGAAAAACCCTTGCTTCGGGTCGCTCGGCCTTGAATTAGGGGCATTCGGCCCTGCCTGGCCGTCCTAAGGGCAACACAGCTTCGCCACCGGGGTGACTGGAGGTCGGTTCGGTGAAGATCGATGTGTCGATTGGTGTGTCGATTGGGTCCGCAATGGTCCGAACGCAGGCCTCCCCACCCGGGCGAGATCCCGCGGTCTGTCAATGAGTTACCGCACTGCAGTCGGTATTCTTAACGGTCTTCATCCGCCTGATAAGCGTGAGGTCGGAAGTTCAACTCTTCCCAGGCCCATTACTGGACCAGGAAAACCCCGCCTTGACCATGATGGTCAGGCGGGGTCTTTGCCTTCCGGGTCCTGGCGTCCGTCAGTGAATGCCGCCGCGGAACCCCGGGGTGAGGCTGTGGATGGCGATCGGCGAGCTGTGCGGGTGGCGGATGTCGCAGTCATCATCGGTGCCGCCCATGCCACCCCGGATGATCACGCCGCCGCGGCGGCCTCCAGTTGACCATCCCCCCTCACCCATGCCGCCCCGCTGAAGCCCGATCGCGAGTCCGGTGCCGGGCATCGCGGCCGGGGCCGGGCCGGCCACCAGAATCTCGATTGGCTCCGGCGCATCCTTGAAGTCGTGGGTCGGCTCGATCAGGGCAGCTGACGTTGAGGCCATCGCGAGCCTCGGCGCCGGGGCTTCGAGCGCGGCCGCGGCAACGTGGCTTCGGGCGCCGGGCGATGGGGTGCGAGCCTTGGGCAGGCGGCCGATCTCGATCTCGGAAACCACGCCGGTGTCGTGGGGCGCGGTGGTGCCGAGGTGAAGGTCCCGGGAAACGGGCGGCTGGGTCTGCTGCGGGGCGGAACAGGCTGCGAGACCAACGGCGACCAACGCGAGGGTACGGATTCGCACGGGGCTTCTCCTACCACGAGGGGGACTCGGATGGAATGTACGGCCGGTCTTCACGGATAGCGAGCCGGACGTCGGGGTCGGTCCCGGCCTGCTAGGTTACCGCGGTGGAACGGTGCCACCTCTTCGACACCGCCGCCGTCGTCTCACCCGGACAGGTCCGAGCCCATGAATCGCCTCCTTCTCGTCGTGCTCTTCCTGCTGCCAGGTTGCCGTCAGGCCCCCCCGACCCCGGGATCCGACGCGGCGCTGGCGGACACTCTCAAGGCGCGGATCGGCCAGGCCTACGACTTCACCAGGCCGGGGCTGGTCGAGCGGATGGAAGGCCTCTATCCCGATTCCGGCCACGTGGTGTCGGCGAGCGGGGGGCTGATCATCTCGTCGGTCGACTCGCTCCACGCCGGCATCCAGGCCTTCTGGGACAACGTCGGCAAGAACATGAAGGACGCGACCTGGCAATGGGGTGACGTGTATGTCGAGCGGCTGGGCCCCGACGCGGCGGTGATGACGGCAAGCTGGTCGATCCCCCATATCGCTCCGACGGGGCATCCGCACGTCATTCGGGGTGCCTGGACGGCGGTGTTCCGCCGGGTCTCCGGCCGGTGGGTCATCGTCATGGAGCACCTTTCCACGCCGCCTTCCGGCGGGTAGCGTGGGCGGAAACCCGCGGCTGTGCGGGACCGTACGGACCCGCCTCACATGATCAATCGCATTGCCTTTGGGGCGAATGTCCGGGTCGGGGTCGACGCACTCCGCATTCATCCGTTGCGCACGATCCTGTCGGTGCTGGGGATCGTGATCGGGTCCGCCTCCCTGGTGGCCACAATGGCGGTGAGCGACGGTGTCATGGGATTTGCCCGGGGCCAGATCGAGTCCGAAACGTCGGTCCAGGTGATCGCGATCTCGTCGAAGACGTCGGACTATCGAGACGGGCAGTGGACGCCGATCACGGACTATCCAGTGTTTACGATGGCGGACGCGGCCGATGCCCGCCGGGCAGTCGAGGGAGTGGGGGCGGTGACGATGGTGCTCTCTGGCAGCGTCGGGACCCGCTATCGTGGCATCCAGCACCAGGCCTCAATCAGCCTCGGCACCGCCGACCTTCCGGACTTCGTCAAAGTCGATCTCGGCGCAGGCCGGTTCTTCAGTTCGGCCGAGGCAGCGCATAACGCGCCGGTCGTGGTGCTCAACTACGCGCTGGCCAGGGAAATGTCCCCCGGGCGCGACCCCTTGGGCATGGTTGGCGAGGATGTCGTCGTCCATGGCCGGGTCCGCCGGGTGGTGGGGGTTGAGGCGAGGAATCCGTTCGAGGAACCGAACAATCCGGATTTCGCGGCGTTCGCCCCGATCCGGGCCGCCCCGGCGCTCCTCGACCCGCCGAGGTCGGGGAAGTTCACCCCGACGCTGCAGCTCAAGGCGCGGACTGTGGAGGCCGTCGACGCCCTTCGCGGCGCTGCGACGGACTGGCTGGCCCGGCGCTACGTCCGCTGGCCTGATCGGGTCCGGGTGCAAGTCGGAGCCGAGCGTCTGGCTCAGGTGAACCGGGCTTTCCTGCTGTCGAAGCTGTTTTTCGGGGCACTGGTCGGCATTTCGCTGGTGGTTGGCGGCGTCGGGATCATGAACGTCCTGCTGGCGTCGGTGACGGAGCGGATCCGGGAGATCGGTATCCGCAAAGCCGTTGGCGCCCGGGGCGCGGACATTCGAACCCAGTTCCTGGCGGAATCGGTGTCGATCGCGGTGGCGGGTACGGGCGTGGGACTGATGGTCGGGCTGCTGCTGGCCGTGGTCGTCACGGCGGTATTCCGCCTTGTCGTCGGCGTGCCGGTCTATCCGGTACTTTCCGTCAGCACGCTGGTGCTGGCGATCGTCTCCTCGTCGTTCGTTGGCCTGGTGTTCGGGACCTATCCCGCGCGACGGGCGGCCGAGTTGCCGGTGATCGCGGCGATTGCGCACGAGTAGCTAGTTCGAGTCCGGCGGCCTTCCGACCTCGACGGGGGGAACCTGAATCAGTCAGTCGTCCAGCTGCCGAGCCAGCTCCCGGAGCTTTGCGGCCTGGCGGTTCGCTCGGCGGCCAAACCAGACAGTCCAGCCTACCACGGCCGCAGTGACACCGGTTGGCGGGATCCACCACCAGTCGGGGCCGGCCGGTTCGGTGGCCCGCGGGCTCGCCAGGACCCACGCCATGACGGCCGCGCTCTCGCTCACGACCAGCCAAAACCCAAAGCGCGCTGCCCGCGCCTCCCGTTCGCACCGTGCCAGAGCCAAGGCCAGGTAGTCACCGACCGCCTGGGACAACGGCCGCCAGGTGCCGCGACGATTCCAGAGGGTGAAGATCCAGACCACCGCGGCGTGAAGAACGGCCGCGGCTCCCCAGACCAGGGCGGCTGTCGTCCGCTCCGCCAGAACGATCCAGAGGACGCCGACCCCGACCAGCACCGTGACCAGGCATTCCATCGCCAAGGTGAAGCGGAGGCGACGCGTCTGGCGTTCGACGACCAGGCGAATCCCGGCTTCCGGCAGCGACACCGTTCCGCCCTGTCGCCAGGCCGTGCCCCAGTCCTGCCAATCTCGTTCGACGGTGGCGTTCATTCCGATTCTCCCGTTCCGGCCAGCAATTGTCGGAGCCGCTGCCGGGCCCGCGTCAGCCTGACGGCAACGTTGTTTTCCCTGACGCCCAGGACTTCGGCGATTTCGGCATGACTGAGATCTTCGAGCGCGAGCGTTATGACCTGCCGCTGGCCCTCGGGCAACGACCGGATCACGTCCATCAGCCGGTCGCGGAGCAAGGCCTGCCCGGCGACGGCGTCGGGCCCGGGGCGCTGATCGGGCAGGGCATCGTCGATCGGCTCATGGTGCCGTTGCCGGGTCCGGAAGGTGATGCCGCGGTTGTGGCCGATGCGGAACGCGAAGGTGCGCTCACTGCTCTCGCCGCGGAAGGTGGGCAAGGCGCGCCAGAGCCCGAAGCAGATGTCCTGGAAGAGATCGTCGGCGTCAGCCTGGGTCCGGGCGTAGGTCAGCGCCAGGCGGCGGAGGGCCGGGCCGTGGTCCCGGACAATCCGGTCGAAACGACCCTTCACCGCCTCGTTCATGCTCTGGGTTGTCCCCCCGAAGGTCGGGATCCTTACGGGGAACGGAGGCCGTTCGAGTCAGCGAGCCGGCTTCATGGCTTCTTGGGGGCCGAATCCGCGACGGCGCCTTTCGCCGGCGCCGTCCAGAATCCGGGAGCTCCTTTGGCCTCGGTTGCCGCCTCGCGTCCGAACAGCGCGGCGTTGAACACGATCCGGAAGGTGCCCCAGGTCTGGCCTCGCCACTGCGGCCTGAATCCCAGCAACACCACGTGGCCTCGGCCATGCTTCACATCGACCGCCGCGGCATATCCGCGCAGCTTTTCGGCGCCGAGGAGGTAGCCGGAGGCGAGTGGCGTCCCGTCGCCCTGGTAGCGGGCGAGCACGGCCCCTTCGAATCCCGCCTCCGGGGCGAACACCGGACTGTCGTCGAAGAAGACTCTGGCCCGCGCCGGCATCCCGGCCATGACCGGGTGGGTCGTGTCGGTGGTGACCTCGAGAATCGACCCGCTCGCGAAGAAATCCTTCCGTTCGACTTTGGCGACCAGGTTCTTGACCGGGAGGTGAAATTGTTCGATGGCAAAGTCGCTGCTCCGGTTGAAGCACACGATCGTGCCGCCTTGCTGAACGAACTGATCCAATTCGCGCACCCCTTCGATGCCGATCCCGCCCTCGTACCGCGGCGGGACCGCGCCCTTGGCGTATCCTTCCAGGAGGCCCTGAGGTTCGTCCGACGCGACGATGATGACGTCGAACCGGCGACCGAGGTCGCCGGCGCGGAGGTCGGCGTTGGTGACGGTGGCATAGCGGAAACGGTACTGGTCGAGGAGCCAGGCGGTCCAGCCGGCATCCATGCTGGCTCGCCAGGGTTGATACAGAGCGACCCGCGTGGCGGTCGCGGCGCCGCCGGACGGGCCCCGAGTGACGGTGAGCCCCAGGTCCGTGGCCCATCGGGCGACGGGGTCGGCGCCGACGGACGACACGAGATACTTCCCCCCGGCGACGCGGACCGTTCCGCCGGCCGCCGTCGCTTCGTTCATGGCGCGAAACGCATTCAGTTCCCGTGGATCGAGGGCCAGGGTCGGTCCCGACCCACCGGTGTGGCCGACCGGCGTCGGAATGCCGGCGGCGATTTCGCTGGTACGGAAGTCGGCATCCCCGGCGGCAGCCCAGTCGGCCACGGGACCCTTGACGGGGCCGAGGGCCGCGCGGAATTCGGTGGTCAGGGGAGAGCGGATCTCGATCGCATGCACGTCCATCATATACGGCAGCGTCCAGCCGGCCGCGTCATACGGCTGCTCAGGCGGTCCGCCAGGATACTCACGGAGATCCGGGTAGGCCTGCGGCGTCATCAGCTGGCGCACGAGCGGGGCGAACTCCTGGTCCATCGGAATGATCCAGGTTCCCTGCGGGTAACGAACGCCATCGAGGACCGCCTCACGGGTGAGGCGGTTGATCCTGACGCCATTGAAGGCCAGACGCCGGAGCAGCTCCACGGCGGCCATGGGGTCCCGCTGGTCTGGTGAAATCGTGTAGGCGTAGGGAGGCTCTTTCCGGTAGCGCGTAATCGCGGCCTGTCCGGAGCGGACCCGATTCATGAGAATCTGCCGGCGAAACTTGGCGGCGTAGTCGAGGGTCGCGATCGATGCCGTTTCCATGTAGCCCACCGCATCTTTGAGCCGCCACCATCCGCCGGGCCATGGGCTCGAATACAGGGACTGATTCCGGAAATCACGCATTGAGGCGGGGAAATCCTGGAGGGTGTAGAAATACGGCGTGGCATACCGGTAGAGCGCCGTCTCGGTCCAGTAGGCGTTGATGTGCTGCATCATCGGGAGGTAGTCGATGTAGCCGGGGTACCAGGCGTCGAAGCCGTCTCCCATGTGGGTGGCGCCGACCTGGCCGTTGGTCTCGAGAGCCTGGGCGATCAGCATCCCGATCGCGTTGACCTGACGCGCCATGAGGGGCGGGGTTTCCGTCGCGACGGGTTCCGCGAACGGCGGGAGCCAGATCCGGGTCGGGAAGGGCGACGACTGATGGTGGACGTAGATGATCTGCGGCTCCCACGCCCGCCAGGTCCGGGCCACGACCCGCGATTCGGGGACGTTCAGCATGTAGGCGTCGCGGTTGTTGTCGTGGCCGACGTACTTCTGGTAGAGCTCGTGCATCGGCGCCGCTTCGTACGGGGTGCCGACGGTCTCCCGATACCAGTTGACGACGATGCTCTGGCCATCAGGGTTCAAGGAGGGCCAGAGCATGAGGACGACGTTGTCGAGGATGGCGTCGACGGTTGGGTCGCCCTTGGCGGTCAGCAGGTCGTAGGCGAGCTGAATGGTGTGCTGGGCGCCGGCCACTTCGGAGGCGTGGAGCCCGCCGCTGATGTCCACGAAGGCACGGCCTTCGGCGGTGAGTTTCCGGGCCTCCTCATCGGTGAGTCCCTCCGGATGAGCGAGGCGCTGGGCGATGTCGCGATACCGGTCGAGCCTGGCGAGGTTGGCCGGCGAGGAGATCAGCGCGAGGTACCAGCGGCGTCCTTCCGAGGTCTTGCCGACCTCGACCAGTTTGATCCGATCGGAGCTGGCGGCCAGGGCCTGGAAATACCGGATCGATTCCTCGTAGGTGGCCATCTTATAATCGGCGCCGACGGGGAAACCGAGGATCGACTCCGGGGTCGGAATGGCGTGCTGAGCCGTGGCGATTGCGGGGCGCAACGCGCCCAGAGCCAGCACCGCGAGGATCACGAGAAAGCCGGAACGACGAGCGGGCATCGAAACCTCGGGTCGGGTGAGCGGAGATGGTCGATGGTAGCGGCGGCCTCGACGGAGCGGAAGGGTTGGCCGTTTGCCGCGAGCGGAGGCCCAGTCTTACCTTAGGACATCTCAATCAACGAGTCGCGACATGATCGATCGGGCGCACATCGGCCGGACCTGGCCCGGCTGGGAGGTCGAGGTGGAACCGGGCCGGCTCCGGCTCTTTGCCAAGGCCATCGGCGAGACTCGGCCCGAATACACCAGCGTGGCGGCGGCTCGGGCGGCAGGGTACCGGTCGATCCTGGCGCCGGTCACGTTTGCGTACTGTCTGGGTGCCGATGACCCCGCCGGTCTCAGGTACCTTGAGGAAGTCGGCATCCCGATTTCAAGGCTGCTCCATGGCGAGGAGAAGATCGTGAACTACGAACCGATCTGCGCCGGGGACCGGGTGCGGGTGACGAGGCGAATCAAGGACATCTATTCCAAGAAGAACGGCGCGCTCGACTTCGTGGTCTGGGAGCTCGCGGTCGATGACGCGACGGGCGGGCGTCCCCTGGCACGGACCGAGACGGTCCTGGTGGTGCGCAATGGCTGACCGATTCGTTGTGGGTTCGGAATTGCCCGCCCTCGCCCTGCCGCCGCTTGCCCGCTCCACGCTGGCACTCTACGCCGGCGGCTCGGGCGATCACGTGCCCCTTCACATCGACTCCGTCTTTGCGCAGGCGGCGGGATATCCCGACGTGTTCATGCATGGGATGCTGGGGATGGCGTACGTCGGCCGTCTGGTCACCACCTGGGTTCGCCAGGGCCAGGTCCGGGAATTCGGCGGGCGCTTCGTGGCGATCACCTATCCGGGCGAGGTCCTGACGGCTCGGGGCAGTGTGACCGAGGTCGATCCGAACGGACGGGCCCGGCTTGGTCTCACGCTCGTCAACGCGCAGGGTGAGACCAAGTTCTCGGGTTTCGCCGTCGTCGATCCGGCGTAGCGTCCGGCGACGCCAATCGGGATGACCGCGTCCGACCTCGTTCGTCTCGGTCGCGGTGCGGCAACGGGACACTCAACCAAACGGAAGCATCATGAGCAAGCTGTCAGGCAGGGTGGCGCTGGTGACCGGGTCGGGGCGGGGGATCGGGCGATCGATCGCGGTGAAGCTGGCGTCCGAGGGCGCCAAGGTGGTGGTCAACGATCTCGATCAGGGGCCGGCCGATGACACCGTGGCGGCGATCCGGACCGCCGGCGGGCAGGCGGTCGCCTGTGCCGGGAGCGTCACGGACGCCACCTTCCCGGAGCGGTTCGTCAAGACGGCGCTCGATTCGTTCGGCGGGATCGACATCATCGTCAACAACGCCGGGTACACGTGGGACAACGTCATCCAGAAGATGACGGACGAACAGTGGGATGCGATTCTCGATGTGCACCTCAAGGCGCCGTTCCGGATTCTTCGGGCGGCGAGCGATTTCCTTCGCGAAGCGGCCAAGCGCGAGGCGGCCGAGGGCCGCGAGGTGTTCCGGAAGGTCGTGAACATTTCGTCGATCTCGGGCACCGGCGGGAACGCGGGCCAGGCCAATTATTCCTCGGCCAAGGCCGGCGTGATCGGTCTGACCCGGGCTCTGGCCAAGGAATGGGGCCGGTACAAAGTCACCGTCAACGCGGTGGCCTTTGGCTACATCCTGACCCGGCTGACCGAGGCCCCGGCGGACGGCGGCGCCACGATCGATGTAGCCGGCAAGCAGATCCGGGTCGGGGTGAATCCGGAGGCCCACAAGATGATGGAAAAGATGATCCCGGTCGGGCGGGCCGGCACGCCGGATGAGGCGGCCGGGGCGGTCTACATGTTCTGTATCCCGGAATCGGACTACGTGACGGGTGAAGTCCTGATCTGCGGGGGCGGCCTCCGGTCGTAGCCGGCTTTCCTCACGAACGGTAGTCCGGCGATTCGCGATCGAGAATTCGTTTCAGTGCCTCGAGATGCTTTCGGGGCTGGTCAACCGCATCGGCGTTGGTGTTCATCGCCTTCACCATTTCGGCAATGACGCGGTCCGGGATCGGACGGAGCGGCCGGCCGGTGGACATGGCAAGGACCTGGACCATGCAGGCCCGCTCCAGGAAATACAAGTCGTTCCAGGCGGCGTGGATCGTGGGACCGGTGACGATCACGCCGTGGTGCCCCAGGAACAGCACGGACCGGTCGCCGAGCGCCGCCGCCATCCGGTCTCCCTCGGAGTTGTCGAGGGCCAGACCCTCGTAGTCATCGAGGTACGCCACCCGGCCGAAGAACTGCAGCGCGTTTTGCGACACCATCTCGAGCCGGCCGCGCTCGATGATGGTGAGCGCGGTCGCATAGGGCATGTGCGTGTGGAGGACGGCCCTGGCCCGGGGATTGTTCCGGTGGAGCGGCGCATGGATGAAGAAGGCGGTGTCTTCGACGACGTTGGTGCCCTCGAGGATCCGGCGATCGCCATCGGCGAGCACCAATTGGCTCGCGCTGAGCTCACGCCAGTGAAACCCGAGCGGGTTGACGAGGAACTGGTGCCCGCGGTCGTCGACGGCACAGCTGAAGTGGTTGTCGATTCCCTCGTTCAGGCCGAGCCGTTCGGCCCAGCGCAGGGCGGCAGCGAGGTCGATCCGGTGG
>JANXXJ010000289.1 GCA_025350665.1 Gemmatimonadota bacterium | reverse complement strand
CGGCGGCATTCGCATCTCGGGTATCTCAGCCCGGCCGCCTTCGAGCAGCAGCTCCGGCTCGCTGCCTAACGACGTGTCCATGAAATCGGGGCAGGCCCACATAGACCTTTTCGCCAGGGGCCGTAAACGGCGACGGGAACCGGCGCCAACACCCATCGGAATCCTGGGTGTCTACCAGCCACTGCGCCGCGCGGTTCATCGCAGCCTGGTACTTGCCATCCGCGAATCGATGCGCGCCGGCAGCGAGACCCAGCAGGATTTGCCCGGTATTGAACGTGACGGCATCAGGCGAGGTCAGGTCGACCACTCCACCGCGGAAACCACCATTCGGCAATTGGATCGACAGGAGCCAGTCGAGCATCCGACGGGATCGGGCCACCAGATCCGGGGAGTCGACCCTGTACCCATACTCGAGCAGGGTCGGTACGATGTATCCGGTCGTTTCCGGATAGGAGCTCGACCAGCCCCGACCAATGGTGTAGTGGCGTGCGACCCCGCCATCGGCTGTCGTCGATCGGTCCTGGGCCAGGCAAAGCCATTGTACGGCAGCCGCCGTGCACCGGTCGAGGGGAGGATCGCCTGGCGGTAGACCGAGTCGGTCCTTGCCTGCCTCGGCCTGCATTTCGGGAGCAAGGCGGGTCAAATCCAGGAGGGACCGGGCCGGGATCGCGACATTCCGCCGGAGCTGACGCAGCGGCGCAACCACGACCAGTTCGCACGCCCGGGTCGCGATGAATCGCAGGCCTCCGCGGCGAGGTTTGACCGCAAGGGGTTCGTCTGGCCCCCCCAAGATGTGACGCCCCTCCTCGAGCAGCGCGTCGCCCGTCTCGACGACGGAACTGAGTCGCGTCAACTGGAGCCGGGTGTTGCCGACGGTCTGTGCGGCCACCAACCCGCTGCCAATGAGGCGGTTGTACAAAGGGGCAAACTGGCGTCGGCGAACGGCCTCGCGCGAGAACGGATACACCTCGACCTGCCGGCGTTCACCGCTCGCGAGCACCACGGTCTTCGAACCTGGCCGCGGATCATACACGGCGACCGGGGCTGACCCCTGCAACCGGTCTTCGAGATAGTGCATGAACGTCAGGACGTCGAGGTCGACATCGAAGAACAGGGCTTTGCCACCCAACTCGAGCATCTTCTCGAACGGCGACCCGGGCCCGCACGAGTATTGGAGGCTGTCATGGCCGGCGACGACCCAGTCCGCTTTCGGCCCCCAAGCCAGAATCGGGTGGAGAGGATTGGCGCTGCGAACAACTCCCGGTCGTCGTCGGAACGCCTCAGACAGGAGCCCCATTCGCGACGGTGACCGTCGGACGTCGAACGGTGCCGGTTCCGCGAGGTAGTCCCGAGCGGTGCCCTCGTAGGGCATCGAGACCATGAAGAGATGGCCGGCGGGGCCGACGATATCAGTCAGGCAATCGATAACGTGCGACGGCTCACCCTGAAAGCCGTTGAATGGCCTGAAAGCCGCATGGACGATCACGGCATCCCCATCCCTAAGGCCGAGGGCCCGCAAGGAATGGTCGAGGGCCGGCGTCTCATACGCGAGAAAACGCGCTACGTACTTCGCTCGGAGTTGGCGGTAGCCATTTCGAAGGCCGGTCGCCAGGCCAGCGGGCAACAACCCCAGGAGGGTCCTCACCATCTGGCGAGGGCCCGCCTACCGGAGCGCAACCTGGGCATCGACAAACCAGCGCCAGGTCTCTTCCAGGCCTTCCTTGAGCGAGGTGATCGGCTCGTAGCCGAAGATGGCGCGGGCCCGCTCGAGACTCGCCAGCGAGTCGCGCACGTCGCCGGCCCTGGGCCCCTGATGATCGAGCGGGACCGGGCGGCCCGACACGGCTTCGATCTGCCGAACCAGGTCCAGCAGTGACGTCCGCCCCCCCGCCCCGCAATTGACCACCACACCGTTTGCTGCCGCCCCGGTCGCCCCCGCCGCCAGCAGATTGGCGTGAACCACGTTCCGGACGTAGGTAAAATCTCGGGTCTGTTCGCCGTCGCCGAAGAGTCGGGCCGGCGTACCGTCTCGAGCGGCGGCCATGAACGAGGGGATCACCGCCGCATAGGCGGAGTTCGGCGTCTGACGAGGACCGAATACGTTGAAATATCGGAGGGCCGCGCCCTCGATCAGACCGGCACGGGCGAAGCTCAAGACGTATTGCTCGCCCGACAGCTTGGCGACCGCATACGGCGACCTCGGCAGCGGTTCCATCGTTTCTACCTTCGGCAGCACCGGCGTGTCGCCGTAGACCGAACTGGAACTGGAGTAAACAACCCGCCCCACTTTGGCCTCCCGGGCCGCGATCAGGAGCCGCAGGGTCGCTGCGGCGTTGTGCTCGTGGGACGCCCAGGGATCCTTCATCGACCGCGGAACGCTCGGCAGGGCGGCCAGATGGAAGACCCATTCGATGCCATCCACGACCCGCTCGCAGACTCGGGGATCCGTCAAGTCACCGATCACGAAATCGATGCGCTCGCGGAACCCATCCAGATTCGCCTCAGACCCGGTGGACAGGTTGTCCACGACCCGGACCCGATGGCCGAGGTTGAGCAGCGCTTCAGCCACATGTGAGCCAATGAACCCCGCCCCGCCGGTGACCAGACACCCCCGCGTTCTCATACCGCCACCTGTCGGCCCGCGGCCGGATTGACGAGTTCGTTGGGGCCTCCCACCGAATGATTCAAAAGGGCGGTGACCACCCGGTCGCCAGCATGGCCGTCCCAGCCCTCCGGCCGCCGCGGCACGTGCTCACTCTGCTCGAGACGAAGCACCACCTGGTCGACGGCGGCGATGAGGGCGTGACGATCCGGCGCGACCAGGCGATTGGTCCCTTCGGTGACAGTGACCGGCCGTTCGGTATTCGGACGTACGGTAAGGCACGGCACGCCAAGCGCCGTCGTCTCCTCCTGCAGCCCACCTGAATCCGTAATCACGACCGCGGCCGTATCGACCAGGCTGATGGAATCGAGATAG
>JANXXJ010000246.1 GCA_025350665.1 Gemmatimonadota bacterium | reverse complement strand
CCGAGCGTCGGGATCGTGCTCGCCGCCGGGGCCCTGGTCGCCCAGATCGGTCAGAGCGGCTGGCATCGGTGGCTGGTCGCCGGCGCGCTCGCCACGGTCATCGGCCTCGGTGCCGCCCGCAGCTATTCCCGGCAGGCCGTCTGGCACGACAACCTGACGCTGTTCGCCCAGACGATCATCGACCAGCCCGGCGGCTACCGCGGCTACTTCGTCCTCGGCCGCGAGCTGGTCAGGCAGGGAGAGTCGCGGCGGGCAGCCGCCATGTACCAGCAGGCCGCCGACCTCTACGCCGGTGACTATCGGGTTTTCGAGGAATGGGGCCAGATCCTCCGGACGGAGCATCACTGCGATCAGGCCATTCCAATTTTCAAACGCGGCGTCGAGGCCTACCTGGACGGAACGACCGTCCGTAGCCGCTTGTTCGAGTGTCTGCTGACTACCGGTCGGACCGAGGAGGCGCTGGCGGTTGCCGAAGCGGGGGTCGCTCGCGGACTCACCGAATTCTCGAAGTCGATGGAGCGGGCGCGACAACCCAGCCTCCCGCCTCGTTGACGGGGTCGGTCTCAACATCTCGAGCCCAGCGGCCGTATCCGGTGGGCATCAAAACTGAGATCCTGAGGCCAAACGCCACCGATGAACCACTTGAAGCCAGGGCATCTCCTGCTCGCCGCCGCGGCATTGTCTGCACCCGGAACCGTGGCCGCCCAGGATCCCTTCGAGATTCAGGTCTACGAGTATGAAACGGTGCCCAAAGGGCGCTGGGACCTCGAGACCCATTTCAACTACATCTTCCGTGGGACCACCGCCCCGGAGGGCACGGTGGCTCCGACGCAGCACCAGACCCACCTCACCTTCGAACTGACTCGCGGGATCACGGCCAATTTCGAGATGGCCGGCTATCTGGTCCTGGCCTACCGTCCGGGGGCCGGCGCGGACGTGGTCGGCTACCGATTCAGGCCACGAGTTGCGGTTCCCCGGACGTGGCACTGGCCGGTCGACGTCAGCCTGGCCGCCGAGGTCGGATTTCCAAAAAAGCAGTTCGAGGCGGCATCATCCACGCTCGAGATCCGACCAATCATCGAAAAGCGATTCGGGCCGTGGCAGGTGGATCTCAATCCCGTTCTCGGACGGGCGATCTCGGGCCCGGGCTCCGACGACGGCTGGGACTTTGAACCAGGCGTCCGGATCGGCGTCACGACCTCACCGAAACTCGATTTGAGTCTCGAATACTACGGCGCGGTCGGACCGGTCGATGGCTGGCTCCCGCGGGCCGAACAGGTCCACCAGTTCTTCCTGGGGTGGGACTATCAGGTCGGGCAGAACATCATCTGGAATGTCGGCATTGGCCGGGGCATGACGGACGCCGGCAACAAGTCGGTCTTCAAGATGCGGCTGGGCTGGCTGTTCTAATCCGGGCAGGTCACCGCGGTGGCCCGGCCGGCAGCCCGGCGACCGAGTCCCGATTCAATGGCAGAAACTCGGCCCGGTCGACCCCGGGACGACGAGTGAGCAGGTACACCGAGGCCGACGGCCTCGACGCCAGGATCCGTCGGTTTCTCGCCTGCAGGTCACGAACGACCAGCAGGTCGGCCCGGCGGCTCAGCAGCGTCGGCGCCAACAGCGTGAACCCCTGCCGATCCTCGTTGATCCGCGCGGCACATCTCGGCGTGTAGTGCGCCCCGTCGAGAACCCGTTCCGAGCTGTCCGGCGAGAAGGGCGACCGGACCAGACGGGCCGAATCTCCCATCAACCCCGCAAACCGCGCCCGATCCACGCCACCGTCGGTCCGGGTTTCGGCGGATTCAAGCGCAGCATCGAGGGCGCAGCTGTCGATGTCGTGGTAATACCGCTCGGCCTCCGGCTTGGAAATTCCGAGGGCCCACATCCGGGCCAGCAGTTGCGCACCCCAGCTTTCCCGAACGAAGACGACGGCATCATGAATTCCCCGGTCCGTCGCCGCCTGATCGACGTCAAACCGCATCGCGGGTTCGACCGCCGCATGGGCACCCAGGCGGGCTGGGATCCCGGACGTGATCGCGCCGGCCACCGCCAGGCCCATCGCGTACGCCGCGGTCCGATGCATCTGTCCGGGCGCCCAGGCCGCCACCGCCCGAGGCAACCGCGCGGTCCACAGGGCCAGTACCGGCACCAGCGGATACACGAACCGAGGTCCGAGAAAGAAGCCGTCGTGCCAGTAGGCGAAATACATTGCCAGCAGGATCCCTGCAGCCGTCATCAGGTAACGATCGACAGCGCCAAGGCGGCCCGCCAGCAGCAGCGCAACGCCGGCGGCCACCAGGCCAGGAACCGGCGCCTCGAACAGATAGGTGTTAAGCCGGAAGAGATAGAGGCTGATCAGCTCGAGCCCGCGGAGCGGCGTGTGGGCCGGGCCATAGGGCGCCGGATGAAACCCGAGCCCGACGTTCCGACCCCACAGCAATTCGTAGCCGGACGTGAACGCGGCACCGGTGGTCGCCAGGTTGACGGCCACCATGAAGCCCAGGGGCACGAGAGCCGCCGCCGCGATCGGGATGAACCGGGTCCACCGGTCGCCGTTCCGGATTTTCAGCACGGCCCAGCATGCCAACGGGAAACCGAAGGCGGCCGCATCCGCCGGCCGGGTAATCGCGGCCATGCCGAGGGCCGCTCCAACCAGCAGCGCCCGGCCGACGGTCGGCCGCTCGAGCCAGCCCAGCCAGGCGGCCAACGCCACCAGAAGCCACATCAATACCGGCCCGTGGCTCATGTGCGATGATGCCATGGCCAGCGTGAACGGTCCAAACGCGAACAACAGCAGTGCGCCCGCCCTCACGGAGGCCTGAGGTTCCGCCCGCCGGAGCACCAGGCCGAAGCAGAATACCGCGACCGCCCCGGTCAGCGGCCCGACCATCCACGAGGCTCGGATCAGCTCGCCGAGGGCCAGCAGCAAGGGCCACCCTGGAGGAAAGTGCCCGAACCACCGGCCCTGGAACTCGACCAGGTTGAGCGTACTCCGGAAAGCCGGATCGGGATCGAGCGGAAGCCACAGGTGGCCGGCCGCATAGCCCCTGGCCTGCCAGACCTGCACCACTTCGTCGATCAACAGCGGGCGGCGATCGAAGGCGGCTGTCGCAATCCCGAGATAGGCCAGCAGGGCAAGCGCGGTGATGATCGCGAGCGCTCTCGCTTGGGCCGGATCGAATGCGGCGAGCGCCCGGCCGACCGAACCCTCGCGCCAAAGGGCGGGCAGCCGGTCGGACAGGGCGGCGAGAATCGCCGCGCCACCGACCACCCAGACGAGTCCGATCGTCCAGGCCCGGATCGCATTCGGATACCAGGGGATCGACCGTTCCGAGGGAATCCAGTTGGCGATTGGGAGCAGGCCGGCGAGAAGCAAGGCGCCGACCGCGAGACGGAAGGTGATTCGGCCGAGCCGGGCGCCGCCGCCCTCAGTCACTCCGCCGGTCGCTTCTTCGGGGGGAGCAGGTTGAAGCGAACGATGTGGAAGAAGGCCGCAACGCCGTCCTTCCAGCCGATCTTCTTCCCTTCCTCGTAGGTCCGGCCCGAGTAGGAGATCTGGATCTCCCAGATTCTCGCCTTCGCCTGGGCCAGCCGGGCCGTGATCTCGGGCTCGAACCCGAAACGGTCGGTGGTGAGAATGAGCGACTTCATCAGGGGGGCCCGCACCATCTTGTAACAGGTCTCCATGTCCGTCAGGTTCAGATTGGTGAACATGTTGGAGACCAGCGTCAGCAGTCGGTTGCCTATCGAGTGCCAGAAATAGAGCACGCGGTGCTCCCCGCCCAGAAAGCGCGAACCGAAGACGGCGTCGGCGCGATTTTCGAGGATCGGGCTGAGGAGGCGTCCGAACTCGACCGGGTCGTACTCGAGATCCGCGTCCTGGATGATGATCACGTCACCGGTGGCATGCTTGATCCCGGTCCGGATCGCAAAGCCCTTGCCCCGGTTCACCACCTGGTGGACGACCGTGTCGACCTGCCCGGCGGCTTTGAGCTCGTCGAGAATTCGATCGCTGCCGTCAGTGGACCGATCGTTGATACAGACGATCTCCATCGGCAGGGGGACGGCATGGAGCCGCTCGATGATGAGGTGGAGAGTGTCCTTCTCGTTGTAGACCGGGACGATGACGGAGAGTTTGGGAAGATCGGTCATGCCGGGTGACCCACCGCGATCAGGGATTGGCCGAACGGAAGTGGCAGCAGTCGTTCCATCTTGAGTAGCGGGACGAGGCGGTCGAACCGCTTGAGTTGATCGAGCGGTATTTGCGAGACCTTCCGGACCCGGCCGTTGAACCACCAGCCGGCCACGCCGACCCGGTTCCACCAGAACAGGCGGTCCATGGACAATCCGGCTCGTGCAAAGACCGACGCGAGCCCGGCCTTGCCGTAGCGTCGGAAGTGGCCGAGTTCCCGGTCCATCTCGCCGTAGATCGCCTGCAGGGCCGGCACGAGGATCACGATCCGCCCGCCGGGTGCCAGCATGGTCCGCATCGTGGCCAGGGCTCCGGCATCGTTCTCGATGTGCTCGACGACATTGAGCGCCACGATGGTATCGAGACGATCGGCCGCGAACCGGGCGGCCGCGGTCTCATCGGGCAGCATCAACTCGTCGAGCCGGACGTTCGACCGGCCGGCGAACCGCTCGGCCAGCTGCCCGCGGTACCAGGGATCCATGTCGGTGAGGACCAGGTGCTCGGCCCCGGCGTCCAGCATGAACGCCGACATGTTGCCGATCCCGGCGCCCACTTCGAGCACCCGGCGGCCGATATACGGCGCAATCACCTGATACATCCAGGCGTTGTATCGGGGGGCCGCCGACATGATCTCCAGGGTTTCCGCCCCGGCTCGGTCCCCCGGCACCACCGACTCAGACATTCGTGATCTGCTCTTCGTACCGTGACAACTTCCGGTACAGGGTCGATGGATCAATCCCCAGCACCTCGGCGGCCCGGGTCTTGTTGCCGCCCTCAGACTGGAGCACCCACATGATGTAGGCGCGCTCGATGATGTCGAGCGACGGATTGGGCGACGATCGTTCCGCGACCAGGGGCTCCTTGCGACGGCGGGTGATCCGGTCGGGAAGCGCACTGGGCTCGATGATGTCGCCCTTCGACAGCACCACCGCGTGTTCGAGCGCGTTCTGCAGTTCGCGGACGTTGCCGGGCCAGTCGTACACCATCACCGCGTCGAGCGCCTCTGATGACAGGGCGCGCGGGCTGTCGCCGCGATCCGAAGCCATGTCCTGCATGAACGCGTCGATCAGCAGCACGAGATCGTCGCGCCGCTCCCGGAGGGCCGGCAGCTCGACCGCGATGACGTTGAGGCGATAGAACAGATCGGACCGGAAATGACCCCGGCGGACTTCTTCTTCAAGGTCCCGGTTGGTGGCCGCGACGATCCGTACGTCCACCGGTATCGCCTCGGTGGCACCGACGGGAATCACCTCCCGTTCCTGGAGCACGCGGAGCAGTTTGATCTGGAGCGACGGCGGCATTTCGCCGACCTCATCCATGAAGAACGTGCCGCCACGGGCCGCCGCGAACAGTCCCTGCTTGTCGCGGACCGCACCCGTGAAGGAGCCCTTCACGTGCCCGAAGAGTTCGCTCTCGAGCAGGTTTTCCGGCAGGGCGCCGCAGTTGATCGACAGGAACGGCCCGTCCGTGCGGATCGACAGGTTGTGGATGTAGCGGGCGAGGACCTCTTTGCCGGTCCCGCTTTCGCCCTGGATCAGAACCGTCGAGTCCGTCGGCGCCACCAGTTCGCCGAGCCGGAGTACATCCATGAATCGGCGCGACTTGCCGATCGGCCGGGAGACCGATTGGCGTTCGCCGCGCTTGCGAATGTCCTGCTTGAGGAGCCGGTTCTCCACCCGGATCTGGCGGAACTCGCAGGCCCGGCGGAGAATCGCCAGCAGTTCGTCGTTCGAAAACGGCTTCTGGATGTAGTAGAACGCCCCGGCGTTCACCGCCGCAACGGCGGTCTGGAGCGATGCCTGGGCCGTCATCAGAATGACCGGGGTGACCGCATCCTGTTCCTTCGCGGCCTGGAGGATATCGAGACCGCTCACCTGGGGCATCCTGACATCGGTAAGCACGATATCGTGATTGCCCGAGCGGATCTGTTCCAGGCCGGCTTTGCCGCCTTGGGCTGTCGTTACCTCGAAGCCCTCCTTCCTGAGCAGGATGCGCAGGGTATCCAGAATCCCGGACTCATCGTCCACGATCAGGATCGAGGGTTGCTGGCTCATGCCACTTCCTCCGTCGTCAACTTCGGGTGCAGCAGAATGGTAAACGTAGTCCCCGTGCCCGGGGCAGACTCCACCAGAACCAGGCCTCGGTGGGCCTCGACCGCCCGCTGCACGATCGCGAGGCCAAGGCCACTCCCGCCCGGCCGCCCCGACACGAACGGCTGGAAGAGCCGATCCTCAAGCTCCGGGTCGATCCCCGGGCCGTCGTCAGACACCCGGAGGCGGACAACCGGATCGAAATCGGCACCCCGCGGCAACTCGTTCGCGGGCGGCACGTCGATCACGATCCGGATCCGCCCGGCGCCCCGCATGGCCTGGGCGGCGTTCAGCATCAGATTCCAGACGGTCCGGTGAATCAGGTCTTCATCGGCCTCGACCAGGATCGCCGGCCCGGAAATCGAGATCTCCACCCCGGGGCCGCATTCCGGATGTTCCCGGATCAGCCGGGCGGCGTCGGTGGATACCGTCAGCAGATTCACCGATCGGAAATGGCTGGCCCGGACCCTTGAAAAATCGAGAAATTCGCCGAGCAGGCGGCTCAAGCGATCGCTCTCCCTCAGGACCAGATCGCCGAGCAGCCGCTCATCGGGGTCAACCCGGTTGGCCCCGCGAGACAACTGCTCGACCGCGCTCCGGATCGACGCCAGCGGATTCCTGATCTCATGGGCCAGCGACGCCGAGAGCGCGGCCACGGCCTCGAGGCGTTCGGCTCGGATGTGGAGCTCCCGCATGTATTGGGCGTCCGAGATGTCCGAAAAAATGGCCGTGACCGACGGCACGGTTTCCCGCTCCCGCTGAAACGTGGTCGTGCTGAGGCCGATCGGGAATGTCCGCCCGTCCGCGCGGTGCACCGCCCCCTCCGCCCGGGCCACCCGCTTGCCACCCTCGATGCCGGCGGCGATCGCCGCATGGAGTTCGGGCGCCAGCGTTTCGAGCGACGCCATGATCGGACGCCCCACCATGGTGTCGTCGATCACGCCGAGAATCTGATGGGCGGTCGGATTGATGAAGGCCAATTCGCCGCGGCTGTTCACCGTCATGACACCGGAGCGAATGTTCCGGAGAATCTCATCGGCCTCGAATCGGACCTGCTCCAGTTCGGTCGCGAGCTGGGTCTGCTCTTCCGCGGCGGCCCGGAGCCGGTGGCCCGAGAATGCCACGAAGATGAAGACGAGCGCGAAGACGATCACCTGGCCCCAGAGCCCCGGACTCAACGCCCGGGCCGGCTGGGCAAAGCTCGCATTGGCGAGGAAGAGCACGGCCCCGAAAAGGGCCATGACCACGCCCGAACGGAGCGGCATCAGGATGCCGTAGGTGGCGATGACGAGGACGTAGAGCGCCGCCCACCCGCTCTGCTCCACGCCGGCGAAGTGGACCAGCGACGTCACGAGCAGCAGATCCATCGCCGCCTGGCTCTGGAGGAACCCGAGGCTCGGTCGATCCTTGAGCACGAAGACGACGTAGGCTCCGTACGCGGTCACCACGAGCGCCAACGCCACGGTGACGACGGCGATGACGGCGACGTACCGGGCAAACTCCAGCCCCTCGGTAAGATCCGTCGGCTGATTGAACGAGAGGGCCGCCTGAATCAGCGTGACGACGGCGAGCACGGTCCGGCCGAGGAGAAGCCACCGCATCAATACCGGATAACTCGGCAGCCCGACCCGGGTGTTCAAGAACACCTGGTCCGACCGGTCGGTCTCCGTGGCCCGACCGGACGGATCCGGAACGGTGGGTTGGCCCATTCAGCTCGTCTGATTCTGGTTGTGAGGTGGAGGGTCAAGTTAATATGGTTAGGCCTGGAGATTCTATGGACGACGAACCAATGCGAGAGACGGCCCCCACCGGTCCGGTGCGATTGGACATCTGGCTGTGGGCCGCGCGCTTCTTCAAGACCCGTTCGCTGGCCGCCGAGGCCGTCGACGGCGGCCGGGTCGATGTGAATGGTGAGCGGGCCAAGCGCAGCAAGCCAATCCGGATCGGGGACCAGGTCGGAATCCGGCTCGGCCCCTACCATCACGATCTCAACGTGACCGGCGTCGCCCAGCGGCGCGGATCGGCGACCGTCGCGGCGACCCTCTACCTGGAGCGCCCCGAAAGCAAAGCGGCCCGCCAGGCAACGGCGGACCGCCTCAAACTTCAGAATCCGATCTTCTTCGAAGGCGAAGGCCGGCCGACGAAGAAACAGCGCCGGGAGATCGACAAATGGAAGGGCCGGGGTTAGCTGCGAGAACGAGGCTCGATCGCCTGCCGCCGATGGCCGACGACCCACTCAGGGCCGCGGGGCACCAGCCAGGACAGACCAGACCGCCTAACGCCCGAACGGGCGCAACTGGTCGACCCAGTTGCCGCACCTCCGCCTTACCGGGGAGCTTTCGCCGGGCCGGCCGGGGTCGAATAGGCGACATCCGGGGGTGGGTCGCCCTTGGGCCAATCGTGTTCCTTCCCGACAAAATCCGGACGAGGGCGAGTGACGAGATACCCGGCGACGTCGAACGCGTCCTGGTCGGTGATCGTCCCGGGTCGGTCGAACGGCATGTTGAAGCGCACGAACGAGGCCGCGGTCCGAAGCCGGGCCATTCCGGCACCAACATTGAACGACCGGGGCCCGAAGACCGGCGGATAGTACCGGGGCGAGCCGGTTGGATCGGGGTTGGTCATGCCTTGGCCGTCGCCGCCGTGACACCGGGCACACTGACCCGCATACACGAGCCGGCCATGGGCGGTGTCGGGCCTGAGTGGCTCCATCTTGCGGAACCCCTGGCCGGGGACGTCCCCCGGCGGAGCCACGCCCCGGCTGAGAAACGCCAGGTACGCCACGATCGCCGCCATGTCCGGACTGTCCCAGGCCAAGGCCTTCCCGTTCAAGCTTCGCTGGAAACAGTCGTTGATCCGGTCCTGGATCTGATTCACCTTGGCGTTCCGGCTCCGATACTGCGGAAACCGCGAATATACGCCGACCCACGGCGCGGCGTCCGTGGTGGTTCCGTCCCGCAAGTGGCAACTGGTACACCTGAGCGCGTTCCCGACGTTGGCGGGCAGGGAGTCGGCCGTCGCGGCAAGAATCGCCCTCCCACGACGGATGGCAGCGCCAACGGGGTCCCGGGGGATCAGGCTATCCTCCCGAATGCGGAGCGAGGCCGTGGCCGGCGCCGGTCGGGCGACTTCAGGGAGTGCGCCCCCCCCATCGGCACGACAAGCCGATGCGGCGAACAGGGTTGCAGTGACAAATCGGATCATGGTGTGAAGCTACGATCCCCCCGGGCGAGCAGCAACGTTAGAATTCGGCACCGTCGCCAAAGAGATCCATGAACGCCTTCGTTCTCGCGGGCCGGGCACTCAGGCTCCGCTGTCCGCATTGTGGCGGCGGCGATCTGTTTTCGAGTTGGCTCACGATGCGGGACCGCTGCCCCAGTTGCGACCTGCACCTCGAACGGGAGGAGGCCGGCTACGTGGTCGGCGCCTACATGTTCAACGTGGTGGCCGCCGAACTGGTCGGCGGGGCGCTCGTCATGGCCGTAGCCATCGCGACCTGGCCCACACCCCCGTGGGACCTCCTGATGTACGGCGGCGGCGGCCTGATGCTGGTCTGTCCGATCGTGTTCTATCCCTTCGCCAAGACCCTGTTTCTGGCCCTCGACCTGGCCTTCCGACCCCGGGGCGCCGAATGACGTCTCAAACCGAAACTCCCGGCCTACCCCGGCCGTAGGTAGCGGGCACGACCTCAACCGGGAGCAACTGATGGATCGTTACTGGGCCAAGATCGGGATCGGGGCGCTGGCCGTATTCGGGGTCGGCTTCACCGGCGTCACCCTCGCCAAGAAGGGCATCCACGAACTCAAGACCGCTGCGGTCGGCGGAGTCGCCCAGGCGCTCCGGTACCCGTCCGCGGACCTCCTCAATTTCCGGCTGGACGGTCGCCGGATCGGTCAGGTCCGGGCAATCGAGGTCTCCAATGAAGGCGAATGGACCGCCAAGTCGGTCCTGATGCAGGTCGCCCTCCTGGACGGCCGGGCACCCGACGACCTGGCCGACTGCCAGCTCGCGACCGAGGAATTCAACTACCGGAAAGACGCCGCGTTCCGGTGCGTCGGTTCCGACGATGTCCGCGACGACAACCTGGTCCAGATCGGCGAGGTCACGTTTTCGCCGGCCAACGTGAAGCGACCCCTGTTTGTGGCCGAGCACGACATCCGGAAGCTGTCCAAGTCCGATATTCGCGGCCTCAAGGCCACGCTGACCTCGGAAGATGGCAAGACGATGAAGGGGGAGGCCCGCTACGATGTGGCCACCGACCGGGGCCGCGAGCGCGGCACCGTGAAGCTCGACGCCGGCGATGGCCGGGCCCTGATCGAGATCAAGGGCGAGGATGGCCGGGAACTGTTCCGCCTGAGCGCCGACGAGAAGGGTGTCAGCATGAACGCCAAGGACAAGCACGGCTCGAACCTGCTCCGGCTCCTGGCCGGTCAGGCCGGGGTTCACCTCGACATCAAGCCCGAGGACCTCAAGGCCGAGAAGGACGCGAAGAACTAGCGCGCCAGATCCAGCTGGCGGGTGAACTTCACTACCAACGCGCGATCGACGAGACCACTTTCCTCGCCGGTCGCGCGTCCCTCATTGTAAACCACGAACAACCCCGTTCCCGCCGGACCGAGCCACCCGAACCGCAGGTTGGCCGAAAAGCTCTCGGTCTGATTGTTGTACTGGGTCAGGCTCTGGAGGAAGATCTTCGGCGTGAACAGATAGGCGAACTTGACGCCGACCAGCGTCGTATGGAAGTGCCCCTGCGGCAGCCGAATATCGTCATACGCGAGCCGGAAGGTTCCGTTGAGTTTCTCGCTGGGCCTCGCCACCACCGAGGCCGACGCTCCGTGGTGGCGCCCGGTATAGAAACCCCCGATGGTCACGGTGCCGGTCAATGAGTATGGCGCGCTCAGATTGGTATTGTAGCTGGTCGACCATTCGAAATGGTCGTACGTCCCCGGCGGAATCTTGACGCCCTTGGCAATCTCGAACGTATCGCGCAACGCTTCGCGGGTGAAGTTGAAGCCCGGCAGCTCGAAAAAGCTGCCATTGGCGAACAGGAAGTGGGAGTCGACGTGAAGGAGGCGACTCTGGGGCCGGCCATCGACATCGTCGTACTGACGGAACGTGATATGAGGCCGCGTTTCCCGGAACCAGGCCAGGTGGGGCGTGCGGAGATGCCGCAACAGCCGAAAGCTGTAGAACCGGAAGGCGGGCCGTTCGAGGTAGCCAAGTTCGGGATTGAACCCCTCGTCCACCTGACGGACCGCCGAGCCGACCTCCCACTGCCGGGTCGTGTACGTACCGCTCAGGTTGAACGCGTTGGCCGAGCGGGTCTCCCTGGGCGTGCTGGTGTGGGCGATATACCCGTCGACCGAGACGGCATCGCCCAGCCCTAATTTCCCGTCAATCCCGAAGGCCAGGTTGTGGTCCGCGGTGCTGTCGGTGGCCAGCCGATCGGCTACGATCGCGCCAATCCGCGAGCGGTGGGGGAGTTCGTACACCACCCGACCGACCGAATAGTTGTTGGGAGCGACCCGTCCGCCCGTCAGATCCTCCACCGCCTTGGTCTGCACGTCGAGGAACCCGAACGACATCGCGCCGCTCCGACCGGACAGCCGGCCACCGCCCAGGATCGGCACGGACCGGTCGGCATCGATGCCGATCCGGCGGCTGAAGAAGAGGTCCACGGACTGAGGTGTTCCAAAGGCGAACACACCGGCATTTTCGAGGAAGAACGGGCGCTTTTCGGGAAAGAACAGATTGAACCGCGTCAGATTGACTTGCTGTTCGTCGGCCTCGACCTGGGCGAAGTCCGTGTTGTACGTCAGGTCCATGGTCACGCTGGGGGACAGGCCTATTTTCGCGTCGGCGCCGAACTCGAGGTTGCCGTCCGCCTTGGCGGCGTTGACGTAGTCCCGGGACACCGAGCCGAGCACATAGGGGGTCAGGAGGGCGATCTGTTTCGCGGGTGGTTCGATCCCGTCCACCGTGCCGGCCATCGAGACCCGGAACAGCGTGTGCTGACGAGGCACCGGCGACCAGAAGTCCTCTTCGTTCTTGCGGCGGATGAACCGGGCGAAATTAAGCCCCCAGGTCTGGACCTTGCCTGAGCCGTACCGCAGCGTCTCGAACGGGATCTCGAATTCGGCCGACCAGCCGTGGTCGTCAATCGAGGTCCGGACCTTCCAGGTGCCATCCCAATTGAGATTTTCGTTTCCGCCGGTCACGGATGGCGCGCTGCTGACCGGTCCCCCGAAACCGCCCTCGCCCTCCTTGTTGATCTGGCTGTCGTGCTCCACCCCGGCCGGCGTGGTGCCGAACAGGAATCCGTTCTGGCGATCGTGGAAGGTATCGAGCAGGATGATGAATGCGTCCTGTTCCTTGAGAATGAGGTCCCGCCGGGCCTCGCCCCGAATGATGCCGGACGGATCCCGATCAGTCAGGCGAGCCCCGACGTAGAGGGCCCGACCATCGAACAGGAGGCGCACCTCCGTCCGCTCGGTGGCATCGCTGCCATCAAACGGTTCATGCTGGACGAAACCGGTGATCACGGGGGCCGCGGCCCAGACCGAATCGTCGAGGCGACCGTCGATGACCGGCGCCCGGATGGTGCGGACGGCCCGGGCCACCGGGCGCACGATGTTGCCGGCGATCTGCGCGGCCGACGGGCTCGCGAGCGCGAGCGCCGCCAGGGCCAAAGTAAGGTGTCGGGGCATAGGCCCCCAAAGATACGGGTCTAACGCGAGTGGGTGTAGATCAGGTCGAGCAGCTCGTCGTACATCGCCTCGGCGCGGGCATCGCCGGCCTTGATTGCCGCCGCGGCGCAGTGCCGCAGGTGATTCCTCATCAACTCACGGCCCACCGAACGGAGGGCCTCCTGGACCGACGAAACCTGCGTCATGATGTCGGCGCAGTAGCGCTCCTCCTCTACCATCCTGGCGATGCCCCTGACCTGACCCTCGATCCGGCGGAGACGCTTGAGGTTCCGCTCCTTGAGGTCGGGATCCACCGCCGCGGCCTTCCGACCAGGACCGACCCCGCAACCACATGACGCACTGGACTCAGCCATGCGACCTCTCTGCCGTTCGGGCGGGACGGAACCGGCGGAGCCGGAGCGAGTTGGAAACCACCGACACGGAACTCATCGCCATCGCCGCGCTCGCGATGACGGGGCTCAGCTGGATACCGAATGCGGGATAGAGCGCTCCGGCCGCGATCGGGATGCCGATCACGTTGTAGACGAAGGCCCAGAAGAGGTTCTGGCGCATGATGCGGACGGTGGCCCGGGCCAGCTCGATCGCATCGGCTACGAGACCGAGGTCCGGCCGCATCAGCGTGATGTCGCCCGCCTCGATCGCGATGTCGGTGCCCGAGCCCATCACGAAACCGACGTCGGCGCGCACCAGCGCCGGGGCGTCGTTGATGCCGTCGCCGACCATGCCCACCCGCCCGCCGGCGTCGGTTCGGGCGGCAACCTCCGCGATCTTGCCGTCGGGCAACGCACCGGCGACGACATCATCGATCCCGACGGCCCGGGCCACGGCCAGCGCCGTCGGTCGGGCATCGCCGGTCAGCATGGTGACGTCCAGCCCGAGGGCGCGCAGCCGGGCGACCGCCGCCGCAGACGTCGGACGGGGGCGATCGGCCACTGCGATCAACCCCAACAGCTCGCCGTTGGCCGCCGCGTACACCACCGTCGCGCCGTCGGCGGCGAGCTGGCGGGCCTGATCATCCATCGATCCGGCGGCCAGGCCGTAGGCATCAAGGAGGCCCGCGTTGCCGACGACCACCAGTTCGCCAGCCACGATCCCCACGGCCCCCTGCCCCGGAATGGCCCGGAACTGTTCCGCCACCGCGACCGTGAGCCGATCTTCGCCGGCACGGCGGACGATCGCTTCGGCCAGCGGATGCTCGGAGGCTCGCTCGATGGCCGCCACCAGACCGAGAAGCCGGCGCGGGTCCTGGCCCGCCGCGGGGACCACCGCGGTCACATCCGGGCGGCCTAACGTTACGGTTCCGGTCTTGTCGAGGAGAATCCGATCGAGGCGGCCGGCCCGCTCGAGGGCCTCGCCGCCCTTGATCAGGATGCCGAGGTCCGCCCCTTTGCCGGTCGCGACCATCACGGCCGTGGGTACGGCGAGCCCCATGGCGCACGGACAGGCGATCACCAGGACGGAGACGGCCGCGGTGACTGCCCGGACGAACGGCGCCGAATCGACCGATACATACCAGATCACAAACGTGAGCGCCGCGATGACCAGCACGACCGGAACGAAGACGCCGCTGATCCGGTCGGCCAGCCGCTGCATCGGGGCGCGGGTGGACTGGGCTTCGCGCATCATCGTCACGATCCGCGCCAGCACCGTGGCCTCACCCACCGCCCGGGTGACCATGGTGAAGCCGCCGGTGCCATTGACGGTTCCGCCGACCACCCTGTCGCCGGGTCCGCGTTCGACCGGCATGGGTTCACCCGTCACCATCGATTCGTCAACGGCCGATCGGCCGGCGAGGAGAACCCCGTCCACCGGGATCCGCTCGCCCGGCCGTACGAGGACCTGATCTCCTACCAGCACCGCGCCAAGCGGGACATCGAGTTCCTGTCCACCCCGAATCACCCGGGCCGTTCGCGGCGCGAGGTCGATCAACCGGCGGATGGCCTGGCCGGTTTGACGCTTGGCCCGGGCTTCGAGGGTCTGGCCGACCAGCAGCAGGGCGAGGATCAGAATCACCGCTTCGTAGTACACGTCCGGACTGAGGCCCCGGCGCTCGAAGGCGCCCGGGGCGAGCGTCGCGACAACACTCAGCAGGAAGGCGGCACCAGTACCCAAAGCCACCAGCGTGTTCATGGTGGCCGCCCGATGGCGGGTCGCGGCCCAGGCGCGGACGTAGAAATGGCGGCCGGCCCACGCCATCACGACGACGGTCACCAACAGGAGTCCAAAGCGGAGCTGGCTGGGATCGATCAGGAACAATGCCGGCATGACCCGCGCGAGCGGAGCCGCCAGGACCCGATCGGCCCACCGCATCAGCGGATCCATCCCGGCGTGCCCGCCCCGCATCAGGGGCATCGACACGATCATCGCCGCGAGGCCCAACCCCAGCGACCACGCCGCCTTCCAGCGGTACTCGAGGTAGTCGTGGTCGAGGTCCTGCTCCAATTCGGTCTGGGCCTCCGCGGCACTCTGCGGTCCGGCTGGGAGGTCGGCGTCGTAGCCGGCATCCCGGATCACGTGTACCAGACCCTCAGGGGAAACCTGGGCCGGGTCGAAGGCCACAGTCGCCGAATGGAGCATCAGGTTGACGGAGGCCTGGGTGACGCCCGGCGTTTTTTCGAGGGATCGCTGGACGCGGGCCTGACAGGCGGCGCATGTCATCCCGCGGACCGGCAGTGTCAGGGAGTTCGGCATGGGGTCAGTGTACTATACCCCCCTACCCTATGTAAAGGGGTGCATGGCGCAGTTTGTCCCGACTCCTCGAGTGCCGCGTGGCGCAGTGACGGGGGCGCGACGAGTTGGCAC
>JANXXJ010000276.1 GCA_025350665.1 Gemmatimonadota bacterium | reverse complement strand
CGTTGAAGACGGCCCATCCGTTCGCGACCCGCCGCATCTTCACCGATGGCCAGACCATCTTCGCCCAGACCGCACCGCCCCCCGACGATGAGGCCATGATCGAATTGGCCCAGGACCGGGATGCCCAGTTGATCATCGCCGATATCGTGTCGCCCTTCCTCGAGGAGCTGGACTTCGACGCCGAGGCGGGGGTTGCCTCGCGGTGGTGGCCGGCCGGCCGGCGGCAGCCGATTGTGCTCGACCCGCGGATCAGCTTCGGGGCTCCGACGATCAAAGACACCCGGATCCGCACTGATGCGGTCGCCGGGGTGGTGGAGGCCGAGTCGGTGGTGGGCGCGGCCCGGGCGTTTGCCTTGTCCGAGGGGGAGGTCATTGCTGCTCGAGATTTCGAGCGCGAGCTCCGGGCGGCGTGAAATTCCTCTTCGACGAAGCACTTTGAGGAACTCCGCGGGACGCCCGATGTTGAGCTGGCGCAAGTCCTTCGCGATCGAGCGTGGTTCTTCGTGACCGCGGACCAACGAATCAAGAAGCGAGTGCAGGAGCGGACCGCGTTGATCCAATCGGGGGCAGGTACGTTCGTCTTCTCCGGGCGGGCGGCCCGCAGTGGGTTGGAATGGTTGGCACTGATGATCGGCCAGCCGTGCCACGATCTCGTCCAATGTTAGCCGCTCGGGCCCGTAGAACATCTCCGCCATCGCTTGATAGTCGCGGCGAATGACCGCGAGGTGTTCGTTCGATGGGGCAAGTTTGAGCCGGCCGCGCGCCGCCGCCGGGTAGTTCGCGGCTTTGGCCGGGTAGTAGCACTCCTTTTCGGCAGCGACGATCGGAAGCAAGTCGATCCGTTCCATGGCTCGCGTGCCAATATCATGATCGATGAGCATCGCCAAGTCGGAATAGTGCCGAGATTTCCGGTCACCAATCTTGTCGGCGGCCCCGCTGTTCAGAGCATGAATCAAAGTCACCTTTTCCCAGAACGTTCTTTCCCCAGCCAGCACCCGCACTCGGGCAGCCGGGTCCGCCATGCGGTAGGACCCTGCGGACGCGGCGTACGGCTGAACCGCGTGATTCTCCCAGGGAGCGACCGGCATCAGAGCGCCGAACTCCAACCGCACGTTCGACTGGACATAGGCCGATGGCGGGTGATCCGTACTCAGCCCAGCAGGGTATTCGAAGATGATGCTGTCGCCCTGCGCCGTTAGTCGCCAACCCGCATCGCCGAGCACTGATCTGAACGCCTCCTGAAGCAACCCAATGCCAGTGCCGGCGCACCAGTCGATGACCAGGGCCTGAACCTTCTTGACGGCGGCCTTTCGTTTCGTGAGGGAGTGGGCCGCGGCCGGATCATCAACGGGTAGCGTGTCGCGGGGAAGTGTGAGATCAATATCTTCCGAGAATCGACGGATCGCGTTCCATACTTTGCTCAGGGACGTCCCGCCCTTGAACACCATGCCCTCGACCAAGGGCGGCTCGAAGAGGCGGCGCAGGGTCCAGCAGACCCAGAAATCCTTCTCGACGATCTGGGCAAGGAGGGAGTGATCGGACCCGGCGCCGCGAAATACCGAGTCTCGATCACTTGCCGGCCCTCGAGCCAGGTCATCCATGGTGCTTTCCTGCGATTCGATCAATGGCGGGCCTCATCCATTCCGGCGCTTGGTTTCTGATCTCTCGCAGTGCCTGACGCTCCGACTCGGGCAGGTGTTGGCGAAGACGAGCGATCGCCGCCGGATTGGTACGGCCTGGACCGAGGTAGCGGAGCGCTTGAACCACGGTGCCCGCCGCCCGGCCGGCGCCTGCGAGCCGGCGCGGGGACCCGCGCTTGAACTCGATAACCGTAGTTCCAATCCGGCGGGTCCGGGGAGTGCCGTTGGTCCAGTAGGTGGGTCGGCCCGGCACTTGGGTTGTGAGCCCAACCTCGTTCGCCGCGGCGGCTTCTGATACTTGGAGGTGCGCGCCAGTACCTCGCGCAAGCGCCTCGGCCACTCGGCTGGCGGAGGGTGGGATTTCTCCCACGAGAGGGTTGGACTCAGGGACCGAGTAGACCCCTCGCCCCAAACGTTTGATCGCCCCACGCCGCACCAGGCGCGAGAGGGCTTGGTCTACAGCAGATCGAGACTGTAAATGGTTCAATTCGAAAGGGGTAAATACATACCCTTTCCCCTTCCTATCCAGCAAGGCCATCGGGTCGTCTATCGTGAAGCCCATGCGCTGCTGGAGGAACTGGCCGACGCCACGCTCGACGGCACCCGCCGGCGCTACCTCGCCGAGCTCACCGCGGTCCCGCTGCTCATTGTCGACGATCTCGGGATGCGGAAGCTGCCGCATACGGCGGCCGAGGATCTCCTGGAAGTCATCATGCGGCGCTACGAGCGGGCCTCAACGCTCCTGACGTCCAATCGGCCGGTCGAGGATTGGGGCAAGCTGCTCGGGGACACGGCCGCGGTCACCGCGTTACTCGACCGCCTCCTCCATCATGCCCATGTCCTCAAGTGTGGGCCCCGGAGCTGGCGCACCAAGATTCAGCCGGACTTGCGGACGGATGGGCCGCCCGCGTAGATCTTCCACCCGCCCCAGTCGTATGCCCGTGGTGGCCGGTTTTGAGGTGTCGTTTGATGGCCGGATTTGAGGTGTCCACCGAGGCCGGCCCGCAATTGACCTCAATGAGGCGATTCGATACCTTGGATTCACACCGCTGCTCGGCAGCCGAGTGAAAAAAGGTTCCCCCCCAGCAACAAGAGCCCATGGGGCTCTTCCGAGAGGATAGCTGGGGGGGTCATTCGTTTCTGGCGGTCGTCAGATCTCCAGGTCGCTTCGGACGAAGGGGCGGATCACTCGAGGAGGCGCGTTCACCCAGCATTGAAGTCCGCCTGGAACGACGCGATTCTCGTCAAGATCTCATCGAACGCCGGAGGAACCCCGAGAAACATTTCGCCTTGCATGGCGGTATAGTCCCGACGCCATTCGTCGATTTGCTCGGGTTGCGGGCCCATCTGAATCGTCCCGCGTTTCAGGGTGTCGTAGTTCACCCAACCACGCCTGAAATACACCTTGCGATGGGCGGCCACTTGCTCGAACAGCACCACGTCGGCGGCAGCCCTTGCGGCGACCCCGGATTTAATCAAACGCCAGACGTCGTAGTAGTGCCGCGCCAGCCGCGGCCGGCGGATCTTGTCCTGCGGCCGGAAGTTTTCTTCGTGCAGTAGCATGACCTTCTCCCAGAACGTGCGCTCGGGGAGCAAGGCACGAACGGTTAGATCGGTCGAAGCGAACAGCGCAGGAAATTGCTCGGCCACGAAGGAGGTGTCTTGCCGAAGTC
>JANXXJ010000240.1 GCA_025350665.1 Gemmatimonadota bacterium | reverse complement strand
CCAACCCAGAGTCTCGCCCGTGGCGAGGACCAACTCGTCTCCGGAACCGTCCGGCTTGATCCGCCGGATCTGCCATCCGGCGGTCTGGCTGGCGTAGTAGACCCACTGGCCGTCGGCCGAGAACGCCGGGTTGCTTGCCGCGGGAGAGCCGTTGGTGAGCTTGACGAGTCCACCGCTCTTCCGGGCGACGTAGAGGATCGCGAGGGCGTCGAACGCAACGGCACTTCCATCGGGGGCCCAGCTGGTCCGGGTCGGTCCGAAGAACGGCGCGAGCGTGAACGGGAAGAGCACCCGGAAATTGGTCCCGTCGGACCGCGCGGCCGCCAGACCGCGGGGGGTAATGCCGCTCAGGTCGACCGGCGGCGCCACGCTGACGTAGACGTCGCCGGCCTGGGACCCGGCGGACACCCGAACCGTTGCGCGTCCGAGCTTGACGCCCCGTACGGTTGCCCCCGAGACAGTGGTCAGGTCGTCCTGTGGTTTGAGGACAAAAGCGTCGCCTTGCCGGGAGTTCCCGTACGCATCCGCCGTCGAGACCGTCACGATGCTGGTCCCGCCCAGTACGATGGTGGTGTCGGACGGGTTCGCGGCCATGGTGAAGAGGCCGGCGGCGTGAATCGTGAACGGCACCGAGTCAACCGCGCCGGACGCCGGAAGCCTGATCCTCAGGTAGCCCGGGCCCGCCTTCGAGCCGAACCACAACCGGGCGGCCACCTGGCCCCGGTCGTTGGTCGTGTCGGCGTACGCGGCGTCGAATTGCGGGGTGCCGATGCCCGAAACGGACGTGTACTGGCCACCTAACGGTGACTGGGTGGGTTCGAAAACCATTCGGATCCCGGAGCCGGCGCCCCTCACCCGCACCACGACGGCCTGTGCCGGTTGGGCCAGGGCGGAGTCTGACAGGTTGGCGCCCGCGACGATCTCGATCGTGGCGGTTGCCGGGTCGAAGGTGCCGCCGCCGCATGCCGTCTGCGCCAATATGAGGGCCGCGGCCAAGCCGGGTAATGCCAGGCGTCTGTTGAGCATGGCCCTTCCTTGTTGCACTGCGGGGGCCCGGTTCCGGCTGCCTAACGCTTTATGTCGAACGCGGGTTCGGTGGCCTTGCCGTACAGGGTCCGGAGCCCGCGTACCACGACGGTGCCCATCACGTCGCTGTGGCTCATCCCGGGATGGTACTCGGTCACCAGCTTGAGCCCCGCGTAGTTCCGCCCGCCCAGCATACCCGACAGGTGGGACATGCCGCTCACGATCTTCCCGACGCCCTCGAGGTACCCGTCGCCGGTTTCGAGCACCCCGGCGCCGAAGTAGATCCCCACCGGCAGGTCCTTGTGATTCCGGGCCCAGGCCTCTTCGAGCCGGAACGCCGTGCCGTCCCCGTACGCCATCGCGGGGCTCGAGATGATGTACTTCTTGAACGGCGAGTTCGGCTGGAAGATCGTCCACGTCGCAAAGAATCCGCCGGCCGAAATCCCGAACAGACCGAGCCGGTCCGTGTCGATCGGAAACCGCGCGGCCACGAGCGGGATCAGTTCCTTGGCGATGGCGTTTAGGAACGGCCCCGCGCCGCCGGTGCACTTCTCGGGCGCCGACTTGAACTTCTGGCAGTACTCCGCCACCCCGGCGCCGAAGGTGTCCTTAAGGTCCCAGTCGGGCGGCGAGAACTCGTAGATCCGCCGGCGGGTCCACTCCTCTTCCCCATCCTCCGCCGCGGTGCCGATGCTCACCACGAACATCCCGTCGATCACCTGCTGCGTCATCAGGCTTCGGGCCCCGTTATACACGCCGCCGAAGACCCAGTCACCGTCGGTCGAGATCAGGGCCTGGTACTTCTTCGTATCGCCGGCCTTGTACCCGACCGGGAGCCCCACGTTGACGGCAAACTTGACCCCCATTGAGGGGGACATGAACGTGAACGACTCGACCCCGACCGACGGGACGGGCCGCGAGGCGAGCTGCTGCGCGGCCAGCGGGCCGGCCGCAGCAAGGAGCGTGAGCGAGGCCGCGAGGGCGCGGGTCGTCTTGAGCATGGTGATGTCCGTGCCAGCTAAGGGTGTTCGGAAAGTGTTTGTAAGGTCGGCCCGCAGGGAGGGGTGGGTCAAGTGTTACATCATTGGACCATCTAGTGGCTCGTAAGTGAAATGTGGATAGCATAAGGTTTGCAGGGGCACGCGGTATGTTTGCTACCACTATGGACCTCGGGCTCGCCCCTGATGATCGTCGCACGCTCGAACAGATGCTCTGACCTGGGTGGGGCCGAGCGCCCCGTGGGTCCACGGGTCCGCGATCAGTTTCTGGGGCACCCAGTAGCCGTCGTAGGTGTCGTGGTCCCACTGGCGGCGGAAGAACCCTTCCCAGCCGTTCTCGGCGATGTGGCGCTTCCAGGTCTCCACGTCCACCACCTGGCCGCCCTTGCCGTCGTCGTAGAGCGGTCCTCGCAGCATGGTGTAGAGGACGTTAGGTGCCCCGTGCCAGACGTAGGGATGGTTGCTCCGGACGCCCCCCAGGATACCAGTGGTCCCCGTAGAAGTTGGCGTAGGAACTGTCGACGGCGATCGCCTTGAGCTGGGGCGGGCGCAGGGCGCGGTCCCGCGCTTCTCCGCGAAGATCGCCACGTAGCCCCGGGCCGCGAAGTACGGATCGGGTTGCTTGCCGTACGGGAGGTAGTTGATGACGACCGGATACTTCCCGGGCTCCACCGGCCGGACGACGTTGGCGGCGAGGTGGTCGCCGTCCCGCATCGGCACCTTCACCTCGTAGTCGGTCGTGACCTGGCGCGTGGCCGGCGACAGATCGTGGTACGCCGGGGCCGTTTGCGGCCGCCGTCGAGACGGAAAAGACGACGGTGATGTGGGCTGATACTCCAGTGATCCGCAGGTGACGCCCCCGCCGTATGATGGCGTCGAAAGCTATCCCAACCGATTGTCGCGGGCGAACCTGTGCAAGGGAGATCGACATCATGTGGACCATCAATTACCCCGGAAGCCTGACCGGCCTGCTGCTGCTGACCCTGATCCCGGCCGGGCTGGCGGCCCAGAAAGGGGGGGCCCCGCCCGCCAACGTCGTGGTCCAGGCGTCCGGGAGCGGGGCGGCGGTGGCCTGGGATCTGGTGAAGGGCAGGGGGGTGACCTACCGGGTGCTCCGCGCTCTCGATGCCAAGGCGCCCGGGCTCGACATCACCAGACCGGTCGATGGCGGCCCGTTGCTCGACCAGCAAGTAGCGCCCGGGACGACCTATTTCTATCAAGTCGTCGCGGTCTATCCCGACGGGACCACCGGCGTCTCGCCGTCGGTGGGCTACACTGTGCCAGCTCCTCCTCCGGCTCCGTCACCAGCACCGGCAATTAGCTCCATCTCGTCGCCCCGGGCCACCACCGGCTCGCTCAAA
>JANXXJ010000206.1 GCA_025350665.1 Gemmatimonadota bacterium | reverse complement strand
GGCGATTGGGCTTGCAGTAAGAAGCCAGGCAACGGGAAAGATGGCCGCGATCGCAGCTGGGCTGGCGGGACATCACCACGTTACTGACCTGCTATCAACAGCCGGACGGGGAGACGATTCGGGCCGTCGTCGACTACCGGAAACCGGCCGCCCAGGAAGTCCGTCCGCGGCGTGGAGTCGCGCGGCCATTCGGATGGTCGCCGTCGCGGAGTTCAACACACACACCCACTCACACACCCCCTGCAGATAGACGACGCGCGACCCCAGCTAAGCTGTAGTCGCGCGTCGAGTTGCCCCTCCTGGGCTCGAACCAGGACTCTTCTGATCCAGAGTCAGACGTGTTGCCAGTTACACCAAGGGGCACCGAATATGGAGCGGAGGGGGATCGAACCCCTGACCTCTGCAGTGCGATTGCAGCGCTCTCCCAGCTGAGCTACCGCCCCGAACAGGCGGACTAAGCTAGCGGAGCGCCCCGTAACCGTCAACCGCCGACCCACCCCCCGACAGACTTCTATCTCCTTGTCAGGCAAGGCGATAGCAAAATCGACAGCACCACCGGCCAAACCCGATTGGGCCCAAAAGTAGCGAGCGGTGAGCTGGAAATCGCGACGGAGGGAGCTAAGTCCTATAGCCCCGCCGCGGCATCCATACTCACCGCCCACGTTATCCCCAGCTTTGGCAAGAGCCGGGCCCGACCGGGAAAGCCACTCTACGGGCACTTCCAACTCATTATCGGACGGGGACTTCCGCTCCTTGAGCCTGCCCCGCTTCCGATCCCTTGCACCCTGCACCATGTGGCACTTCGGCTGCGGCGGCGGCAAATCACGCCGCTTATCGACACCGCTATCTTCCCCGCCCCATGATCGATTCGCTCCGCATCCACGCCGCTCACGAACCCGGACCAAAGCTACCGGGCGAATTCGTACTTTATTGGATGCTAGGGGTCACGATGCGGTCACGAGCGAATTTCGCTTTGACCTTCGCGATCGATCAGGCCAACACCTTGGGCCTCCCGATACTGGTCTACCAGGGCCTCCGCCACGACTACCCCTGGGCCAGCGACCGGCACCACACCTTCATTCTCGAATCCGCCCGCGATCTCTACCGCGGATTCGCCGACCGCGGGATCCAGTACGCCTTCTACCTCGAGACCGCCACCGAACAGACGGCCCGCGGCGTTCGCGAGTCTCCCCTGGTGGCCCTGGCCCGCCGAGCCGCCCTGGTGGTGACCGACTTCTTCCCGACCTTCATCCAGCCCCGGCACCTCAAGCGCCTCCGTGACAAAACGGACACGCCGGTGATCGCGGTCGATTCAGCGACCGTCGTGCCGCTCCGCGCCCACGACCGCACCTATTCGGCGGCCCGATCCATCCGCCCGGTGCTGATGAACGCCCTGCCCCACCATCTCCATCCGATCGAGGACGCCGAGCCCCGGTTCCGCCGGCAGGTCGAGGTCCCCTTCGAGCAGCCGTTAGGCGCCGCCACGACCGACGCCGCCCTCGCGGCGCTGGTGGCGTCCTGCGACATCGATCACACGGTCACGCCATCGCCAACGATTCGGGGCGGAGAACGGGCCGCCCGGGCCCGCCTCGATGAATTTCTGGCCCACGGGCTCCCCCGCTACCTCGAACGCGGCGACCCGAACGTCGCCGCCACCAGCCGCCTGTCGGCCGATCTCCACTTCGGCACCATCGCGATCCACGACGTGCTGCTCGCCGCCCGCGACGCCGGGCCGGCCGACTGCTACGCCAAGTTCCTCGATGAGGCGCTCACCTGGCGGGAGCTGGCCCACAACCTGGTCTTCAAGAACCCGAAGCACCGGACCCTGGAACCCGTGCCCGCCTGGGCCCGCAAGGAACTCGACGACCACTCGGCCGACCCCCGCCCCGCCATCTACACCGACGCCGCGCTCGAGCGGGCCCAAACCGGAGACGACCTCTGGAACGCCGCCCAGCGATCTCTGGTCCGGGACGGCGAGATCCACAACTACATGCGGATGCTCTGGGGCAAGTCGGTGCTGCTCTGGACCGAAGACGCTGCCCGCGCCCTCCGGGTCCTCGAGCACCTGAACCACAAGTACGCCCTCGACGGCCGAGACCCCAATTCGTACGGCGGCATCCTCTGGTGCTTCGGCCTGTTTGACCGGCCGTTCTACCGTCGGCCGATCTTTGGCACCGTCCGTTACATGAGTCTCAAAGCTGCGGCAACCAAGTTCGACACCCGAGCCTACATCCGACGCTTTCCAACGGCGTAGTCCGCAGTCCCACCGTATATTGGCGAGATGAAAACTCTCCTTCTTGCCGCGGGCCTGTTCACCCTGGCCGCGCCGCTGTCCGCGCAGGACACCACCGTCGTCACGGGCGCCACGATCATCGACGGCACCGGTCGTGAGCCGGCCCGGGACGTCTCGATCGTCATCGCCGGCGGGAATATCGTATCGGTCGGCTCCTCGGCATCGATCCGGATCCCCAAAAAGGCCCGGGTCATTCCGGCGCAGGGGAAGTACGTGATCCCCGGGCTCATGGATGCCAACGTCCATCTGGTCTACGGCGTCTCGGTCGAGTTCCTGGCCCGCTACGAAGGCCGGTTCGAGGAGTTGATCGCCGAGGCGGCCCAGGTCGGGCTCGCCAACGGCCTCACCACCGTGTTCGACTCCTGGGGCCCGCTCACGCCGTTGCTGGCAGTGCGGGACCGCATCGCCAAGGGAGAAATCCCCGGGAGCCGGCTCTATGTCGCCGGTAACATCATCGGCTTGACCGGTCCCTTCGGCCGGGATTTCAACGCCGATGCCGAGAAATCGGTGTCGAAGGGCTTCCGGAACCGGATCGACGAGATGTGGGAGGAGGGGACCGGCCCGGAATTGATGTGGATGACGCCGGACTCGCTCCGCCTCGCGATCCGGAGATACACCGCCCGCGGGATGGACTTCCTCAAGTACGCGGTCAGCGGGCATACCCAGATGGAGATGCTGATGTTCTCACCCGAACAGCAGCGGGTGATCGTTGAGGAGGGGCATCGGGCCGGGATCGTGGTGCAGACCCACACCACGTCGGTCGAGAGCCTCAGGCAGGCCATCGAGGCCGGCGTCGATCTGATGCAGCACTGTTCGATCTCCGGCCGCGTTCCGATCCCCGACGCGACCCTGGCGCTGTTGCAGAGCCGGAAGGTGTGGTGCGCGGTTCAACCGGTCACGAAAGTCCGGCTCGACGCCACGGTCGCGGCCGCCACCAGTTTCCCGCGCCGAGTGTTCTATGACGAGCTGATCAAGGTGGAGGAGGCGAACGAACGGCGGATGGTTGCGGCGGGGATTCCCGTGCTGCTCGCCACCGACGCCGGCATCATGAACCCCGACGAGCACGACGCCCTACCGGAGGCCATGAAGAAGGACGAGAACACCGACCACGGCCAGGCCCATTTCCTCTGGTTCAAGGCGATGGCCGAGAAAGGGATGAAGCCGATGGACGCGATCCTCGCGGCCACGAGCAACATTGCCAAGGCGTACCACAAGGACCGCGAGATCGGGACCCTCGAGCCCGGGAAGCGGGCCGACCTCGTCATCCTCGACGCCGACCCCCTCGCCGACATCATGAACGTGATGAAGATCTCGGTCGTGATGAAGGACGGCGCGGTGGTGGACCGCGCGGTCCTGCCGCTCAAGCGGGTCCTCACCCGAAAGTAGGGTCAGCGGAAGCGGCTACACCGCCGCCATCACCGTCGGCGTCTCTGCCTAACGGAGATACGGCGTCAGCCAGTCCACGATCCGGCGGTACACGTCGCGGCTCCGCACCGGATCCGACGGAAAGTGCCCGCCGATCGGATAGGCCACGAACTTGACCGGCACGTTCCGGTCCTTGAGCGCGTGGTACAGCTTGAACGACTGGGTAATCGGCACCCGGGCATCGCCGACGTCCGAGAGGATCAGGGTCGGCGTCGTCATGTTGCGCCAGTAGGTGATTGGCGATTGGGCCCGGACCAGGGCCTCGAACTGGTCGGTGTAGATCGACCCGCCCCACCCCGCGCCGAAGCCGACGTTGATGTCCGACAACGCATACGCCTCCGCCAGATCAGTGACGGCGGCCCCCGCCGCGGCCGCCTTCCAGATGGGATAGTGACCCATCATCCACGTGGTCATGTACCCGCCGTAGCTCCAGCCGGTCACGGCCATCCGGGTGGTGTCCACGATCCCGCGGCCGATCAAGATCCGGATCCCCGCCATGACGTCACGTCCGGGACCGTCGCCGGCGTCGCCCACGATGGCACTCTGGTAGGCAAGCCCCCGATTGGTGCTCCCGCGATAGTTCGGCTGGAAGACGATCCAGCCCTGCGCCGCCAGGTACTCGGTCAGGTCCGAAAATCCCGTCGTGCTCGAGCCCATCGGGCCGCCGTGGAACCACATCACCAGAGGATACTTCTTTCCGGCCTGGTACCCTGGAGGGTAGGTCAGCACGCCGTCGGCCCGCATCCCCTTCGGCACGTCCCACTCGATGCCTTCAGACCGGGCCAGCCCGTAGCCTCCCATTGCGGCATTGAGCGTGGTGAGCCGGCGCGGCGTCTGGTCCGGACCACTCACCATGTAGACTTCGGCCGCCCGGTTGGGCGCCGATGCGGCAAACGCCATGGCCCCGCCCCGCGCGGATGAGATCCCGCCCACCGGCTGAAGCTCACCGAGGGGAAGTCGGGTAGCGGGCCCGTCTCCGGCGAACAACCAGGCGCCCGTTCCGGTTCCGTCGTCGGCAACACCGATCACCGTGTCGGTGCCGGGCACCCAGCCACCCTCCCAGAAAGCCCGATCCACCGCCGCCGACACCGGACGTTCCTTGCCGCTGGTGAGGTCGACGGCCACGAGCCCGGGCGAGGTAAAGATCGGCTGGGCTCCGCGAGGGCGGGACATCAGCACCGACCGCCCGTCGGGGCTGAAGGCCGGCGCCGTGGCAAAGCCACTGCTCAGCACCCGGGTAGTCCCGGTGGCCACATCCACCACCCGGATTCGGACCGGGAACCCGCCGGTGTGAGCATCTTCCCGCGCGGCGACCGCAATCTGCTTTCCATCGGGCGAATAACTGATGGCCGACGTAGCGTCCGCCTTGGCGAGGCTCCAGGTTCCGCTGGTCACCCGTCGGGCCGTTCCCCCGGTATCCGCCACCACCCAGAGGTGCACCGGCTGGGCGGCAGCCCGGATCAGATAGTCATCGTCCCCCACTTCGAAGGAATCGTTGTGCCGGTCTTCGCCGGTTCGCTCCGCCGGCGAGTCCGCCGTGGCGTAGGCGATCTCGCCCCCGGCCGGATTCCAGGCAAACTGGTCGACGCCGTTAGGCGCCGCCGTAACCCGGCGGGCCTCGCCGCCTGCCACCGCCAGCACGTAGACCTGGGTGCCGGGTGCTTCCTTCGCTTCGGAGACCGAAAGAAAGGCGATCCGGCCGCCGTCCGGCGACCACCGAGCCCCGAAGACCGCCCACCGGTCGTGGGTCAGCGTGCGTGACGCCCCGGTGGCCGCGTCGATGACCAGAAGCTCCGAGTCGTACCGATTCTCGGCGAAATTTGCCCGCGCCGCTACCACGGCGATCCGGCTCCCGTCCGGCGAGAGTTCCACGTCTCTGATCCGGACGAGCTTCCGGAGCGCCTCGAGGTCGAAGCGGGGAGCCTGGGCCGCGACCGGGCCGGCGGCCAGAAGGGAGACCAGCAAAACGGAATGGCGGTTCATCGGAGAGATCCCATGGAAAGACTTGCAATGATACATTGCATTCCATGCCTGATCCAACGTCACCCCGCCTCGCGGTCGTCACCGGCACCTCGTCGGGCGTCGGCCTTGCGGTCGCCCGAGTCCTGCTCGAGCGGGGCTGGACGGTCTGCGGCATCGCCCGTCGGCCCGCGGCCGTATCGCACGATCGCTACCAGCACCTGGCCCTGGACCTGTCCGATGTCGCCGGGCTGGACCGGGCAATCGCCGACCGACTGGCGCCGCTGTTCGCCGACCCGCGCTGGACCAGGGTCGGCCTGGTCAACAACGCCGCCGTCGCGACGCTCCTCGGGCCGGTCGGGCGATTCAGCGGCGAGGATCTGGCGGCGAACTACGCCGTGAACCTGGTGGCACCAGTCGCCTTGATGGGTGCCGCCGGTCGCCTCGTTCCGCCAACCACGCCACTGACCGTGGTCAACGTTTCCTCGGGGGCCGGTGTGGTCGACACACCGATGCAGACCTTCGCTCGCGGACACTCGGAAACGGAATTCCCCTGGGTGGCGCCCTTCAAGGAATTCGAGGCCCGAGGCATCGCCGTGCCGCCGGACCAGCCGGCAACCCAGATTGCGGACTTTCTCGACCGCACCGATCTGCCCCCGTTCACCGAGGCCCGCCTGTGACCGTGCCTGCCGCCAAACCCATCGACCCCGGCGTCGACATCGGGCACGTCCACCTCAAGGTGGCCGACCTCGATCGGGCCCTCGGCTTCTACTGTGGTGTCTTGGGCTTCAAGCTGACCCAGCGTTACGGAAAGCAGGCGGCGTTCATCGCGGCCGGTAACTACCATCATCACATCGGGCTCAACACCTGGGAGAGCCAGGGCGGATCTCCCCCGCCCCAGGGCGCCACGGGCCTCTACCACCTGGCCATCCGATACCCCACCCGGCGCGCCCTGTCTGACGCGCTCCGGCGCCTGACCAACGCCGGGATCGACCTCGACGGCGCCAGCGATCACGGCGTCAGCGAGGCCCTCTACCTTCGCGATCCGGACCACAACGGGGTCGAGCTCTACTGGGACCGCCCCGAGACCGCCTGGCCCCGCGAGCCCGACGGCACCCTCGCCATGACCACCGGGCGGATCGACCTCCAGGGCCTGCTCGCCGAAACCGCCTGACCGTCAGCGGGCCTGCCAGGTAACGAGCAGGCCCACCAGCGCGGCGAGCGCGATGCTGTGAAAGAAGACATATCGCAGGATCTCGCCTTCCTTCCCTTCGTATCTCGTCACTACGCCCGCCACCACGATGCTCTGCGCGTCGATCATCTTCCCCATGACGCCGCCCGATGAATTGGCGGCGGCCATCAGGGTCGGATTCAGGCCAAGTTGCTCGGCGGTGATCCGCTGGAGGCTCCCGAACAGGACGTTGGACGACGTGTCCGAGCCGGTGAGCGCCACACCGAGCCAGCCCAGCATGGTCCCGAAGAACGGATAGAACGCCCCGGTCCTGGCAAAGGCCAGACCGAGAATCGCATCGAGGCCGCTGTACCGCGTGAGATAGCCCAGCGCCATCATCAGCGAGATGGTGAGCAGCGAGACCCGCACCAGCTTGAGCGTGGTGAAGTACGCCCGCACCGCTTCGCCGGGACGGTAGCGGAGAATGACCGCGGTCACGAGGGCGGAAAGCAGAATCGCGCTGCCGGTGGCCGAGAGCCAGTTGAAAGTGAACAGGGCCGGCTCGGGCGTTGCCGCCATGACTACGGGTGGCGTCCGCTCGACCAGATTGTGAAGCATCGGCACCGGCCACTTCGGCGCCGAGACCCCGTTCAAGGCGTTCTTGACCGCCGGAATCCCCCACGCGAACACCAGCACGCTCAGCACCAGCCACGGGAGCCAGGCTTTGACCGGCCCCGGATTCGGCTCGGCCATGCCCGGCGCCACGGCACGGGGCGCGGCGCCTTTGGGCCGCCAGACCCGGAGGAACAGCGTCAGCCCGGTGATCGACGAGATGGCGGCCACGATGTCCACGAGCCAGGGCCCGTGGAGCGTCGCCATCAGATACTGGGGTACCGCGAAGGTGACCCCGGCCACCAACACCGCGGGCCAGATGTCCTTGAGGCCCCGAAACCCGGAGTACGCCACGATCAGCCAGAACGGCACGATCAGCGAGAACCACGGTAGCTGGCGGCCGACCTGCGCCGAGAGTTGATGGAGATCGAGCCCGGTGACCCCCTGAAGCGCGATGATCGGTGTGCCTAACGCCCCGAACGCCACCGGCGCCGTGTTGGCGATGAGCGACAGGGCCGACGCCTCGAGCGGGGCGAAGCCGAGCGCGATAAGCAGGCCGCCGGTGACCGCGACCGGTGTCCCGAACCCGGCCGCGCCTTCGACGAAGGCCCCGAAACTGAACGCGATCAGCAGCAACTGGAGCCGGCGATCGTCGGTCAGCGCGGCAATGTTCCGCCGCAGGACGTCGAAGAGCCCGCGCCCCTGGGCCAATTGATACAGGAACAGGACGTTGAGCACGATCCATCCGATCGGGAACAGCCCATACGCTGCTCCGAACCCCGCACTCGCAACCGCTGCGGACCATGGCATCCGAAGGATGAGGACCGCCAGGAGCAGCGCCGAACCCAGACCGATGGCGGCCGCCACCGGTGCTCTGAGTTTGAACCAGGCCAGCGACGCCAGCAGCGCGACCACCGGCACGGCGGCGAGGAGCGCCGAGAGGAGCGGATGGCCGCCGAGCGGGTCGTACACTTGAGGCCAGGGGGTCATGGCCGGGCTCCTGGTCGAATGGGATCGAGAAGGCACGGAGTGCCTGGCTCAATATCGGAGTGTCGGCCGTTGGTGTAAACGCCCCGGACTCCGCCGCGATGCGTTGGATTCGCCCCGTCTTGCGGTGAATCGGTTAATGGGGCCGGGGTTCTCCGAGCCATAGTGTCTCCGTCATTCACAACGGAGCGGCACAATGGATTGGCAAGCAGGAATCTGGGCGGTCACGCTCTGGACGGCGGGACGGGTCCCCATGCTGGTGACCTTCGGGCCCCGGCAGGTGACCGCCAGTCTGATCGGGGCCCTGGTGCTGGAGCGATGGGGCCAACTGGGCGCGTTCTTCCCGAAGGTGACCGTGGACGAGTTCGCGGTGCTGCCCGATCGGTTCCGGGCGCTGATTCACACCCCGAACCTGGCGGAACTCGAGCTGGCGCTGGCCTGGTTCAGAACCACGATCGTCCAGGAGGCGCGGCTCGCCGCGCTCACCCGGTCTCCGGTCATCTGGGAATCGGGTCACGAGCTGCTGGCGGTGGAAACAGCCGAAGAGCTGCTGACCTGGCGACGGCGAATTCGCGCCGGACGAGCCCTCGGCCTCTCGGGCAGACTGCCGGAGGCGGAAGGCGCCCTGTCGGGGCTGGCCCGGGGCTAGGGCTGGCCGTCAGTGACTCGGCTCGGCGACCCGATCGAAGGTCGCCGTAAGCCAGAGGTAGAGGTCGGCGCGAGCGGTGTGCCGAGTGACGTCGATGGTGAAGTTCAAGTAGTCGGTGCCGCGGGCGGGATTGCGCCAATGGGCGCGGAAGGCGTCGTACTGGAGGTGCTCGAGTTCCCCCACGAACTCGGTTCCGTACTGGGCCACGAGTTTCCCGTCCTCGATCCGGACGATCAGATCGCCCCAGGCCGGGTGACGATAGGTGCCGGCGTATTGCGCGAGGGGAAGGGTCGGCGTCGTACCGGCCACCACGCCTTTGACGCGGGCGCTGTCGGCCGCCTCGCCTGCCGCGGTCGCCTCGACGACTCCCTTGCGGGCCCGCTCGCTCCAATCCACCGGGGGCCGGCCCAGATAGGCGTCAAAGACCCGGTGCATCAAGGCCCCGGGCAGCAGATTCCCGTTGAGGTTGGTGAGGACCACCACTCCAACGCCCTGCTCCGGCATCAGGCCCACCATCGCGCTCATGCCGTCGATCCCGCCGCCATGCTGGAGCATCTGGTAGCCGTGATAGTCGCTCAGGAACCACCCGATCCCGTAGCTCATGAAGTGGGCATCGGGCGTCATGTCGGCCCAGAAGCCTTCCCGGCGAATCACCATCTGCGGCGTCCGGGTCTCATCGATGAACGGCTCGCTCACCAGGCGACGGCCGTCGAGGGCACCGCGCCCCAGTTGGAACCGGAGCCATTTCGCCATGTCGGAGGCGTTCGAGTTGATGCCACCGCCCGCCAGCGTGTTGTCCATGTTGCGCCACGGCACCCGAATCGGGCCGGTGCTCCGCGGATCGTGCGGCGACGCGACGTCGCCACCGGGCGGCAGGTCCCGCACCGAAGTCGTCGTGTTCGTCATGCCCAGGGGCAGCAGCAGCTCGTTCCGGAGAACCTGATCGAGGCCGGCCCCGGCGGCGGCCGCCACCGCCTGTCCCGCCGCGATGAACATGATATTGGAGTAGTCGAATCGGGATCGAATGCCCCAGGTGGCCGGAACGAACCTGATCCGCCGCACGATTTCGTCCCGATCGAAGCCGCCGCTGACCCACAGCAGATCCCCGCCGCCGACGCCGGTGCGGTGCGTCATCAGATCTCGAACCGTGACCTCATGAGTCAGCCGTGGATCGGCGAGTTCGAAGCTGGGGAGGTAGGTCGTGGCCCTGGCATCGAGATCCAGCCGCCCGCGATCCGCCATGATGCCCGCCGCCGTCGCGGTAAACGCCTTGGTCGCCGAGCCGATCGCAAACAGGGTGTTGGCCGTCACCGGCTCCGGCTGCCCGACTCTCCGGACGCCGTATCCTCGCGCCAGGACCACCTGCCCGTCCTTCACCACGGCGATGGCCAGGCCCGGAATCTGCCACGCCTTCATCGAGCGCTCGACGTATTGGTCGAACCCGTCAAGCGGCCGGGACTGGCCGTGCAGCAACCCGGTCCAGACCAGCCCGATGGCCAGGAACGAGCCCGGCCTCATCAATCCCCCGTTTTGTCTGGGAAGGGAACGTCCACCGCCATGCCGTCCCTGGCGATCGTCGTGGCGGGGAACAGTGCCGTGGCTTCGGCCAGCAATTCGGGAGCGTCGCGGTTGTAGCGGGCACTGATGTGGGTCAGCACCAGACGACGGACCCCGGCGTCACGGGCCAGCACGGCGGCCTCGCCCGCGGTCGAATGGCCGGTCTCGACCGCACGGGCCGCTTCCTCGGCCCCGAACGTGGCTTCGTGAATCAGCAGATCGGCACCCTGCGCGGCGTCACGAAGACCCGGACACGGGCGAGTGTCGCCGGAGTAGACCAGCGTCCGCCCGGGGCGGGCCGGGCCGACCAGGCCTTCAGGACCGATCTCCCGGCCATCCGGCAACGTCACCCGGATCCCCCGATGGAGCTGACCCCACAACGGGCCCTCGGGAATCCCCATGGACGTGGCCAGTTCCGGCTCGAAGCGGCCCAGCCGGTCTTTCTCGACTAGCGCGTATCCGACGGTGTCCACCCGATGGTCGGTGGCAAACACCTGGATCTCGTATTCCTTCCGCTTGAGGCGGTCACCCGGCTTTACCTCCACGATCTCGACCGGGAATTTCGTCCGCTCGAGCCCGACGCTGAGCGCCCCGGCGAGGATTCTCTGGGCCCCTTTGGGCCCGTACAACGTGACCCCGTCCTTCCGGTCGAGCAGCCCCATCGTCCGGAACAGGCCGATCACGCCCAGCATGTGGTCGGAGTGATAGTGCGAAAAGAAGATTTCGGAAAACGAGAACCCGACGCCGTACCGCATCATCTGGCGCTGCGTGCCTTCGCCACAGTCGAACAGCATCATCTCGCCCTCACGCATCAGCGCGAGGCCGGAAACGTTCCGTTCCACCGTGGGGCAAGCGGCCCCGGTTCCGAGAAAGGTGACCCCCAGCATGGCGAACAAAGTAACCCCGCCAGGAGGGAGCCGCCGAGCCGGACGTTAGACCAGGACGTTGACCTGCTGCGCGATCCCGGTCGTGCCGTTCTCGTTGATGAAGATCCCCGACCGGGCGATCTGGGCCGTCGCCTGGTTGGAGGAATCGGTCACGGTGTAGGGCGTGGCCACCGAGCCGGTGTAGATCGCGCCGACCCCCTTGGCCGCCAGCGTCGTTGCGGTGAGGCCGTTGGCCGATCGATCGACCAGGGCGAGCTTGGCGAAGATCGGATCGCCCGCGTCGATGAACCCGTTCCCGTCCTGGTCGTACTTCGCCAACTCGGCGAACCCGTTGCCCGATTGGCCGACCAGCTCGGTCTTGGCGTCGATCTGGCCGTCTCCATTGGCGTCGATACCCAGCACGCTGCCGCCCAGCGACAGCGCCTGTTGCGTCGCCGGGGCGGCGGCCGCCGGAGTCGCGGCTGCCGGGGCCGCCGCCACCGGAGCCGGGCCGGCCGGAGCCGCAGGTGCCGGTACGCCGGTCGCCGGACCGGCCACCGCGTTGGGATCAATGGTGCCGGTGGCCCGGAGGGAAATCGTCTCGGTCCGGGCGTAGACCCGGGCCAGATCGAGTGCCTGGGTGAAGTCGATCTGCCGTCCATCGGCGGTGGCAACCGACCCGGATGCCCGGAAACTGGTCGCTTCGGCCTCCTGGTAACTCTCGGTCCTGGTGTATCGGAGATCGAACCGCGCGGGAGCATCCTGCTCCGTTGCGGTTCGCTCCGACCCGCCTGCCTGCGCCGCTTCGATCCGCTTCACCAGCGCGTCGATCTTGTCGGCGATCTTGTTCGGGTCTTCGTGGGTCTTCCCGCTGAGGTACTTCTCGAGGAGACGGACCAGCTTCTGGATGTCCCGGGACTCGCCGTCCGCCCCGCGGAGGTACTGGTCCTGATGGTCATGCCCGTGGGCCTCCCGGCCCCCCGGACCAACCCGGACCTGGAGCCGTTCGGTGGTCGATTGCCGCGCCTCGAAGAGGTGCGCGCTCGACAACTGGACATTGGAGGCCACAATTCGCATGGCCTCCACTATCGGATCGGAACGGCTGGACTTGAGGGTAGGGCTAGAAGGCCTTGATCTGGATCGTGATCTTGCCGGGGTTCTTGCGAAGCTCCTCGATCAGCTTCTCGAGCGCGGCGGACACCCGGTGGATGTCATTGTAGAGCAAGGTGTCCGTCATCAGCTTCCCGACCGTGCCCTCCCCCCGGTTGATCTTCTGGAGGAGGCTGTCGAGCCGCTGCGCGGTGAGGGTGAACTGCGCGCTGCTCGCCGCGGCCGTCGTCATCAGTGTGTCGGCCGTCCGGAGGGTCCGGGCCATCTTCGCCTCCGCGACGGCCGAGTCGAGGCGGGCCGAGAGCCGCTGGAGGGACGTCATCGTCGTCGTGAGCTGCCCGACCGGCCCGGACCCTGTCGCCGAATAGACCGCCATCATCTTCTGCATCGCCGTGAGTGTCGCGTTCAGATTGTCGGCGAGCTTCTTGTTGGCGACCTGATTCAAACCGTCGAGGGCGGTCTTGGCCCGTTCCCCGAGATCGGCACCGATGTCCATCAGGCCCTGGTCGACGACGCCCTGAATCACCTGCCCGGGTGGCAGCGGCTGCGTCGAACTGCCGGGGTTGAAGCTGATGACCGCGTCCGACACCAGGCCCACCGAGGCCAGCTTGGCGACCGCATCGATCTTCGGCGCCACCCGGGGCGACAGGCTCACGGTCACGAGGACCTTGCCGACCCTCTCGAACTCGATCCCCTCGACCTTGCCGAGACTCACTCCCGACACCTTGACGACCGATCCCTTCTTGAGGGTGCCGATGTCGGCGAACTGAATCCGGACGCCACCGCCGCCCTGGGAGAAACTGCTCCCCTTGAGCCACATGGTGCCGCCCACGAAAATCGCCAGGCCGGCCAGCACCAGCACCCCGACGGTCACTTCCTGCTTGTGGTGGAGATCCATATCGTTAGGCCGCTTCTTCGGTCTCGAAATCCCGTTCCAGGAATGCCTTCACCTGCGGATCCTTCGACGCCCGGAACTCGTCCGGCGTTCCCTGCAGGACGATCCGCCCTTCACTGAGCAGCGCGATCCGGTCCGCCACCCGGAAGGCGCCCCGGACATCGTGCGTCACCATCACGCTCGTCACGCCCAGTTCGTCGGACAGCCGCCGGACCAGCCGGTCCACGATGTCCGAGTTGACCGGATCGAGGCCCGAGGTCGGTTCGTCGTACAGCAGGTAGGTGGGCGATCCCGCAATCGCGCGGGCGATCCCGACCCGCTTTCGCATCCCGCCCGACAACTGGGCCGGGAACTTGTCCGCGGTGTCCGGCGTCAGGTTCACGAGCCGGAGACATTCGGCCACCCGGTTCCGGCAGAAATCGTCGTCGCCGAACTGCTTCTGGTTCACGATCCCGAGCCGGACATTCTCATAGACGTTCATTGAATCAAACAGCGCCCCGTTCTGGAACACGTAGCCGATCGACATCCGGAGGTGCGCCAGGTCGTCCCGCTTGAGCAGGGCGACGTTCTTCCCGTCCACCAGAATCTGGCCGGCGTCCGGGTGAATGAGCCCGTTGATGTGTTTGAGCAGCACGCTTTTGCCGGTGCCCGACGGGCCGAGGAGCGCCACGGTTTCGCCGTTGGCAACCGTGAAGTCCACGCCGTCGAGCACAATCTGCTCGCCGAACCGTTTCTTGACCCCGCGAAGCTCGATCATTGATTCAGCAGCAGCTTGGCGAGCACGGCGTTGAGCAGCAGAATCACCACGGAACTCGCGACCACCGCCGCCGTCGTGGCCCGCCCGACACCCTCGGCGCCCTGCTTGGTGTTGAACCCCATGTAGCACGAGATCAGGCCGATCGCGCCGCCGAAGAAGAATGCCTTGATGACCGAGTAATAGCCGTCGAAGTTCCGGTAGAACGCCTGAGCTCCATAGGCGAAATCCTCATCGGTGATCGGCAGGACCTGCTTGACACCGTACCACCCCGCCGCGACGGCGATGAAGTCGGCGATGATGACCAGAACCGGCACCATGATGAAGCCGGCCAGCACCCGCGGAATGATCAGGTGCGAGGCTGGCGACCGGCCCAGGCTCTCCAGCGCGTCGATCTGTTCCGTCACCCGCATGGTGCCAAGTTCGGCCGCGTAGCGGGCCCCGATCCGGCCGGCCAGCACCAGCCCGACCAGCACCGGCCCGAGTTCGAGAACGATGTTGGTGACGATCAAGGTGCCGAGGACGTAAACCGGAAGGCTGGTCTGCCACTGATAGCCGGATTGGAACGCCGTAACCGCCCCGGCGAACGCCGCGATCACGATCACGATCGGCAGGCTCCCGAGGCCGATGTTGGCCGACTCCTCGATGGTTCGGGGAATCCAGGTCCGCCAGTCCCGAAAACCGCGGCCGATCTCAACGCACATCATGGCGAAGCGCCCGAGGTGGGCAAGACCGCCCAGAAGACCTCGGCCCACCACCCGCGGAATTTCGAGCACGGCGCTGGCCATGCCTGTATCTTGCCCCCCCATGTCGTCGAAGTCCACCCTGACCGCGTTTCGCCGCTTGATCATCGCTTGGTTCAAGAAGCACGGGCGCGACCTCCCGTGGCGCCGGACCCGCGATCCCTATCGGATTCTGGTGTCCGAATTCATGCTTCAGCAGACCCAGGTGAGCCGGGTCGAGGGGTTCTACCACCGGTTCCTCGAGTCCTATCCCGACATCGAAACCCTGGCCCGGGCAACGCCCGCCATGGTTCGCGAGAGTTGGGAGGGGCTGGGGTATTACCGCCGCGCGGCCAACCTCCACCAATTGGCCCGAACCGTCCACGGCGAACAGGGAGGCGTGATCCCTCAGGACATCGAAGGCCTCAGGGCTCTGCCCGGAGTCGGCCGCTACACTGCCGGTGCCGTCGCCACCTTCGCCTACGAGGCCGCCCAGCCTGCGGTGGACACCAACGTGGCCCGGGTGATCCGCCGCGCCTTCCATCCCAGAGCAGGCAAGGCGGCGCGCGACCAGGAGAAACTCTGGAAAACGGCCCAGGCGCTGGTCCCTCGAGCGGGGGCCAGCGCCTGGCGCTTCAATCAGGGGATCATGGAACTCGGCGCGGTGATCTGCACCGCCCGGGAAGCGCGCTGCTGGGAATGTCCGGTCGCGCGCGCCTGCTCGACCGGACGCCGAACGCTCAAGGCCGGCCGGTCGCTCCCGCGATCAAAGCCCCCATCGCGAAAAGGCCGCTGATCATCCCGAGGCGCGCCTGCCGCGCCCGCATCCGATCAAACTGAGCGGCCTGTCCCACCGGATCCACTTGAGCAATCCGCCCCGCGTTCGGCACCAGGAAGACGAGGGTGACGACAGCCCCGATCAGCCCCAGAGCCTGCATCAACATCAACGCCGGGCTGACCGCGAGCGCCGCACCGGGCGAGCCGTACATCGTCAGGGTCAGAATTAGCCCCGACAACAGGGTGCCCAGACTGCCGGGCAGCATGAGGATCCGGGAGTTCGAGGCCAGCATCCGGGTGACCACCGCCAGATTCTCGCGGGGCTCCCGTTTGGCGCCAATGCCGATGAACATCGACGAGAGGCCGCCGCCCAGCCACATCGTAATGCCAAGCAGGTGGATGAAAATCCAGAGGTGTCTCAAGGAACGACCGCGCTGAAAAGGGCCGGGTCGATCGGCTGCCGGCCGGAATATCCGGCGTCGACCTCATGCCAGTGAGTGATGTGATCCTCGCCGAGTCTCCAGCAGAGCAGTACCAGTCGGTCGTCCCGGAGGGCGTAGAAGTCCACCAGACCCTCATCGAACCCCTTGAACAGACAGCCGACCGCTTCGAGCTCGAGGAGATAGTCGTTGATCCGGTTGGCCGCCTGCGTCACCGCCACCCGCGACGATACCAGATCCGCCGTCTCGCCCGACTCTGCCCGGCTCCCGGCGGCGAGGATCTCGTAGCTCGACATCGCCTCGCGCCAGATGTCGTACTCGACCCGAAGGTCGGACAGGATCCGCTTCAGGAGCGGAAGAGTCCGCTCCGCTTCTTTGACGGTAAAAATGTGAACGTCGGCCACGATTCGCCCTCGCTTGGGGTCCCCAATCATCGGTCCGTCGACGGGTCAGGTCAAGAACCCGTTCGCGACCATTTCCCGCGCGGCCCGGCGACCCTCCTCCCGATACTCCTCCACCCGCTCGATCGCGAAGGTTTCGCCGCGATGGACCCTCGGCCGGAGGTACAACAGGGGCGCCCTGCCAGGAGTGGCACGCCAGAGTGCAACCTGCAGCGCGGTGTTCGACGCCATCAGGATGTGCTGGGCGTCGTCGTGCGCTGAGAGCAGGGCCGGCAGGGAGCGGTCGCGGGAGGGTTCCGAGTCGAAACCCGGGCCGACATCGATCGCGGCGACGTGGTCGGCCGGAAACCGGGCGGCGGTCTCGAGGGCCAGCACGGCCCGCAAACCACCGTCGGCGAGTCGCCTCCCACCCAGTTCCACGGCCGGGTAGAATACCGGCAGGGCGCACGACGCCGCGAGGACGTCGGCGAGCGGCGCGTCCTCGCCGCCAGCACCGAACACGACGAGATCGCCGGTATCGAGATCAGTCGCCACCACGGACAGCGGCAGCAGAAGGTCGGCGAACCGGGGCACCGGCAGCAATTGGCCTAACGTTTCGCGCAGCAGGCCGCCCTTGAGAAACGACCGGGCGAAGATCCCCTTCACGAAGGCGGTCCGGTCGATCGCGGCCACCCGCTCCCGGCCGATCGAACCGAGCCGGCGGATGGTCTCGTCCAGGGACAGGCCACCAGCCAGCACCGCCGCCACCACCGCCCCCATCGAGGTCCCGACGTACCGGGTCGGAACCAGACCGTGTTCGGCCAGCACTTCGAGGGCACCGAGCTGGGCCGCGGTCTTCACCCCGCCCCCCGACAGCACCGCCGTGACCATACCGGCCATCAAGCCCGTCGAGTCTCGTACCGAAGCCGGGCCGCCTCGTACCGCGCCTTTTCCTCAGCCGACTCGGCCACCAGCCGCGGCACCCGCTTCGGCGTGCGATCCCGATCGATCGCCACGAAAACGACGTGAGCGGTATGGGTGTGGCGCCGCTCGCCGGAGGCCACCTGCTCGGAGTAGACCTCCACCGTGATATGCATCGAGCTGTTGCCGACGAAGTCGACCGTGGAGCAACAGGTCACCAGCGCGCCGACCGGAATCGAATGATGAAAATCCAGCCGGTCGATCGACTTGGTCACAGCCGGCCCGCCGGCATGACGGATCGCCGCCACCGCGGCAGCCTGATCCACGAGTGCCATCAGATCGCCGCCGAACAGATCGCCCAGGATGTTCTGCATGTGCGGCATGATCAGGGTCGTCAGCTCGCCACGCGAGTAGGACATCAGTCGGCGGTCCGGAGGGGCCGGAGTCGGGCCCGCCCGGAAACGGTCGTTGATCATGACAGGCTCACTAGTAGTCCACCGGCCGCAGATAGAACTCGCCGATCGCCGTGGGCGAGAGCATCGCCACCGTGGGGAGCTTCCGCTTCCAGTGAGTGGAGTCGAGGCGCTTCTTGACCAGGGCGATCTCGGCGTCGGTAAACCCGAGCCCCTGGATGGCAGGCACGGCATAGCCCGAGAGCAGCCAATGGAGTATCTGGTCGGCCTTGGGATAGCTGATGCCGAAATCGCCCTCATCGGTCTGACCCGCGACGAGATCCGCCGTCGGCGCCTTGTCCACGATCGCGGCCGGCACGCCCAGGTGGCGCGCCAACGCCCACACCTGGGTCTTGAACAGGTCGCCGATCGGGTTGACGGGGGGCGAATCGTCGGCGTGCCAGGTGAAGTACCCGAACAGGCGCTCGGTCTTGTTGCCGGTGCCGAGAGGAATCCCCCCGATCGCGGCGGAGAGATCGAACAGGGTGATCATTCGCATCCGGGCCATGATGTTGCCCAGCCTGGCCGGCGGCGGGCCGCCCAGCGCGGCGGCGATCCCGTCGACCCCCGCCGAGATGTCGATGGTACGCTCCTCGATGCCGAGGGCATCAATCACGAACTGAGCGTGACTGAGACTCTCCGGACTTGAACTGCGGTACGGCATCCGGACGGCGACGACGTTTTCGGGGCCGAAAGATCGCGCCGCGAGATAGGCCACGAGCGCACTGTCCACCCCGCCCGACAGCCCGAGGACGACTCTGGCAAACCCCCGCCGCCGGGTAACCTCGTCCTTGAGGAATTCGACCAGCCATCGAGCCGTCAGGTCGGGATCGATCGCCAACGGGTCGGCGCCGCCCCGCGGCGAGGGCGGCGGCGCCGTCCGGCCGGACCGCGGCGACCAGGTACCCGCGGCCTCGGCGGGACCGGGCAGGCGTCCGGTTTCGCGGCGGACGATCAGGGCGTCCAGCAGATGGGGCAGATGGGTCTCGAGATCGGACAGCAGCGGTTCGTCGGCGCGGGCCCTGGAGATCTCCGCCAGGTCGATCGACGTCACGGCCACGGCGTCTTCGAAAATCGGGGCCTTGAGCACCACGACCCCGGCGGGATTGACGACGACCGACCCGCCCGGAAACGCCTTCCCGCCTTCGAACCCGACCAGGTGGGCCACCACGACGTAGACCCCGTGCTCCTGGGCGATCGCCTGGGCGGTCCGCTCCCATCGGACCGTGCTGGCCGGCCGGCCGTCGGCTTCCTCGGTCGGCTGGATCCCCCGCGCCGGGCTGGCGCAGAGAATGATCACGATCTCCGCTCCGTCGAGGGCCGCCATGGCGGGCACGAGCGAGTGCCAGGCGTCCTCGCACACGATCACCCCGGCCCGACCCCAGCCCATATCGAAGGCCTGCACCGACCGGCCCGGCTCGACGAACCGTTCTTCGTCGAAGACGCCGTAGGTCGGGAGGAAGATCTTGCGGTGCACGTGGCGAATCCCGGCATCTCCGCCGCCGAGGCGGGCGGCAAGGGCACTGTTGTGCAACCGGGTGTTCCATTGCTCGTAGAAGCCGACGACGACGTCGAGCGGCAAGGCGCCGGAACGGGCATGCTGGTCCGAAAGATCCGCGAACAACTGTTCGGCCGACACCGCGAGTTCCCGAACGCCGCCCTCGACGAAATACCCGGTAAACGCCGTCTCGGGGAGGATGAGGAGGTCGGCCGGGTCACCGGCAGCCATGTCCCGCAGCAGCGAGCCGAATCGTTCGACGTTCTCGCGATAAGCGGCCTTGCGGGGACGGAATTGAGCGATCGCGAGGCGCGGCATGGCCGGTAAGCTAAGGGAGCGGTATTCTTGGCGCATGACTAGCCCGATCGCCGCCATCGCAGGCGTGGCCAACGCCGCGGCCCCCCTGCCCAACCTCGTAACCGGTGGCCAACCCGGACCGGCGCACTTCGAGGCCCTGAAGCAGGCCGGCGTAGCCATCGTTCTGGACATCCGGGATCCGATGGAGCCTCGCCCATTCGATGAGCCGGCCCTGCTCGCCAGGCTCGGGATGGAATACGTCAACATCCCGGTCACCGGAACCAATCTCGACGACCCGACGCTCGAACGGATCCTCGCCATCGTCCGAGGCAACCAGACCCGCCCCATGTTGTTTCATTGCGCCAGCGGCAACCGGGTTGGAGGCGCGATGATCCCGCACCTGATGCTCGACCATGGGATGACCGAAGGGGCGGCGATCAGCGCCGCCATGCGGATGGGCCTTCGGGGTGCCGAGCTGCTGGAATGGGGACTGGACTACGTGAGGCGGCACCAGGCCGCCTGAGGGTCAGGTCCTACAAAACCAAAGCGCCGTGGCAACTCATGCCACGGCGCTTGTCAGTTACGGCCGATGGGGCCGGTGATTTCCCCCGCCTCCACCCCCGCCCCCGCCGTTGTTCCGCGGAGCAGAGGAGGGCGACTCTCTCCGAGGCGACTCTCTCCGAGGCGATTCATTCCGCGGCGAGTCGTTCCGCGGCGAGTCGTTCCGCGGCGGATTGGCCCGCGGACGATCGTTGTCGCGCGGCCGCTCCCGCTGGGCTTCGGGCTGCCGGTCCGGGCCTCGCCCTCGACCACCACCGAAGTTCACGGGTCCGCGTTCGCCACGGCCTCGATCTCGTTCGACGATCGGGCCCCGATCTTCAGGCTGGTTGACTCGCCGACCCCGCGGACGCTCGAAGTCGGGCATCCGGGCTGTCCCGTCGACGCTGGGCCGAGCACCGCCAACCTCGCCGGGCCGCCGGCCGTCGTAGCTGCGAGGCCGGTAGTCGATCACAGGCCGCGAACCGCCACCCAGGGAACCACCGCCGAAGCTGCCGAAGGGTCCCGACCGGCCGACCGCCCCACTGTTGCTGCCGTCGCGGCGGACGATGCTGTAGCCGCGGGGCCGGCCCGCCAGGACGGTGTTCCGATAGGTCCCGTGGCCGTAGTATCCGGGGTTGTACCATCCGCCGCCATACCCATACCCGCCATACCCGTACCCGCCGTAGCCACCGTAGCCATATCCCGAACCCAGGTACCAGCCGCCCGCCGGGTAATACCGGCAGCCGAACAGGCTGACCCGGAATCCGGAGTCGCAGTAGTAGTCGTCCCAGTAACCGTAGGACCGGGGATACCACATGCTGCCGCCGGCCACGTAGCGATCCCGGTAGCCGTACACCTTGTAGTCAAGGACGTCGTAGTCGAAGCCGCGATCGGTGGAAATTTTCTGCAGGAGGTCGGTGATGTCTGCTTCGGCATCGCGGGAGTCACGGCCGAGATTGAGGCGGGTGTAATCCCAGTTGCCGGCGGCGGTGATCTCATCGATCCGGAACGGGTCGGCCGAGATAGCGGCGTATACCAGGCCGCTGCCGTCCCGGCCCACAAGGAAAGATCCCCGATCGGCCCGGCCACGGATCTCGTACCGGCGGCCACCCTGAACCATGGCATCATCCCGGGGATCGATCGGGAACAGCACCCGGAGGCGTCCATCGGTGTCGTAGTTGAATACGATCAGATAGCCGTCGTCCCGGGTTTCGACCTGGACCTGGGCCTGGTCGCCTTCGCGAAACTGGCGACCGCTGTTGATCCAGAGTTTGACCGGGGGGGCAGCACCAGGCTCGACCACCGAGGGGGCCGGCTGAGCGACTGGAACCAACGCCAACGTGGGGTCCGCCGACAGGGCGGAGAGGAGCAGCGCCAACATGGGTATCATATGACCTCCGCGAGACGATCAACTGTGTTCGAGTTTCGTGCCATCCCGATACGTAACCCCAAGTCTTTACCGCAACGCAACTTGGACACGATCCGACGAGTCTCGAACCTGTCCCCGCCCGATGACACGTGACGCCGGGAAGCGACAGACAGTCCAATCTACCCCCGCCGAGGCGTGGGCGGGCCTGCTACCGGCGCTGCCAGTACATCCGCATCTCCGAAATCTTGTCCCCGGCAGTTTCGCAGAACAGCGCCCCCCGGGCTTCCACCCATTCGCCGGTCCGGCGGCGGCGGAACAGGACCTTGAACTCAGTCGAGAACCACGGGCCAGCCGCATAGATCTCGCCCGAGCTGGCGGTGATTTCGGACTGATGGTAGGGCACATCCGCCCAATAGGTCCGGATGGCGTCATGTCCGGTCATTGGTTCGGCAAACGGGGTTTCGAGGAAGACCGCATCGTCGGTGAAGACCGAGAGGATGGTGGCCACGTCGGCCTTCGACCATCCCTTGGTGAAAGTGTCGATGAGGGTCCGGCCCAACGGCCGGGCGTCGGTACTGCCTGCGGGGGCTCCAGTCATGACCTAATATTAAACCTCCTCAACCCAACCCGTCATGACCAACCGCGCTCAATTGATCGAAGGGCTCGAGACCTCGGCGGCGAGCTTTGGCGCCGCCTTCAAGGGACTCGGCTCCGGCCAGTTTCACTTCAAGCCCGGGCCCAACCGCTGGTCCATCGCGGAGACGGTGGAACATGTGGTCGTGGCCGAGACCGGATCAGGCAAGCTGCTGCGCGGCAAGCTGATCCGTGAGGCGGCAACGCCGGAGCTGATCGAGGCCGCCCGGGACGGGTTCAGCAGGGTCGACGGCCGACTGCTCAAACGGGAGGGCGGGTTTCAGGCCCCGGACTTCGTGTTGCCCACGGGTCGATGGTCGACCCCCGACGAAATGACCGCCGTCTTCGACGAAACACGGCAGGCCACGCTGGAGTTTCTCAAGGCCACTCCGCTCGACCTGACCCGGTTCGTCATGCCGCATCCCGCGCTCGGGGCCCTGAACGGCTATGGCTGGGTGTATTTCGTGATCCGTCACTGCGTCTGGCATATCGGCCAGATTGACGAAGCGAAGGGCGCTCCGGGTTACCCGCGCTAGCGGCCCCGACCCACGAACGTCTCGAAGAAGCCGAGTCCACTGTCCGCGACCACGGCGCTGAGCAACCGGCCACTGACCCGGAACGCGCCCCTCATCTGCAGAAAGACCCGGTCACCGCCGATGCCGGCGGTGGTGGCCTGGGCCTCGAGGACCCGGACCCGGACCTCGAGCGTGTCGGGATCACGAACCGCGCGCAGGACGAACGAATCAGGCGAGGTGAGACCCGGTACGCCCGCCACCGGACGGGCGCCCTGATACTGAATTGCACGGAACCGGAGAATTTGACGGGTCCCCTGGGAGTCGACGGCGGCCAGGAAATACGGCGCAGCCGTCGGAGAGGCGAGGGTGTCCGAGGTGATGACGCCGCCGTAGACCAGGCTCAGGACCGCCCCCCGGGCCTGCCCCCAGTTCCAGACCGTCGAGCGCCAGACGCCCCAGTTGTGGTCGTGATAGGCGGCCACATCCTCGAACCGCCGGCATGCTCCGTCCTCGCAGATCGAGCCGGTCGCCGTGCCCCGCACCGCCGGCACGACGTAGCCGGAGAGATAGCGATCGCCGCGGAGTTCGACCGGCGGAAAGTACGCGTTGGGCGTCGGGCGCACGAGCAAATCGAAGCGGACGGTCCCGGTCGGCCCCGCGGCCTGCCCGACGATGCGGTATCGGCCGTCGCGCTGGACCACAGTGCCGGCCCCGACGCTCAGATCCGCGACCGTGGTATCGAAGCGAACGGCGTCCTGACGGACCCGGGCTTCGAACCGGGCCGGCGGGCGACCGCGACGGTGCCGCGTCACCAGGAGCTGGCCCCCGCCGCGGCCTTCGGCGAGCGGACCGCCGACCAGGTAGGTGATGTACCACCACTCATCCGCTGCCGGCGCGATGTTGAAGTAATGCCATTCGGCCCAGGTCGAGTCGCGAACCGGCGGGTGAAAGTGGTCGAGCTCGTCGTACAACTGCTGGGGGCCAGGACGGGCAAAACGGTCATCGGCCGTATTGTCGTGCCAGGCGCCCTCCTGCACCGCCAGCCCGGCGCCGACCGCGGCGGCGGCCGATGGCAGTTCGCCGCCAACCCGGAGCGGAACGAGCCGGCCATCCCGCTCGAGATACATCAGTTTGTGCTCGATCACCGGCGACACGGCGGCCACGACATCGTCCAGACGCCTGCCCCCGATCAACTGGCGCTCGAGGAACCGGGCCCGATCGATCCCGAAGAAGAGCCCGCTCATCGACCCGGTTCGAAGGCCTTCGAGATCGATCCCCTCGGGCAGGACGGTCACCTGGCCGCCGCCGACCAGCGAGACGTCTCTCGACTGCACCAGCATCGCCTCTCCGACGGAGAGCAGGACCATCATCACACCGGCGCCGACCGCATACCCGAACAGCAGGATGACGGCCCGGCCCCGCCGCACCAGAAGGTGGCGGAAGGCAAGGAGCAGGACGGTGCGGAAGTCAGCGCCGGGCGATTTCATCGCGATCGACCAGTCCGTCGAGGAGATGAACCCGGCGCGCGGCACGCTCCGCCAGGTGCTCGTCGTGCGTGACCACGACGAGCGTGGTCCCGTCGGCGTGGAGCCGGTCGAATAGATCGAGAATCTGGGCGCCGGTCCGGGCGTCCAGCTCGCCGGTCGGTTCGTCGGCCAGGATGAGGGCGGGGCGGTTGGCCAGCGCCCGGGCGATGGCGACCCGCTGCATCTCACCGCCGGAGAGCTGGGTCGCCCGATGATCCGCCCGGGCCGTCAGTCCGACGTAGGCCAGCAGGTCCAGCGCCCGGGCGGTCCGTTCGGCGGGGCGCACACCGGCTTCCGCGAGCGGGAGTTCGATATTCTCGCGGGCCGAGAGCACCGGCATCAGGTGAAAGCGCTGGAAGATGAAGCCGACCCGCCGGAGACGGAGATCGGCCAACTGAGCGTCCGACAGCCGCTCGATCGGTGTCCCCATCAGCTCGAGGTGCCCGGAGGTGGGCAGATCGAGGCCGCCCAGCAACTGGAGCAGGGTCGACTTGCCGGAGCCCGAGGGCCCGGTGATCGCGAGATACTCACCGGCGGCGAACGACAGCGACACGCCGCGGAGCGCCGTGATCGTCTGGGCGTTCACCTGGTAGGTCTTGACGACATCGCGGGCGAGGATGACGGGGGATTTGGTCATGGTCATTCCGCGTCGGCGCGGAGCGTCTGGGCAATGGGTGCGCGGGCGGCGAGATAGGCCGGATAGGCCGCGGCCGAGACCCCGGCGACCAGAATGACGATCGCCGCCAGCGCGGTGGTGTCCGGCGCAGGTACGAAGAACGAGATCGCCGCCGGAAGGCCCGGGAACGAGGTGAGAATCCGGTCGAGGAACCGGGCGGTGACGAGCCCGAGCCCGGTGCCAAGGACCGAACCGACGGCGGTGAGCACGGCGCCCTCGGCCATGACCAGGCCGACGATCCGGGCCCGCCGGAGTCCGATCGCGCGGAGTACGGCGAACTCGCCGGCCCGCTCGTTCACGGCGATGGTCAGGATGGTGCCGACCAGGAGAACGCCCACGACAAGACTGATCGTGGCCAGGATGAGGGACAGTTGATGGAAATAGACCAGCCGGGCCCTGAACTGGCGGACCAGTGTGGCGACGCTGTTGACCTCGACACCCGGATGCTGCGAGCGGATGCGGGCGGCGACACGATCGACGGCCAGATCGGTCTTCACTTTGATCATCACCATCGAAGCGACATCGCGGTCGGGAAAGGGGCCGAGCCGCTGGACGACGCGGAAGTTGGCGCCGAGGGATCGCTGGCCGCGAGCGTCGTAGAGCCAGCGGACGACGCCACGGACGACCAGCGTCCGCTCGATGCCGGCACGGGCTGATTGGGGATCGAGACGGCCAAGCAGGGTCACCGAATCGCCAATCGTCCATCCGGTGCGCTCGGCAACAGGGGTGCTGATCAGGAGACCGGTGGTGTCGGTGGACGACAAGTTGTCGCCCGAGCGGACCTCATAGAGGCCCTGACTGGAGGGGTCGATCCCGTATCCGACGAAGGTGACCAGCGAATCCCTGACGCGGGCATGCAGGGATGCTGCGACGACGGGGCCGGCGGCCGCAATGTCTGGATCCTGGTGCAGCCGGCCGAGCAGCGGCGTGATACCCGGGATCGTCGCCTCGGTATCGAACGGGAGAGTTCCCCTGGGCGACAAACGAATCTGGAACCCGCGGCTCAGCAGCATCCGGCTGAACGATCGCTCCATGCCGCCGGACAGCATCACCATGTCGAGCAGCAGGGCGGCGGCAACCGCGATCCCCAGCACCACGAGCGCCGTCCGCACCGGATGCCGGAACAGGCTGCGGATCACGAGGGCCCAGGTCACCCGGCCCTCCGCCAAAGCGCCAGCGGGCGGGTGCGGACCAGACGGGCGGCGGCGAAGGCGCCGACCAGAATCCCGAGGCCGAGCGACAGACCAACACCGAGGAGAATGATGTCGGAGGTCAGGTAGGAGAAGACGAGCGCGGTCTCGAACCGGCGCTGGTAGACCAGATTGGTGATGGTGCCGGCGGCCCAGGCCAGTCCGACCCCGAGGGCCGACCCGATCGCGGCGACGAAGGTGACTTCGAGCACGAACGCTTTGAAGATGGTCAGCCGCCCGATGCCGATCATTCGCATGACGGCGGCGTCGAGCCGGCGCTCCTCCACTTTCAGCAGCATGATGCAGAGCAGGAAGATCGCGCTCGCCATGATGGCGATCAGTCCGATGGCCCGATGGAACCGGCTCACCACGGCGAACGTCTGCGAGGACTCCGACGCGATGGTGGCCGACGGATAGGCCTGATAGCCGAAGGCCAGCTGGTTCAGGCGAAAGGCCGCGCTGTCGGCGGCAATACCGGTGCGGGTGGCGACCGCGACGCGATCAACTCGGTCCCCGGCGCTGAGGAGCCCGGCGATCTCCGGGAGATGGAAGCGAACCTGGTATTCGCCGCGCAGGGCGGTGGCGGGATCCGGCCTCGGCTGGTAGATCGCCTCGATCCGATACCAGCGGGTCGGGGACTCGGCCCGCGGCGTGAGGGCGAGCGAGTCGCCGACCGCGACGTGGAAGCGCTCGGCGAGGCGCCGCTCGACGGCGACGCCAGGCAGCGGAGAGGACTGGAGCGCTGCGGCCAGCAGAGCGGCCGCGATGAGAGCAGGCATGGATTCCGGCAGACAAGTTAACGGACCGCGAACTCGGGTTCCGAAACTTGCGACCAGACAACCGGGCGGCTAGCCTTGTCACCCGCTCAGTGATTCGGAAAGTCGCCGAGCGATCAATAGAGAGACAGGGCCATTCCGGAAGTCCGGTGAAACACCGGCGCGGCCCCGCCACTGTAAGAGGACGCTGTTCCGGTCGCACGACTCGACGCCACTGCGGAACCCTGCGGGAAGACGTCAATTTCGCGATCGGATCCTCGAGCCAGGAGACCGGCCCTCGTCTCGCCCGCATGATTCCCTCGAGGGAGGGAGCGGGGAGTCACGTGGCATGCCGTTTTCACGGCCGCCCCGGAACGCCCCGCCAGCACCGTCCGGATGCCGGCGGGGCTTTTCATGCGGGGAACCGGGGTACCCCGAGGACCCTGCCATGTTGCGCTCATTGTTCACCGCCATTGTCGTCACGTCCCTGCCCTTCACCCTCATCGCCCAGCAGTCCCGCGACTCGGTCCGCCTCCGGGAGGTCGTGGTCACGGCGGCCCGCGTCAGCGTGCCGTCCCGGATCCGCGCCGTCGCGGCGGACCAGATCAATCAGGAGGAACTGTCGCGCCGCCAGGTGACTCGGCTCGCAGACGCCCTGCGCCTGTTGCCGGGGGCGGCGCTCGTTTCCACTGGGGCGCCGGGCGGCACGACATCCACATTCTTCCGCGGGGTCAATTCCAACCAGACGCTCCTGCTGATCGACGGCATTCGGGTGAACGACGCCAACGCCAATCCGGGGGTGTTGCTGGGCGGGTTCGAGTTGTCGCCGCTCGACCGGCTCGAGATTGCCCGCGGACCGCAGAGCACGTCGTTCGGCGGGGCCGCGATCGGCGGAGTCATCGCGGTCGGCGGAGGCATCGAACCCGGGCCGCGGGCCGGCCTGACGACCGAGGGGGGAACCTTCGCGACCTACCGCGGCCGGGCGTTCGGATCGACCCATCGCGGACGGTTCGGGATCGCGGGGGCCACGACCGTGACCGGCAGCGACAATGAGCGGCCGGACAATGGCTATCAACAACGGACCCAGCATGTCCGGATCGAATTCGAAGCGTCCGGGCGCCTGACCGTCGGCGCCACGGTCCGCGGTCTCCAGCAGTCGTACACCAGCCCCGGAGACATTCGGACCGACAACACCACGCCGGTCGGCACGACGGTGTTCGATCAGACGATGGGCACGGTATTCGTGGACGCCCGCCCCACCGGCCGGTGGGCGACCCGGTTTATCGCCGGGGCGCAGGATTATTTCCTCAAGGGCGGGAGCCGGTACAACGGCGGGGCCGAGTACGTGTCGGTGCTCGGGGTGACACGTCAGGTGGTCGACTGGCAGCACCGGGTTTCGGTCAGTTCGGCGGTATCGATCGTGGCCGGCGTCAACGCCGAATGGAGCCGGGTGCGCGATAACGACGGGCCTAAAGAGGAGCGCCTCGGAGCCGGCTACGTCGACCTGCTGGCGACCCCGGGCCGGGACTGGGCTTTGTCGGCCGGGATCCGACGAGACGACTACAGCACGTTCACGGCCCGGACCACGGGACGCGTCGCGGCCGCGTACTTCGTCTCCGGGCTCGGCGCCAAACTCAGGGCGACACTGGGAACCGGGTTCATGCCACCGAGTCTGGCGAGCCGGTATGGCAGCGCCTTCCAGAAGGCCAACCCGGACCTCCGCCCCGAGCGGTCGCGCGGCGGCGACATCGGAATCGACAAATTCTTCGCCCGGGGGCGGGCGGTGGCGAGCATCACCGCGTTCCACAACCGTCTCAGCGACCTGATCGGGTTCGAATCGGCCGCGTATCCGGAACTCGGGCGGGCGGTCAACATCGACCGGGCGACCACCAAGGGGATCGAGCTGGCCGGGCGGGGCGAGTTCGGTTCGCTGGACGCCCGGATCGCCTACACCTGGCTGGCGACCAACAATCCGGCCGGAACAACACCCGACGAGCGCCGGCTCCTGCGGCGGCCGAAGCACACGGCGGGGGCGGATGTCTCCTGGCAGGGCCGGCGCGCCACGTTAGGCGCCGGGTTGACCGCCGCGCTGGGCCGGATCGACGCCGACTTCAACGTCTTCCCGTTCCGGTTTGTCGATCCCGGCAATGTCGTGGATGCCCGGCTCCTGGCAAGCTGGCGGCTGGCCCGCGGCATCGCCGTGCGGGCCCGAGCCGACAACCTATTCGGCCGGCGCTACGAAGAAGCCTACGGATTCCCCGCGCTCGGCCGCAGAGTTCAGCTCGGGCTATCATTCGATCCGATCCGATGACACTGGCCCTCTCCTGGAGCACCGGCAAGGACGCCGCCTGGACGCTGCATCTGCTGCGCAAGCAGCGGATCGACGTCGCGGCCCTCGTGTGCACCGTCACCCGCGAATTCGACCGGGTGACGATTCACGGCGTGCGTCGCACGGTGCTCCGGCAGCAGGCGGCCAGGGTGGGACTCCCGTTGATCGAAATCGAACTGCCGTGGCCCTGCTCCAACGAGATGTACCAGTTCGCGGTGGGCGAGGCCCTCAAGGGACTCGAGGCCCGGATGGGCATCACCGGTGTCGCCTTCGGTGACCTCTTCCTGGCGGACGTGCGGAAGTACCGGGAACAGATGCTGGCGCCGCTCGGGCTCGACGCGGTGTTCCCTCTCTGGGGCATTCGCACCGACCTGCTGATCCGCGGCATGCTGCGGGACGGCGTGGTGGCCCACATGGCGTCGCTCGATCCGGCGCGGGTGCCGGCCCGGTTTGCCGGCTGGGCCATCGACCGTCGATTGCTCGATGAACTTCCGCCGGGCGTGGACCCCTGCGGCGAGAACGGCGAGTTCCACACGGTGGTGTCGGATGGCCCGATGTTCGAGACGCCGATCGACCTCGTCGCGGGAGAGATCGTCGAGCGGGAGGGTGTCGTCTATTGCGATTTCACGGTCGGGGCGGCGGTCGAATGACCGAACCGGTCCCGTCGCCGTGCCGGCAGGTTTGCCGCCTGGGCGGCGATGAGATATGTGATGGCTGCGGCCGGACCATCCAGGAGATCGCCGCGTGGTACCGCCTCGGCTCGATCGACCGTCTGAGGATCAACCGGCGGGTGGACGGGTGGATTCTCCGGTCGGACGCTCAGGCGTCGGGCCAGGACCAGCCTCGCAGCTGGTAGTACTTCCGGCGCGGGAGGGCACGGACCGGGTCGATCCCGTTGGCCCGGCACCACCAGAAGTGAACTCCGAGTCCCGCGGCGCCAAGACCGAGCGGCAGGACCAGGGCCCAGTGACCCGCGAGCGCGTGGATCCCGAGGGTCAGGGCCGAGATGATGGTCCACTTGAGGACTTTCCGCCACCACGGGGTCTCCACCTCGAAGACCGCGAAGATCGCCGGCCCCAGGATGGCAATACCGAGCAGGACAGCCAGTTCCAATTCGATCCCCATCAAGTCCCCCTGGAGCAGAGCAGCATGGTGGCCAGTTCGTGGCCCACGATCCGGCGTTCTCCACCGACCTCGAGGCTCGAGGGCCCGTTGTAAGGCTGGCGGGCGATCACCGTCACCACGGTTCCCGGCACCAGTCCCTCCGCCGCGAGGAACCGGAGCCGGCCATCGTCCCGGGTGTCGGCGCGGCGGATCGTGACCGTTTCTCCCGCGGCAACGTCGGCGAGCGGCACGTGCACGAACTCGGCGAAGCGGCCGTGGGCGTCGGGAATCGGATCGCCGTGGGGATCGAAGATCGGATGGCCGAGGACCTGGGCCATCCGCTCGATCAGGTCATCGGACACGGCGTGTTCGAGCCGCTCGGCTTCAGCGTGAACGGTGTCCCAGGTGTAGGCCAGGAATCCGACCAGATAGGCCTCGATCAAACGATGGCGCCGAAGCATGCGGAGGGCGATCCGGCGTCCCTCGTGAGTCAGGCGGACGCCGCGATAGCGCTCGTGCAGGGCCAGCCCCTGCTCGGAGAGTCGTTTGATCATGCCGGTCACCGACGCCGGGGCGAGCCCCAAGACCAGGGCCAGATCGGTCGTCGCCACCAGGCCGCCATCATTCGACAGCTGGTAGATCGCCTTGAGGTAATCCTCGGTTGGGCGGGTCAGCGGTTGCCGGGCGATATCGCTGGTCAATTCGGCCTCCATCACATGGCAAGCGGGCGCCAGACCTGAGTCGCCAGACGAACACCAGACGCCGCCCATGGCGAATCGGCGGCAAGGTAGCCGCTGGCTTACAGGGTGAGCTACAAACGAATTTAGTACATACTAATTTTCAATCAACCGCCGTCACAGGGGGATCCCATTATTGTCCCCAATGAGGCGCAGCCCGGGAGGGGTGATGTCAGGCACGTCAGCATGGTGGTTCGTCGGAGTATTGGGAGTTGCGATCGGCTCCGGGGTGCAGGCCCAGCAAATCCGGCTTTCCCCCAAGGACTCCGCGGCCCTGGTTCAGCTCGCCGTCGTGCTGCCCCCGAAGCTCGACACTCTGATCCGGCCGATCCGGGCCTCGTTCTGGACCCCGGGCGGGTTCCAGCGGTTCGAGTCGGATTTTGTCCGGGAGGAGGCCGTCCGGTGGGCGGCCGACGGCGATGGGTGCCGGCCGGGACAGCGCTATGACTACACCAACTATTACGACCGCGCCTGGGGACTGTATCAGATGTGGGCCCGGACCGGCAAGCAGATCTACCGCGACCATGCCGACCAGATCGCGATCTGCTATCGGGATCATTACCTCGCCGCGAACAACTACAAGGCCCAGCCCCACAACGTCCAGCTCGAAGGTCTCGCCGCGCACTACCTCCTGACCGGGGATACGCTGTCCCGGAAGGCGGTGATCGAGTCGGCCAAGTTCATGATCTTCCTGACGCCGCCGGAGCGACTCACCAGCGAGAACTATCCCTATTTCGAGGCCCGGATCCAGGCCCGCGACATCATCGGCTGCCTCCTGGCCGGGTTTCTCGGTGACACATCGAAAGACTGGGGGGCGATCGCCGACCAGCTGGTGACCCGGACCGCGGCGTTGCAACGGGCGGACGGATCCTACGCGTTCCCGACGTTCAAGATGCAGCAGTCGAACTACATGGTGGGGCTCCTGAACGATGCGTTCGCCAAGTACTACCGGCTCCGCAAGGCCGACGCCGCGATCCTGAGCGCCGTCAAGCGTTCGGTGGACTACCTCTGGAGCACGCAGTGGAAGGGCCGAGGGTTTCTCTACACCAACGACCCGACCTCGAACGTGGCGTCGGATCTCTCGGGATTGATCGTGACCGGCTTCGGCTTCGTGGCCTTCGCGACCGGCGACCTCGAGTACCAGATGCGCGGGGACCAGATCTTCACGGCGAGCATCAACGGGGCGTACTACGCGGGCCAGAAGCAGTTCAACCAGCAGTACTACAACACCAGTCAGTACCTGGGGTACCGCCGCTGATCAGCCCATGATCCGGAGGAGCGGAGTCAGAATCCGTTCGGTCATGCCCCAGACCACGCCCTCGTCGAGGTGGTATCCGGAGAGCCGCATCCGGATGCCCCGGGCCTCGAAGTCGAACGGGCGGTAGATCTCCGGATCGTTCAAGCGGTCGATCGAGGCCCAGAAGGCGCCGGCCACTTCGTGATTGGGATGGAGCGGTGGCCGGTTCTTCAGCACGAACACGTAGGGCGTGACGATGATGGGCGGCAGGACCTGCGACCGGGGGGCCGAGTCGTCGAGCCGGCCGATCAGCCGACCGGGGCCGAGATCGACACCGACCTCTTCCATGGTTTCGCGGGTGGCGGTGGTGAGGAGGTCGGGATCGTCGGCCGACCAGCGTCCGCCGGGAAACGCCATCTGCCCCGACCAGCGATCCCCTTCCCGCTCAGCTCGCCGAATCAGCAGGATGGCGTCAGGATCGGGCGCTACGATGACCGCGACCGCCGCGAGTTTCCGCTCGGGGTCCTGGACGGTGTGGGGCTCACGGACCGCCAGGGCGGCCGCGAGCCGTTCGATCCGGCTCAAGGCGTCATCCGAGGTGCCGGCCCATGAACCGGACGGTCCCACCGACGGTGGCCTCGAGCGCCGGTGTCATGCCCGCGAACGGGTGGACGGCGCCGAAGGTGTGACCGGCGCCCTCGATGATCAATTTTTCACTGCCAACGCCGGCCGGCCGGACCCGGTCGAGGTCCAGGGCCTCGGCGACCGGGACCGCTTCATCAGCCGAGCCGTGAACGAGGAGCCATGGCGTGCGGAGCCGGCCCGCCGCCGCGCCGATATCGAGGGTCGACCCGGCGTGGGCGTCGATGTCGTCGAGCGTGTCGGGATACATCGGCAGGACCTGGCCGGTCCGGGCGTTGGTGATATCGATCCGCCCGTCCCGCCGCCAGGCCGCCATCGGCTCCGGCCGCCAGCGCCTAACGTGAGAGATCGCCGCCCACGTGGCCAGCGCGCCGATCCGGGGCCGGCGCTCGGCGAACAGGATGGCCATCCCGCCGCCGCGGGAGTGCCCCACCAGGCCGACACTGGTGGGCCGATGGATGTCGAGCGCCCCCTGATCGAGGGCATCGAGGACCCGGTCAAGATCGGCGAGCTCGGCGGAGAAAGTGTTGTGGCCGAAGCGTTCGGGGAAGGTGAACTCGCCCCGGTCATCGGCGCCGGATCCGCTCACATTGAGTGAGACCGCGGCAAAGCCGGCGCGGGCCAGACGTTCAGCGAACGGGGGGAACATGCCCCAGTCCTTGAAGCCCTTGAAGCCGTGGAGCACGATGACCGCCGGCCCGGGAGATTTCCGGTCGGAGGCGCGGACGTCGATCATGATTTCGCCGAGGACGCCGGGCAGGCTGGTCTTCGACAATGTGGGAGTGGCCATGCCGGAAAGTGACGCCCGCCGCCCGCCGGCGCCAGTCGGCCATGTGTTCGACCGACCGTCCGATTAGTATTGCTTCCGCCATCACCCTCATCTCTTCGGGAGGCGGACCCACTGCGCGCATCCCACCCCACCTTGATCGCCGCAAGCAAAGCGGTTGCCCAGCACCGCGACGAAATGGCCGCCCGGTGGGTCGAATGGCTCGGCGACCGCATTACCAGCACTCGAACCGCCTCGGCGGAACTCGCCGACGCAGAGTTCCGGGTCCTGCTCGAGGTGTTCGCCGCGCTGGTCGGGCCGCTCCGGCGGGAAGTCCGCCCCGTCTGGGCCAAGGCGACCGAGCGATACGGCCGGCACGCCGCCGCCCGGGGCCTAGCGGCGGGCGAAGTGGTCGAGGAGATGCAGTATCTCCGTGAGCTGCTGATCCGTTATCTGGCCCCGGCCATCGCCGCCCTCCGGCCCCGACAAGGCATGGCCCTCCTGCTCCGGCTCAACCGTCTGGTGGACAAGGGCGTCGCCATGGCCGTGGTGGGGTACACCGACGAGCTGGTGAAGACTCTGATTCCAGCCGCCGACGGCGATGCGCCGGACCGGGTGCCGGATGACAGTGACCTGGAAGTCTGGCTCCACTCGATCCGGGCCGAGCTCGAAACCATCGTTGCCCCCGAGTACCGCCATTAAGCGCTGAAACGATCCAGTTCGCGCTCGTTGGGTTCACACCTCGACAGCCCCGGGTCCTAGTGTGGAGCAACCAAGCTTCAGGACCTGATCGTGCTGGCCGAATTCTCCGATCTCCTTTCGCTCAAAGACCTCCCTCGGCTTGCCGTCGAGCTGGGGTTCGAGCCGGCGTGGCATGAGGTCGCGCTCGACGCCCTCGATCCCGCGTTGCCCTCCGACCCGCCGGCCGCCGTCATCGGACGCCGGGGCCGCGCCATTCTCCTCGGGCTGGTGGCGGACGACGCCGAGCGCCTCACCTCGCGGGTTGCGGCCTCTCTTGACCGGCGAGGCTCGGTGGCGTTGGTGGCCGGTCTGGCGCCAAACCGGCGGCGCCTGACCCTTTCCGCCATCGTATCCGACCGACCCTCGGCCACTTTTCAGATCGACCGGATGAGGCCGCTGGACCGGCGGATCCTCGAACGGGGCCGGTCCCTGCCGGCGGATCTCCCGGGCGATCTGGCCCTTGGCTGGGCCGAGGCGCTGAGCGGCCGCTCGCTGGACCGGAGGTTTTTTCAGGAGTTCCGGAGCGCGCTCGATCAGGCCATGGACGCGCTCCCGGGCCGGATTCCCCGGCGCGACCGCCACGCCCTCGCCTTGCTCGATCTCACCCGGATCCTGTTTCTGTATTTCGTGCAGGACCGCGGGTGGCTCGACCGGCGGCCCCGTTTCCTCAGAGAAGAGCTCGAAATCGCCGCCAAAGCCGGCCAGATCGAGCGCCGGCTCATGAAGCCGCTCTTCTTCGGCACGCTCAACACGCCGATTGCCCGCCGGGCGGCGGCGGCGCGCCGATTCGGCCGGATCCCCTTCCTCAACGGCGGACTCTTCGAGCCCCGGCCCATCGAACGGCAACACGATGACGAGATTCCGGACGAGATCTGGATCTCGGCCTTCGACCGGTTGTTCGAGCGCTACCACTTCACCATCGCCGCGGAGCCGGGCTACGGTGCGATCGGCCCCGACATGCTGGGCCGGGTGTTCGAGGGCGTGATGGATCCGGAGCGACGCCGGGAGACCGGAGCGTTCTACACGCCGCGGCGACTGGTGGATCAGGTCGTGGCCGAGGGACTGGTCTCGTGGCTGTCGGAAGCGGCTTCCTGCCCGCGGGACGACGCGGCCGGCCGGCTGCAGCGGCCCGACCAGCGCACGCTCGACCTGATCCGCACCATCACGGTCCTCGACCCGGCGGCCGGGAGCGGTGCTTTCCTCGTGGGAACCCTTCGCCAGCTGGTCGCGGTCCGGCAACGCGGGGGCGAATCGGCCGGTGCCGCCACACGGGATGTGGTGGCGCGGAACCTCTTCGGGGTCGACCTCAATCCGAGCGCCGTGCACCTCACCGAGCTCCGGCTCTGGCTCGAAGTGATCCAGGCCGATCCCGACATGAGTCCCGAGTCGGTGGCTCCGCTCCCCAATCTCGATGCCCTGATCCGCCAGGGCGACAGCGTATTCGAGCGGACGGTCCTCCCGATCAGCCCCGGTCGAGGTGACGCGATCGGCGAGCTCCGGCGTCGAGTGGTGTCATCGTCCGGCGCGGCCAAACGGGAACGGCTGCGCGCCCTCCGCCGGGCGGAAATTCGCGGGGCACGGGCGGCGATCGGCGAGGCGCGGGCGGCGGCGGAACGCGCGATCGTCGAGATATTGGCCACGGCCCGCGCGCCGGAACTCTTCGGTGGCCGGGGTCCGATGTCGGCATCGATGCGGACCGGGCTGGCGCGAGTCCGGGAGCGGCGGGCGGCCCTCCGACGAATCGAGCGGCGGCTCCGGGAAACCGATACGCTGCCCTGGTTCCACTACCCGACCCAGTTTGCCGAGGTGATGGAGACGGGCGGCTTCCAGCTGACCGTGATGAATCCTCCCTGGGTCCGCTCCGAGGCCCTCTCGGCGGATCAGCGCGAGGCGCTCAAGCGGCGGTATCGCTGGTTCCGCGGCGGCAGCGGCACGGGGCCCGGATTCAGACCCTTGCCCGACCTCTCGGTTCCCTTCCTCGAACGAGCGGTCGAGCTGACCCGGCCGGGCGGCGTGGTCGCGGGGATCTTCCCGGCAAAGTTGATGACGGCTCAATGGGGCGCGGCGGCGCGCGACGATCTGACCCGCCGGACCACCCTCTCACTCGCCGCCGACCTCTCGGCCACGGACCACGGATTCGAGGCCTCGGTGTATCCCCTGGCGCTGGTCACGACCAAGCGGCCACCGGCGAGGGGACATCGAGTCATGACGTCGTTCGACCCGGATGCACGGACGGCGCCGCAGGATGCGTGGAGCGAAGGGGCATGGACCCGTGGGGCCGGCGGGACGCACCACCGGCACCCCACGATCGGGGATCAGTTCCGGATTCAGCTTGGCATGAAGACCGGCGCCGATCGGATTTTTCTCGACCCCGCGCCACCGATCGAGACCGCGTTGCTCCGGCCGGCGATCCGGGGGCGGGACATCGACGCGTTCGGGTATCGGACGCCGGTGCAGGTCCTGTGGACCCACGACGCGCACGGGTCGCCGCTCGCATCGCTTCCTCCGCTGGCGCTGCGATGGCTCACCTCACACCGGGCCGCGCTGGCCCGGCGCGCCGACTATCGGAGCGGTCCGTTCTGGATGGTGTTTCGCGCCGCGGCCGGGGTCCCCGGTCCCCGCGTCGTCTGGAGCGACCTCGGCCGCGACATCAAGGCGACGGCGCTCACGGCCACGGACCGCCGAGTCGTGCCGCTCAACACCTGTTACTGGATCGGCGCCGGCAGCGAAGACGCCGCGCTGGCGCTTGCGGCGTGGCTCAACAGCACGCCGATCCGGCTGCTGGCCCGGGAGCGGGCCACGGTGGCGTTGTCGGGATTTTTCCGCTTCAACGCGGGAACGATGGGCACGCTGCCGCTCCCACCGGAGGCACTGAAGGACGAGGCCTTGATCGCCCTGGCGGCGGAGGCCCGACGGGCCGGCCGGGTCGACCAGGAACGGCTCGACCGCCGGGTGGCGGCGCTGCTCGCGTGACGGCCACGCGGGTCGCCCCGGCCGAGTTCCCGCGGCTCCGGGGGAACGACGCGCGGCGAGTGATCGCGACGTTAGGCAGCCTGGCGGGGCCGGCCGAATCCGGCGGGTCGGTGCCGGCGTGGCTTCGTCCCGAGCAGATCCGGCCGTTCCACCAGGTCATGGCCGCGCTCGAGCGCCACGGCGCCGCCTTTCTGGCCCTGCCGGTCGGCACGGGCAAGAGCTTCATCGCTCTCGCGGCGGCCAGGGCGGCCGGTCATGCGGCGGCGAACGTCGTCGGTCCCGCCGTTCTCGAGGCCCAGTGGCTGGCGCTGGGCCGGCGGCTGGGCGTGGGCGTCTCCTTCGTGAGTAACGACCGGATCAGTCGGGGCCGGAGCCTGCCCGGGCGCGGGTTCGTGATCGTCGACGAGTGTCATCATTTCCGTCATCCCGGCACGCGGCGCTACCGGGCGCTCCAGCCGGCGATGGCCGGTCGCGCGGTGCTGCTCCTCTCCGCGACGCCGATCGTCAACCAACCGGCCGACCTCGCCGCGCAGCTGGCGCTCGCCTTCCGGGATGATGCGCTCGCGCCGGCCGGCCTGACGTCACTGGCCGAAGGACTGGCGGGTCCGGACTTGCCGGCGGCGGTTGAATCCCTGCTCATCGGCTCGATCCGCCAGACCGGATTCCCCGAACTCCGCGCCACGACCGCGCCGGATTGGGGAACCCTCGACGCTCGTCTGGCGCCGGTGGTGGACACGATCGACCGGCTCCGGCTCTCACGAGAGGCCCCGATCAGCGCGCTGCTTCGGAGCTCACTGTTCCGGGCTCTGGCGTCGAGTCCTGCCGCTCTGCTCGCGTCCATCCGCCGGTACCGGCGTCTCCTCGACCACGCGGCCCGGGCTCGCCGTGCGGGGCATCCGGTCCACCGGGCCACGATCCGGAGCGTGATCGATCCGGCTCCGGAGCAACTGGTCATGTGGGAGCTGCTGGATCCGAGCCGAATAGCCAGCGACCTGGCTCTGGCCGACCGGGCACCACTCGAGCGGCTCGACGCCCAGGTATCGCGATGGATGGCCGAGGGGGACGGCAAGACCGCGCTGCTCAGGACGATCCTCGCCGACCGGCGACCGACCGTGGTCTTCGCGGGGTCGGTGGCCACGGTGCATCATCTCCGCCGAGTGATGTGCGGAACCGGGACCGCGTGGGTCACCGGGGACGGCGCGGGGATCGGTTCCCAGCGGATCGGTCGCGCCATCGTGCTGCGATGGTTCGGACCGCAACGGGAAGAACGCCCCGGCATCCCGTGGCTGCTGCTCGCGAGCGATGTGGCTGCCGAGGGTCTCGACCTTCAGGGGGCGGCCCGGGCGATCCACTACGACATCCCCTGGACGGCAGTTCGCCTCGGCCAGCGAGACGGCCGGATCGTGCGACTGGGATCGACGCACCGCGAAGCGGAGGTCATCCGGCTGCCGGTCCCGGCCCTGATCGAGGATCGGCTGGGTCTCGAAGCGGCGGTGGAACGGAAGGCTGCTCTGGGCGCCAAACTTCGACACCGGATGGACGTCACTGGCTCGAGTCCGGGCGGCGCTGCATCGACAAACGGTTGGGCAACGTTCGAATCGCCGCCGGGAGAAGAAGCGGGCGGCTTCGTGGCCGGCTACCGCCTGGAACGAGGCGGGAGCGCGGCTGGCTCGCTGGTCATCGCCAACACGGCGCGCGCCGGGTGGTCGGAGGATCCGGCGGTGGTGGCGCGGCTGTTGGGCGGCCCGAACGAGCCGGCGGTCGACGAGGAACCCGATGTCACCCCGATCCTCGAGGCACTGGAATCGAAGCTGGTAGAACGGCTCAGGCACCTGAATGGTTCGTTGCTGGCGCGGCGGCGTTCGCCGGCGGCGCGGTCGGCCCGGCGGATCGGGACTGAGGCCGGGTTCATCACGGCCCGACTCCAGGCGATCGCGATCTTCAGGCCGGCCGCCGGGTCCACTACCTTGCCCGGATGACTCGACCGATTTCCACCGTCCTCTTCGACCTCGACGGCACGCTGCTCGACTCGATCCGTCTGATCTTCGACAGCTACCACCACAGCCTCGCCACCCACGGCCTGCCGGCCCGGAGCGACGATGAATGGCTGGCCGGAATCGGCACCCCGCTCCGGGTCCAGTTTGGCGACTGGGCCCACGACCCGATCCTGTTCGAGGCCCTGATCGGCACCTATCGGGACTTCAACATCTCCAACCACGACGCCCGGGTGACCGGCTATCCCGGTGTGTTCGAGACGGTGACGGAGATCAAGCGGCGGGGATTTCGAACCGGGCTGGTCACCAGCAAGCAGAAGGCGGGCGCCGAACGCGGGCTTCGTTTTCTCAAGCTGGACGGGCTCATGGACGTGGTCATCGCGGCCGACGATGTCGTCAATCCCAAGCCGCATCCCGAGCCGCTCCTGATGGCGTCGAAACGGCTCGGCACCGACCCCACGGCGACGGTGTATGTGGGCGACAGCGTGCATGATATGAGGAGCGGCCGGGCGGCCGGCATGACCACCGCCGCCGCCCTCTGGGGGCCCTTCAGCCGGGAGGATCTGAGTCCCACCCGGCCCGACTACTGGCTCGAACGGCCGGCCGACCTCCTCCGGGTGATTGGGGGAGGCTAACCGACGGCGCCGAATCAGGCGCCGAACATGGCGGCCACCGCTGCGACCCTGGTCTTGAGCGCAGTCCCCTTGGCGACGGCCTCGGCGAGGTTGCCGGCCTTGAGCGCTTCGGTTGCGGCGGTCCAGGCGGCGGGCCACCCGGCGGCCTCGGTCTTGAGCGCGGCAACCCGGGCCGGGTCGGCGCCCTTCGGAAGTTTCTTCATCGCGGCCAGCGCATTGATCTTGCCCGCGACCAATTCGAGTTGCTTGGGCAATTCGGCGGACAGGGCCGTGAACGAGTTGGTCAGCTGGGTCTTCCGCGTCGCCAGGCCGGCGGCCAGATCGCGGGCGATGCTCGTGGTCTGACGGGCGCCCATGAGGGCCCCGGAATAATCGCCCGAGGCGACCCGGGCTTTCATGGCGGCGATGCTGTCGTTGATGGCCTTGAGATCCGCCGGCGCCAGCTGTTCGGCCTGGGCCGAGAAACCCGAGACCATCTTTTCCGCCGCATCAATCGCCGATTCCGCCGACGATTTGGCACAGCCGGTTCCGGCCACGAGCAAGCCCAGAACCGCAAATCCGTACCGAAGCCCCATACTACCTCCAAGGTGTGTGGGACCTGGTGGCCCCAGACCCAAGGTCGCTCCCGGACGGGGCCGGCGCAACCAGACGGGCAGGCCGGGCTATGTTTGGTCAAGTTCCTGCCCCTCAACCATTTGATCCCGAATTCGCCTTGAACCCTGACCGTACGACCCTGACCGGGCGCCTGACCCTGGCGTTCTGCTTCCTGGCGGCGCTCTGCGAAGGCCTCGACGTTCAGGCCGCCGGGGTGACGGCAGGGGGCATCAGCCAGCAGTTCCATCCGTCGCCCTCGGCACTGGGCTTCTTCTTCAGCGCCAGCAGTCTGGGCCTGATTCTCGGCGCCCTGATCGGCGGCCGGCTGTCCGACCGGATCGGGCGCAAGGCGGTGCTGATCGGATCGATCGGGTTGTTCGGCCTGTTCTCCCTGCTGACCTCGCTGGCCGGCGACATGTCGACTCTCACCTGGGCCCGGGCGCTCACCGGCCTCGGACTGGGCGGCGCGATGCCCAACCTGATCGCCCTCGCGGCCGAAGCGAGCGAATCGAAGTCACGCAACACGAGCATCGCCCTGACGTACATCGGCATGCCGCTGGGCGGCTCCATCGCCAGCCTGCTCGTCCTGGTGCTGCCAACCGAGGCGTGGCGAATGGTGTTCCGGACCGGCGGCATCGCCCCGCTGCTGATCGTGCCGTTCATGCTCCGGTTCATGCCATCGAGCCCGGGCCCTGCGGCACCGGCGGGCGAGGTGCCGGGCCAACGAGATCCGGTCAGGATTCTGCTCGGCCAGGGCCGGTGGCGCACGACGCTGCTGCTGTGGCTCGGCTTCTTCCTGATCGTGTTGACCCTCCACCTGATGCTCAACTGGCTCCCGCTCCTGCTGGTGGGCCGCGGCCTCACCAAGGCTCAGGCCGCGCTGGCGCAGGTCGGCTTCAACGCCGGCGGCGGCGTGGCGGCCCTGCTGATCGGGAGCCGGCTCGACACCAGGTGGCAGCGACCCGCCATCGCGCTGACGCTGTTCACCATGCCCGTCATGCTGGGGGCGATCGCTGCGGCGCCGCCGTCGATCTGGCTGCAGTTCGGCTTCGTCCTGCTTCTGGGCGGGAGCATCCTCGGCTCGCAGGTCATCGCCTACGGCGTGGCGGGGGCCTTCTATCCCGCCGCCGAGCGGGGGACCGGCGTCGGCACAGCAGTCGCGACCGGGCGGGTCGGGTCGCTGGTGGGCCCGTTGTTCGCGGCGGCGCTGGTGGGGGCGGGGCGAACGCCGGCCCAGGTGCTCTTCGGCGTCCTGCCGATCGTGCTGGTCGGTTGTCTGGCGATCGCCAGGCTTGGCTGGCGCGGGCTGCCCCGGCCCGGCGGGTCCCGCCTCCGCCCGCCCGACCCGGCCTGACGGCCGGCCCGGTTACTCCGCCCGGAGCGCCTCGATCGGCTCGACCCTCGAGGCGCGCCAAGCCGGGATCAAAATCGAGCCCGCGGCCACGATCGCCAGCGACGGGCCGACCAGGGCGAAGGTGAGGGGATCGAGCGGCGCCACGCCGAACAGAATGGAGCGGAGGAACCCGGCCAGCAGGGCGGCCAGGCCGAGTCCGAGCAGGAGGCCGACGCCGGCCGGCGCCAGGCTCGTCTTCATGACCCAGGCCCGGACCGAACCGGTGCCGGCGCCTAACGCCAGGCGAATGCCGATCTCCCGGGTCTGCTGGCTCACCGCGTATGAGACCACTCCGTACACACCGACCGCGGCCAGGATGAGCGCCAGGAGCGCAAACCCCGCCATCAGCGCCGTGGTGAAGCGCTGCTCCCGGGTAGCGCCGGCGAGCACTTCGTCCAGGGTCGCAACCTGGGTCAGGGCCAGCCCGGGGTCGGTCGCGCGGAGGTACGACTGGAGCGGTGCCAGCGCGTCCCGTGGGGCGCCGGTGGTCCGCACCACCAGCGTCATGTCCCGGCGCGGGCCGCCGATCAGTTTGCCCCATTGCGCGTGCGGCACGAACCAGGCGCGTTTGACCGGGGCGGTGATGCCGTCGTGGTGGACGTCGCCCACGACGGCGACCACCGTCCGCCACACCGCTGTTTGGCCCCCGACCTCGATCCGATGGCCGATCGGATCCTCCCCGGGGAAATACTCCCGGGCCAGCGTCTCGTTGATGGCGATCACCGGCGGCCCGCCGGATCCGTCCCCGGCCCCGAAGTACCGGCCGCTCACGAGCCGGATCTTCATCGCCTCGAAGTAGCCGGGACTGACGGTCTGCCAGTCGGCGGACATCCCGTTGCTGTTGGCGGGCGTCGGCTTCCCCTCGATGGCCAGACCCGCGTCGCCGATTTCAGCGGCCAGCGGGAGAACCCGGACCACACCGGCCGCCTTGACGCCCGGCAACTGACGAGCGTGATCGACCAGGTTCTGATAGAACGCCACCACACTGGTCGAGTCGGGATATCGGGACGGTGACAGCGAGAGCCGGAAGGTCAGCACGCCCGACGGATCGAACCCGGGGTCCACGTTCTGGAGATTCCGGAACGAACGGATGGTGAGCGTGGCGCCGGCCAGCAGGAGAGCCGCGAGCGCCATCTCCGCCACCACCAGGACGTCCCGTCCGCGACGGCGGCCGGCGCCACCCGAGAGACCGCGGGCACCGTCGCGAAGGACCTGGGCCAGGTCCATGCCGCGGAGCTTCACGATCGGCACCAGGCCGAACACGATGCCGACCAGCAACGCCAACCCCACCGTGAAGAGCACGACCGGAAGCCCGACGTCCAGTTCCGCGAGACGAGGAACCGAGGTCGGTGCCCGGGCCACGAGCACCCGCAAGGCAACCCAGGAAAGTCCGAGACCCGCGATGCCGCCGGCCCCGCCAAGCAGCAGACTCTCGGCCAGCGGCAGGACCAGTTGTTCCCGGGTGCCGGCACCCAGCGCCGATCGCACCGCGATTTCCCGGGACGAGGCGTCCGCCCGGATCAAAATCAGGTTCGCCACGTTAGCGCAGGTGAGGAGCAGGAGCAGCCCGACCGCGGCCCCGAGTCCAGCGAGCGCCACCCGAACCTTGCCCGCGATCTCGTCGGTGAGCCCAACCGCGAACGCCCCGAAGCGCATGTCGGCGGGATAGAGGCCTTCGCGATTCCAGCGCGTGGCCAGGGCGCCGACCTCGGCGGCCGCCTGAGTGGCCGTCACACCGCTGCGGAGCCGGCCAATCGCGAATTGCGAATGGCTACCCCGTTCGGGGGCACTCCGGTTGGTCTGGATCGGCTGGACGACCTGGGCCGTGACCCGGCTCTGGAATTCGAGGGGAAAGCGGAAGGCCTTCGGCAGGACGCCTACCACGATGGCGGACTCGCCGTTGATCTCGATCGGCCGATTGAGGATGGCAAGATCGCCATGATAGCGGCGCTGCCAGGTGTCGTACCCCACCATCACGACCGGCGGACCGTTGGGAATGTCTTCCGCCTCCGAAATACTCCGGCCGGCCGCCGGCGCCACGCCGAGGACCGACAACAGATTGGCGGACATCCGGATCGCGATGACACTCTCCGGCGCCGACGATCCACCCAGCGTCACGTCGTCTCCCGGGCCCCAGGTGCCGACATCCTCGAAGACCCGCTTCATGCCCTGGTAGCCCAGGTACTCGGCCTCGGCGAGCCAGGTCTTGTCGAAGTTGGCCCACTTGCTCCAGATCATCGCGAGCTGGTTCGGGGCGCGATATGGCAGGGGCTTCAGCAACACCGCGTTGATCACCGAGAAGATCGCGCTGTTGGCGCCGATGCCGAGTGCCAGGGTGAGGACGACGACGACGACGAAACCGGGACGGCGGGCCAGCGAACGCAGGGCCAGGCGGAAGCTCGACATGAATACCGGTCGGAGTGGGGGCGGTGATTGGATGCGCCGGCGGGGGCGAGTGTTGGAAGCCGGCGCCTGGCAGGTCGTACGGCGCGACGGGGAGGGCGGTTTCTAGGCTCGGGACGCCGGGGCCGCAGCCCGCAGTTCGGCCACGCGGGTGACGAATGCCGCCGCGCGAACCTGGACCGTCTCGGCAGCGTCACCGGGCCGGTACAACGCGGACCCGAGACCGAATCCGCCGGCGCCGGCATGCCAGTAGGCCGAGAGATTGTCGAGGGAGATTCCACCCACCGGCAGGAGCAGGATTTCGGGCGGAATGACGGCCCGAAGCGACTTGACCACGGTGGGCGGAAGCGACTCGGCGGGGAACAGTTTGAGCCCCGCGGCTCCGGCCCCGATTGCGGCGAAGGCTTCGGTCGGGGTCGCCACGCCCGGGACGACGGGGATGTGGTGACGAACCGCGGCGTCGATGACGGCGCGGTCGCCGTGCGGCATCACGATCAGACGCCCGCCGGCGGCGATCACCTGATCGACGCCGGCGGCGCTCAGCACGGTGCCGGCCCCAATCAACGCTCTATCACCGAGGCGACTCGCCAGTGCCGCGATGCTGGCCAGCGGGCGGGGCGAGTTGAGCGGCACCTCAATGATCGAAAAGCCGGCGTCCACGAGGACGGCACCGATCGCCTCGCACGCTTCGGGCTCGATGCCGCGGAGAATGGCGATCAAGGGACAGCGGGTGAAGGCTTCGGTGAATCCGATCATGCGGCCGCCTCGATGGCGCGGGACAGGGCGAACAGGCCGTACGCGGCCGCATCGGGGTCGAGCAGAACGCACCTAACGTCCCGGCGGTCGAGGGCGATCCGGTACAGATCCGTGAGCGCGGGGTCGCCCAGCAGGTGGACCGGTTGTTCCGGCCGAGCTTCCTCCCGAACATCGTGGCCGATCAGCACCCCGGACAGGAACGACGCCGCCTGGTCTTCGGCCAGGTCGCCGGTCATCTGGGCAGCCCGGACTCCGAACAGGTGCTGCAACAGGCCGCCGGCCTCGTCCGATCGGGCGAGACCCGCCGCAAACCAGACCGGATCGACCGGCCCGGTGGCCGGTGCGCCAACCAGACTGCTCTGCTCGGCCAGCAACCGGTAGATCTCACCGGTGGGGGCGGTCCGGAAGCCGCGGATCGTCCCGCCCGTGTAGTCGACCCATTTGGTATGGGTTCCCGGGAGGCAGATGACGGCCGGATCCGGGAGTTCGCCTAACGCCCCGACGACCTGGGTCTCCTCGCCGCGCATCACATCCGGCGCGCCGGTCGCGGACCGGCACGCAAGCCCCGGGATGATCCACGCCCGGCGGCCGCCCCACCGAACCTCGCGCCGCCCGGCGGCAAGATCATCGAGCCGGGCCGGACAGGCCCGATAGGGCACCTCGATCCAGCCGCGGCGGCTGCCGATCATCCCGCTCATCACGACGGACGCGTCGCCGGCGGCGAGCCAGTCGCCGATCAGCGCCTCGAGCGCCCGTTCGAAGGGGCGGCTCGACGATTCGAAGACGCCGGCTGCGGACACCCGGCGTTCGAGGATGGTTCCCTGGTCGGACAGCCGGTAGGCCCGGAGGCTTGAGCCGCCCCAGTCAACGGCGATCATCGCGCCCGGTTCATGCTCCGGCCGCGGCGGCCAGCGTCTCCCGGAGCCGGCGCGCGACGATCATGTCTTCGCCGGGCTCGAGCATCCAGGTACCGACCACGATGGTGTTCTCGTCGGAAGGAAGACCGGTTGCGCCGGCGGCGTGGCCGGTGCCGGGATTCAATTCGATGCTCGGCGTACCGGCCTGAAGGGCGCGGGCCACCTCGAGCGGACTGATCCGGATCCGGGCCTGGTCATAGCGAATCATCAGGTGCGGGACGTTGTTGGCCACCGGCGGAACGAGCACGGTGTGCGTCAACGTCGGAAGGCCGGCCAGGTGCCGGGCGATCCGGCCGGCGCGGGCGTGCCACTCCCGCCGGAGCTCGTCCTCATTCTGATCGAGGAACCAGTCCACCGCGGCCACCATGCCGACGATCTGTTCCTTCGCCACCTTCATCGAGCGGCCAATAGCGCGGTCGGTCGGGACGTTGTTCAGGTGGGCGGACTCGATCAGGGCTTTGCGGCCAAGGAGCAGCCCGGCGTTCTGGGGCCCGCGGATCCCCTTCCCGCCGGAGAACGCCACCAGATCGAAGCCCATCTTCGTGTAGTTCCAGAGATTGGCGATCGGCGGCACGTCGGCGGCGGCGTCGTTGAAGGCCGGCACGCCATGCTCGTGGGCCGCCCGAATCCAGTCTTCGCGGCCGATCTGGCCTCCCTCAGCCGCGTTGAAGAAGAAGGCCATCGCGGTCCGGGGTCCGAAGGCGCGGCGATAGTCATCCATCGACTCGACCTCGACCAGCCGGGCACCGCACATCTCGAGCGAATGCTCGTGGCTCAGGTGATGGGTCTTCTGGATGATGACTTCGTTCTTGAGGGTCGCCGCGCGGGCCGGGATGTCGCCGGTGGCGGCTTCGTTGCCCAGGGTCATGCAGGCGGCCGTCCCGATGGCGATGGCGGACGCCGCGCCGGAGGTGACCATGGCGGCTTCGGCCTGAAGTCGCTTGGCCAGGTAGGCTCCCGCCGCGTGCTGGAGGTCCCGCAGCCGCACGGGATGCCGGGCGGCGGCGGTGATGGCGGCCTGAACCTGGGGCGGCATGATCGACGCCGTGAGATAGGTATAGGTACCGGCCGCGTTGATGATCTTCGGTACGCCGAGCTTGTCGTAGTAGTCCGGCGCCGGCGCCGGCGGCGACGAGCTCGGCGGCGGCGCAGCCTCCGCGTTACCGAGGAGGCCCAGCGCGGCCAGCGTCTGGCTCCCCTGCCCGAAAAAAGTCCGTCGGCTCAGCATCGGTCGTCCCTCGAGTATCCGGTGGTCCCTCAAGCCTGCTGCCGTCACCCCGGCGACGATGATCCCGATCCGGGCGGCGGCGCAGAGGAGCATACAGGCGCGCGGCGGGGTCCGCCAGGTCGCGTAGACATCGGCTGGTCCGGATGGTATCTCTAGCCGTTCCCTTTCATCGGAGTGTCGTGGCGAAGATTCCCGGCCTGCGCTGGCTCCTGGTCTTCTGGGTGTTCGTCCTGAGTGCGGTCTCGTATCTCGACCGGGTCAATATTTCGGTCGGCGGACGGTTCATCGCTCAGGACTTCGGGCTCGATCCGATCCGCCTCGGCAACGTGTTCAGCGCGTTCATTCTGGGCTATGCTCTCTTTCAGGCGCCGGGCGGCCGGCTGGCCGACCGGTTCGGCACCCGCTGGGTGCTCACCATCGCCGGAATCTGGTGGGCCATCTTCACCGCGCTCACCGGGCTGGTCCCGGCGGGAGCGGCGTCGGCGTTCTGGCTCCTGATCGCGGTTCGATTTGCGCTGGGACTCGGCGAGGCGGTGGTCTATCCGGCGTCGAACCGGTTCGTGGCCAAGTGGATTCCGCGCCAGGAGCGCGGGTTCGCCAACGGGCTCATCTTCGCGGGCGTGGGTGTGGGCGCGGGGGTGGCCCCGCCGTTCGTGAGCCTGATAATCCAGGACCACGGCTGGCGGATGTCGTTCGTGGCCTGCGCCGTGGTCGGCCTGATCGCGGCGGCGGTCTGGTGGTTCCTCGGCCGGGACGAACCTGGGTCCCACCCGTGGATCACTCCGTCGGAGTCTGCGCTGATCCGCGGCGAGCTGCCGGAACCCGCGGCCACCCGGCCGCTGCCGTGGAGCGTGATCTTTGCGAACCCGTCGGTGCGGGCGCTCACGCTGGGCTACGCCACGTTCGGCTATGCGGCGTGGATCTTCTTCACCTGGTTCTACAACTATCTCAACGCCGTGCGCGGGATGAACCTCAAGGCCAGCGGCTACTACGCCATGCTGCCCTTCATTGCAATGGCGATCGGGTCGCCGCTGGGCGGGTGGGTGGGCGATCGGTTGAGCGCCCGGTACGGAGCGCGGTTCGGCCGGCGGGCGGTGGGCGTCGGTGGAATGCTCCTGGCCGCCGTGTTCATCGCCACCGGGGTGCAGGTCGAAAGCGCGGCGCTCGCGAGCGTGGTGCTGGCCGGCGGCGGCGGCGCCCTCTACTTCTCGCTCAGCTCGTTCTGGGCGGTAGCCGCCGATCTGGGCGGGCGCGGCGCGGGCGCGGTCTCGGGGGTGATGAACATGGGGAATCAGATCGCGGGGGTGGTAACGGCCTCGCTCACGCCGTGGCTGGCCCAGCGGTTCGGGTGGAGCATGTCGTTCGTGGTGGCGGCGGTCCTCTGCGCGATCGGGGCGCTGGCCTGGTGGTGGATCGAGCCCGACGAGCGGCTCGCGGCCGGCGCCGGCCCGGCGCCCTCGGAGGCGATCCCGGTGTGATCTTGCGCTAACTCAATTGTTACCCTAATACTACAGGAGATTTAGTCGACACTAATCCACAACCAGCCCTGGAGCCGAGCCCTCATGACCGCCCTGGCCGACCGCCGCAGGCATGCGACCCGCTCGCGGACAGCGGCACGACGGGCCCCGGCACGTCCGTCCCTGCCCGCGCTCAGCCGGTCGGTTGAGGACTATCTCAAAGCCGTCTATCACCTGTCGGACCACGGCGGCGTCGCCACGACCAAGGACATCGCGCTCAAGCTGATGGTGGCTGCGCCCTCGGTCAGCATGATGCTGAAGCGGCTGTCAGCCCTTGGTCTGGTGAAGCGGGTTCCCTATCAGGGCGCCCAGTTGACGCGCGAGGGCCGCCAGGCCGCCCTCCGGACCATCCGGCGCCACCGGGTGCTCGAACTCTACCTGACCCGGCACCTCGGCTTTGCCTGGGACACCGTTCACGACGAGGCGGAACGGCTCGAACACGCCGTCTCCGACCTGCTGATCGACCGGATGGCGACCGCGCTCGACAATCCCCGCTACGATCCCCACGGCGATCCAATCCCCACGGCCGATGGCAGGATCGAAAGCGCCGACCTGGTCTCGCTGGCGGCGGCCCCAGTAGGATCAGAACTCGAACTGCGCCAGGTCACCACCCAGGATCCGGAGCGGCTCCGGTTTTTGGCGGATCACGGGCTGGTGCCCGGCCTGCAATTGACCGTGGCCGACCGGCAACCGTTCGGCGGCCCGACCACGGTGCGGCTCCGGCCGGCCGGCACCAGGCAAATCGTGGGGATGGAACTGGCTCAGGTCCTCCAATGCCGCACCAGGGCGAAATGAACCGTCCCGGCAACGGCGACCCGCCGTCGGAGGAGCCGGGCTGGCGTCAGGCCCGCCTAACGCCAAGTCTGGCGGAGGTGTACCGGTCGGTGCCGGTGCATCACACCCACTGGTGGCGGAAGATGCTGGCGTTCGCCGGGCCGGGGTACCTGGTGGCGGTGGGATATATGGACCCCGGCAACTGGGCCACCGACCTCGCGGCCGGATCGCAGTTCGGGTACACCCTGCTCAGCGTGGTGCTGATCTCGAACCTGATCGCCATCGTGCTCCAGGGGCTGGCGTCGAAGCTCGGCATCGTCACCGGCCGCGACCTGGCCCAGGCCTGTCGCGACCACTATTCCCCGCCGGTGGTCTTCGCCCAGTGGGTGCTCTGCGAAATCGCCATTGCCGCGTGCGACCTGGCCGAGGTGATCGGGTCGGCCATCGCGCTGAACCTGCTGTTCGGGATCCCGCTGCCGTGGGGAATCGGGATCACCTCGCTCGACGTGCTGCTGGTCCTCTACCTCCAGAACAAGGGCTTCCGGCTGGTCGAGGCGCTGGTCGTCGTCCTGATCGGGACCGTGGGGCTTTGTTTCCTGTTCGAGATCTTCATCAGCCGGCCGGAACTGGCCGGGATCTTCGGCGGGTTCGTGCCGCAGGCCTCGGTCATCACCAATCGCGATCAGCTCTACATCGCGATCGGAATCCTCGGCGCCACCGTCATGCCGCACAATCTCTATCTTCACTCCTCGATCGTGCAGACCCGGGCCTACGCCGAGACGCCCGAGGGAAAGCGCACGGCCGTCCGCTACAGCTTCATCGACTCGACCATTGCGCTCACCTTTGCGCTGTTCATCAACGCGGCCATTCTGATCGTGGCGGCCGCGACCTTTCATCCCACCGGTCACGCCGAAGTGGCCGAGATCCAGCAGGCCTACCAGCTCCTGACGCCGTTGCTGGGCGTCACCGGAGCGGGGACGGTTTTCGCCGTGGCGCTACTGGCGTCGGGGCAGAACTCGACCCTGACCGGAACCCTGGCGGGGCAGATCGTGATGGAGGGGTTCCTCAACATCCGGCTCCGGCCCTGGCTCCGGCGCTTGCTGACCCGGGCCATCGCGATTGTGCCGGCCGCGCTGACCGCTATCTTTTTTGGCGAGCACGGCACCGCCAAACTCATCATTTTCAGCCAGGTCATCTTGAGCCTCCAGCTCTCGTTCGCGGTCTTCCCCCTGATCCGGTTTACTTCGGACCGGATCAAGATGGGTGAATTCGTGAACCCGCGATGGCTCAAGGTGCTGGCCTACACGATGGGTTTCGTGATTGCGGCGCTCAACATCTGGCTCCTGGTGCAGACCGTCGCCGGGTGGCTGGCCTGATGTTCCACCGCATCCTGATCCCGGTCGAGCACACCGCCACCGACGACGTCATTCTCCACTACATCCGGCCGGTGGCCAAGCAGTGCGGGGCCGCGCTGGTCCTGATCCACGTGGCCGACGGCTGGGCGGCCCGGAACATCCGGCCGCTGGCACTCCGGGAATCCGAGGAGATGAAGGGGGACCGGGCCTATATCGAACGTTTGGCCGGGGTGCTCCGGGCTGAGGGGTTCGAGGCCGAGGCGCTGCTGGCGGCCGGTGATCCGGCCGACGAGATCGCCCAGGCGGCGGAGCGGGAGCGATGCGACCTGATCGCGATGGCGACGCACGGGCACCGGGGACTGGAGGATGTGGTGAGGGGGAGCGTGGCGAACAAGCTCAGGCACATTACCAAGGTGCCGGTGTTGATGGTGAGGGCGCCGGGAGGGAAGTAGGTCGAGAGTGAGATGATTCTTCTACGACGGGTTCCAGACGGAGACGAGGTCCATCGACCCACCGGACCGTAGGGGATCGCGAAGACTAACCAGTCAGAAGCGTCCGGGGACGGCCTCCCCGTTTTCCGTTGAGCCGGGCCGCCCGCGCCTTGGCCGCCGACCGAGCCGAACCGCCCGCCGCCCCAGCCGCCCGGAGCAGCACGCCGGCACCGAGGGCAAGACGAGCAAGCGCCACCACCGAGACATCGGCATCCAGCGCCGGCCACCGAATCCCGATCCCGCCCGGCAGAACCTGTACATCGGCGAGCGCCCGGTCAGAGGCGTCCGTGACCCCAGGAATCAGAGCAACCGGAACACCGAGGCTCGAGCCGTTGGTCAGCTCCAGGATGATCTGACCGGCGGCGCGAACGAACCAGACCCGGGTGGCATGAGGCACTCGTTGCCGCAGCCGTTCGGCCCGCCGCCTGGCGGCGGGGATCTGGGCGAGCACCCGGGCATCGCTGACCTCGTGTTTAGCCATGGATCCTCCTCCATTGTGCGAGCAGCCGGTCGTGGTACTTCACAACCAGGCGAAACGCCGCCAGCACGTCCCGGTCCGCCAGGCCGTACACCGCCCAGACCGCCGGCGGCCGGCGTTCGATCGCCAGCCGGATGATCACAGGTCCGACCGTCCCCTTCACCACATGGACATGGGGAGGCCGATGCTCCCGCGGCGGACCGAACACCACAACGCGAAACCCGTCTTCGACGATGATCGTCGGCATCATGATAACCGAACGGTTGGGTTAATACCAGCGGCCGGCAAGCCTGAAGCCAGCAGGAGCAGTTACGGTATTCCGTCCCCGCTCCGCCGCATAACCCGAATCGCTCAAGCAACAGCATTTCCACGCAGGGGCTCGGCGCAGAACCGGACCGGGCCCCCAGCCCCATCAACGTCCCTTGACCATCACACGCGTCTCGACGTCGGGCCCAACCAATCCCGATATCACCGGTGCTCGCATCATCTGCGGACCACCCTGAGCGCGGCCCTGGACGTCCATGGCCACCGGCCCCGTTCCACCGGTCAGCCGCATCACCTCCTGGCGGTCGAGGTCGATGGCCGTAGCATCCACGACCTGAGAGTTGCTCGGACAGGCCGCGATGATCGGCGCGACCAACGGGGTCAGGCCCGTCACCCGAAAGAGCATCCCCTTGGCCGTGCTGTTGAATTCCGTGAACGCAAACGCCCACCGCCTGGCAGCGGCCAGGAGCGTAGCGAACGCCCGCCGCTGCACGTTGGTCAGGCCGGGGTGAAAGAGCGCATCGTAGGAAGGCGGTAGTTCATCCCAGGTCGCCACGATGCTGGCGCCACCGTCGAAGCTGAATGCGACCAGGCCACTGGACGTCACGAAGTTATTGAACGACACATAGACGAACAGATAGCCGCTCGCAGTGCACGAGATGACCAGGTCGGGATGTTCCGAGGTGCCGAATTTGTTCGTGATCGTCGCATCCGACCGAAGCGCCACGCGGAGAGCGCCGCCACTGCTCAGATCCTGCCAGTCATAGGCCGCCGCAGTCGTCGTCCAGGCGGTCCCATCGACGGTCACCACCAGGGTGATCGTACCGGTCTGCAACGGCACCAAGGTCCCGTCCGGTGTCATCGTCCCTTTCCCAACCTCCTGGATGCTGAAGGCATACGGCCGCACCACGACACTGCCGTCGGCCAGCCGGAGCGTAGGCGTGTAGCTGTAGGAATCGCCGACTTTCGGCCCGAAGTTGCCCGAGAGGGTCACGGCCGCGATCGGCGCCAGCGCCGTGACCTGCGCCGACCCGCTCTTGCCCTCGCTGATGGCTGTAACCGTCGCCGTCCCAGGCGAGATGGTGGTCACCAGCCCGTTGCCATCGACGGTGGCGACCGCCGGCGCGCTGGTGGTCCAGGTGACGCTCCGGCCTGAGAGCGGGGTGCCGCCGGCGTCCTTGACTGTGGCCGTGAGTGCCACGGTACCGCCGGCGAGAACCGTCGGGGCGTTGGGCGCAACGGCGACCGACGCCACTGGGGCCAGGACGGTCACATCGGCCGAGCCGGTCTTCCCTTCGCTCGTGGCGGAAATGGTTGCGGCCCCGGCCGCGACGCCCGTCACTAACCCGTTGTTGTCAACGGTGGCAGCGGCGGCGTTGCTGGAACTCCAGGTGAGGGCGCGACCGTTCAGCTGATTGCCCGACGCGTCCTTGGTGGTGGCGGCCAGTTGTGCCGTTTGAGCCGGAAGCAGCGTGGCGGAACCAGGGGCCACAACCACTGTGGCGACCGGCGTTGGCGGGGGCGGGGGCGGCGGAGGGGTCGGACCGGTAGAACCACCACCACAGCCGGCGAGCACCGCCACTAATGCAAGGGGAACGACACGGAATCGGTTGGGCATGGAGCTCTCGGGGTTGAATGGGTGGTCAACGACCGCGAGAGATTACCGATGGGGTGTGACAGTCCCTTCGGTGAGCCAGTTCTCGACTTTCAGCCCGGACACCCGCCGGAACTCCCGGGCGTTGCCGGAAACCACCGCCAACCCGCCGGCCATGGCCTGGGCGGCGATGAGGAGGTCGTTCGGGCCGATCGGCGTACCGTCCGCTTCAAGCCGGAGCCGGAGCTCGGCGTACCGCCGGTCCGCGGGAGCGTCGAACGGCAGCACTGGAACGGCCGCCAAGATGCTTTCGAGCTGACGGGTGAGCCGGTCGGACCCGCGTTTGAGAGCGCCGAACCGGAGTTCCGCCGCCACGACGATGCTGGTGCACACACCGGCCACGCCAGCGGCTTCGATCCGATGAGCGACCGGGCCCTGCGGCCGCCGGACCAGGTCGGACAGCGTGTCGGTATCGAGCAGATACCGGTAAGACCGCTTCACACCTCAACCTCGTCCAGCGGGCCGAGACCCGCGTCCGGGTCAACGAAGGCCTCGCGGATCGGCCGGAGGTCCGCAAGCACCGCCAGCAGGCCGCCCCGGGTCACCGGTTCGATGATCAGTCGATCTCCGTCTTTCCGTAAAATGGCTTCCTTCCCCGCCAACTCGAACTCGCGGGGAATCCGGACCGCCTGATTCCGGCCGTTCCGAAAGAGGCGGACCCGCCGCCCGGTCGTCTCATCGTCGTGTGGCATATGCCACAGCATATACTCGACACCTCCCCCCGGTCAAATGACCCTCAGCCGTCTTCAACATGGTACTGCCGGCGATCGCCGACTGCATAACCGAATCGACGCGATTCATTGTCACACCCCCCACCCATCTTCCCCGGCGAAAGGAGATCCACCATGCCCCACCCCACATCCTCCGCCAACGCCGAATGGCACCGCTTTACCACCGCCCTCGCCGAGGCGCTGGCCGAACTCACGCCGTACACCTATTTGGTCGTGGCGAGGCCCGGCATCGCCCACTTTGTCCAGTTCGCCGGCGAGCCGGGCGGCGGCCTCCGGGCCGAAGCGGCGTCGAACCAGTACATCGAAACGTTCGGCCCGCTCCTCACCGAGCAGGACTACGCCCGGATGGAGTCCCTTGGCTGGCGGCGCCCCACCAACCTGCCGCCCGAAGTGGCCCCGCCGATGGATCCGCAGGGCTCGCCGAACTTCTACCGCGACTTCTCGGCACCGGCGGACCTCAGGGCGGTCGCGCGGCTCGCGGTGGCGGCCCTCCGGTCGGTCTACCAGGTCGGCTCGCTCGACGACCTCGAATACAACGCCTTCCACCAGGATGGCCAGCCGATCGTCTTCCCGGCGCTCGGCCTGGCAGCCCGCCGGCGCCCCACCGAGGAGGAACTCGCCGACGTCGAGCGGGACATGTTTGACGCCACCGACGAGGAAAACGACGGCGGCGGCTTCATTCTGCCGGCCAGCGCCTACGACGCCGCCCGGTCAGCGACCATGCCGCCCGAGATCCAGGCGGCGGTGGACGGATTGCTCCGCGACTACGACGGCCGGACCCGTTCCGCGGCCGACGCGGGGTTCTTCCCGCTGGTCTCCTGGCTGCAAGACCACTTGGAGAGCCTCGACGTCCGGATGCCGGCACCCCATCGGCGGCGGCCCGTCAATCCGTCCCGCGAGACCGGCGTTCTCTCTGATGCCGGCCTGCTCAAGGCCGCCGGCGGTGCGATCGATCCGGGCGCCGTCACCGACGCCCTGCGTCTGGCCCATATCGACCGCTATGTGGGCGAGGTACTCGACGGCGCCCGGGAGGCGGAGGCCGGCCACGAGCTCGCCTGGGGCTGGGTGTGGATCGAATCCACCGAGGGCGACCGTGCGGCGGTGGGGTTCGGGATCACCGAGTATCCGGGCGGGGAGAGCACGATCGAGTGGTACAGCGTGTACGCCATGCCTGAGTTCGTCGAGACCGAACTCAAGGGTCGGGGCTGGGTACTCGACCGGGCGGACCTCGCGTCACGGCCGGCCGATGAAAAGCTCGGCTGGTGGCACCGGAACTGACATTGCTCAAAGGGGGGCCGGCGCCCACCGGGGCTCAGCCTGCCTGGGCGTCCATCCCAGCCCATAGGTTCATCGTGCCGAGTTCCTCGCGGCCACAGGCCTTGAGATAGAGAAAGAGCTGGGTCCGGTACGCCACGCAGCCGCTCAGGACCCAGCTGACCAGCCAGACCCCGCGGGGCGTCGGCGGACCGAACAGGCTGATCTCGGCCCGGAAGTCGGCGTCGGAGAGGCTGCCGAGCGTCGCGGCATAAGTGGCGGTCTGGCCCGCAATGGCCGCCTTGGCCTGGGCAAGGGTCATCGTCTTCGTCGCTTCCTCGGCGGCGCCCCAGGCGGCCTCATCGAAGTTGCCGGCAGTGGCGGCGGTGGCCATGGCCGGTCCCATCATCGTCAGGTACCGCAGCAGTTCAATCGTGCTGCGCTGCTTCGGGGTCGGCCGGTAGTCGGTCTGGGCTGGATCGATCTTGTCGGCCAGGTGGAGGAGAATCCGAACTTCGTTCTGGAGAGCGGCGATCAGCTCCGCCTTCGTCAGGACCATGGTGTGCTCCGAAAGTGGGAACTGGCAAGATAGCCGATCGCTCCGGCTCCGGTGCCGGGCAGCGGCGACCATGGAGTCGCGGCCATCGTCGGGTGGGCAGAATTCGTCGCGGTACGGGGCTTCGTTTCGCGTCAAATCGGGTAACGGATCGCCAGGCGCCGGCCCGAGATTGTCGGTCATGTCGCCGAGTTGCTGTCTTCCTTACGCCGAGCCGATATTATGGCCATGCCCAACCTGGTGCGACGGTACACGGTCGCCGATCTCGCGAGGATGCCGGACGACGGGATGCGGTACGAGCTTATCGGCGGCGAGCTGATCGTGAGCCCGGCGCCCTCCGTGCACCACCAAATCGTGCTCCGGCGGCTGGCCCATGTCCTTGCCGCCTACCTCGAGCCGTTGGGGCTCGCCGACACGCTCTTTGACGTCGCCGCCGATATCAGTTGGGACGATGCGAACTCGGTCCAGCCGGACGTGCTCGTGGCCCGTCCGGAGGAGCTTTCGAGGACTTGGTCCACGGTTCGGAACCTTCGGCTGGTGGTCGAGGTGATTTCACCGTCGAGCCGCCGCCGCGACCGGCTCGACAAGCGGCGGCTCTACCAGGAGCACCGGGTGGAGACCTATTGGATCGTCGAACTGGAAGCCGGGCTCGTCGAGCAGTGGCGGCCCGACGATACCCGGCCCGAGATCATCAGCGATATTCTCCGTTGGCGGGGCGAGCGCGACGCACCTGAGGTTTCGATCGATGTGGCCCGCCTTTTCGCGGACCTGCCGGCATAGGTTCCGCCGCAAGAGGAACCCCGAGAATCATTTCGCCCTGCATGGCCCCATAGTCCAGGGTCAAGGACGCCGGTTAGGCTGCAGGGTGTTGAGTTGCGCGGGTTTGGCCGATAGCTTGATGATACAGCTACTTGCCGAACTGAGTTCCGACAGGGACCAGGCGGCGGATCCCGCGGCCATCGGACATCTGGTGGCCGCGGTTGTTTATGGGTCCTTGACGCGTTGAGGGTACGCGGCCGTTGCTTAACCGCTCCGGCCGAGCCTACCTTAGTTTCGGAGGTGATGACAATGCGACCCACCATTCCGCTCGGCCTTGGCATCTACTACCCGGCGGAGGGAGCCCGGCTCCTTCGGCTAAAGCCCGATGCCCTGAGGCGCTGGGCGCAGGGGTATACCTACTGGGTTCCGCGACAGGGAAAGCGCGGTTCCTCCCGCCCGGTGATCCAGACCGACATCCCGGCGATTCGGGGCCAGCGGGCCCTGTCGTTCCTGGAACTGATGGAGTTGCGGGTGGTGGCCGCCCTCCGCCTGAAGGGCATCTCCCTTCAGCGGATCCGCGCGGCCGCC
>JANXXJ010000187.1 GCA_025350665.1 Gemmatimonadota bacterium | reverse complement strand
GGCGGCCGCGGCGCCCGCGGCCGCCACGATTGGTTCGAGTTCGGTTCGCCACCGCCCGGCCAGGGATTGGCTGGCGGCGCGTTCGATCCGGGTTCGAGCCAGCATCAGGACGTCGTCGAGTAGCGATCGAGCCGGCCCCGTCGGCAGGCGGCGGTAGGTATCGAGGGCCGCTCCGATCAGTTGCCATCGCACCGTGGCCGGGTCCGGCTTCCCGGCCTCGCGACCTCGCCAACTCCGCCAGAGCAGCCAGGCGACCAGCGGCGTGACTGCATAGAAGGCCGGCGACGCGGCCCGGCCCGCCATGAGTCCGGTGATGACGACACCAGCCAGGAGGATCCTGAAGGAAGCGGGCAACGCCCGGCGTTCCTCGACCGGTTCGATGGCCAGCAGCGTGGCCGACACGATCGGGCGGGACGGAAAGGCCCGGCGCTCCAGCGATTCAGCCATGGCTTCGGCGGTCGGGAAGCGGAGCCGGGGATCCGCGGCAGTCGCCGTGGCGACGATTCCATCGAGCCATGCCGGCAGGCCCGGGCGGGTCGCGGCGGGGTGGAAGCCGCCGGGCTCGGGAGTGGGCGGCAAATGGAGCGACGGTCGGGTTGGCAGCGTTCCGGTCAAGGCCTCGTACAACGTGACTCCCAGCGCATAGATGTCGGCCCGCGGATCAGGGCGGGCACCCAGCCACACCTCCGGCGCCAGGTACGCCACCGTTCCGACGACGCCGCCAGTCCGGGTCATCGAGGTCCGGCCGTCGAGTCGGGCCGAACCGAAATCGGCGAGGTGGGCGTGGCCGGTCCGGTCGAGCAACAGGTTGGCCGGCTTGATGTCGCGGTGCAGTATCCCGGCGCGATGGGCCGCCGCCAGAGCACCAGCGGCCTCGCGCCCGATCCGAACGGCGCTTTCGGCGTCGAGGGGGCCGGCGCCGGCCAGTCGGGCGGCGAGGTCCTCACCGTCAATCAGGTCCATGACCACGAACGACAACCCCTCGACCTCGACGAAATCGTGGAGCCCGACGATGCCCGGATGCCGGAGGCCCCGAACCGCCTCGACCTCGCGGCGGAGTCGTTCCCGGGCTTCAATCTGGCCGACCGGCGAAGCCACGAGGAGCTTCAACGCCACGTCGCCCCCGACGGCGACATCTTCCGCCGCGTACACGACGGACGAACCGCCACGGCCGATCTCCCTGACGATCCGGTAGCGCCCGATCAGTCGCCGGCCGGCCGCGAGGTCGGTGGTGGGAAAAGGCGCGAGGGTCATCGGCGAATCTTGCGGAGGACGGTCCGGGCGTTCGACCGCCAGCCGTCGCGAGGGGTGTAGTACTTGAGGAAGGCCGTAAGGTGGCGCCGGGCCGCGGCGACGTCGCCTAACGCCGCCTCGGCGACGCCGGCATGGTAGAGCGCCATTGAGTGATTGGGCCAGAAATCGACGACCATCGCCATGATGGGACCGGCCGAGGCATCATCGCCGGCGTCGGCCACGGGATGGGCGAGATCGAAGACCAGGCCGGCGGCCTGCCAGCGGGTGGCCGCGGGCAAGGTACTGATGACGTCCCGGGCCTGGTCGATTTTCCCGGCCAGAGCCAGGCAGCCGGCCTTGTACCCGACGCCATCGATGCCGATCGGCGCTGGTCGGCTGTTCAGGGTCGTCTCTACTTCGACGCTGTTGCAGTACGGTTTGACCAGCGCAAACCAGGTGGCTCCCGTGGTCGCGGCGGGCGCGGGTGGTGGGTCGTGTTCCAGGCGGGCGAATCGGGGCGCTACGCCCATGGGCCGCGTGCCGATGGCCAGCGCGCAGACGCTGATATAAGCGATGCCGAGGCCGTAAGGGGTGGGCTTCACGAGATGCTCCGGGGGCAAGGTCCGTACCCGGAGATGTGGATTGCGGCCACCCGCCCACACTGCCAGTATCTGCAGCATGAACGGCGCCGAGAAGCCCCGCTTTGCCCACCGGCGCCACTGCGAGCCAGGTTAGCCCGACACGTTCACCCGAACATGAGGGGACCCGATGCGACCCCTCTTTGCTCTTTGCGGCCCTTGCGGTTGGGCTGGCCGCCCCGGCCCGGCCCGGACCCAGACCCGCCCCTTCGGCACCTTGCGGGAGCAGGCCGACCTCCAGCGACAGTGGCTCGAGAAACGGCTGACCGGGTCCTGGCCGGGTTGATGCGCAAGCACGGCATCGGTATGTGGGTGATGCCGATGCGCGAGTACAACGAAGATCCGTCGTTTCGTCACTCGTCTCTCCCACAACCTCAAGGTCGAGCTTTGGGGCGACCAGCAATGGCTGGGCAGCCGGTCCGGCCTGGTCGATCATGCAGGGGCCGGCCCTGCATGCCGCTCGGCGGTTCAGCGGACGGCGTCCCGCGCGATCACCGCCAGATCGTCCGCACCAAAGCCATCCGCGATCAGCGCGTCCATCCGGGCCGCGATTCCCGGCAGCACCGCGAGCGAAGCGCCGGCTGCCGTTTCGAGCATGAGCCTGACGTCTTTCCGCGCCATCGAGAGTTCGAAGCTCGGGGTGAAGTTTCCGGCTGCCATGCTCTTCCCGCGGCCGCTGATGGCGGCGGCGACATTCAGGAATTCAAGCGGCGCCAGGGCCTCGAGCGCCCCGACCCCGGCCCCGCGCGCCATCGTGAAGACGTCCGCCAGGAGGCCGGCGATTCCGATCAGGAAGGCATTGCCACAGAGCTTGTAAACCGCCGCAAGATCCGCCCGCTCGCCGAGGTATTCCACTTTCGCCGCCTGGCGCTCCAGCGCGGGCTTCACCGCATCGAATAGCGCGGCGGGGCCTGAGGCCATGATCGTGCCCAGGGCCTTCCGAGCCATGGCAGGCCCGATGAACACCGGGCAATGGAGGTATCGAACCCCCGCGGCGTTCAGCCGATGGGCCCGCTCGGCCGTCAGCGCCGGCTGGGTCGTGGTGTGGTCGATGATGATCGTGTCGGGCGCCAGCCCCGAACGGAGCTGCGCAATTACGTCGTCCACCACGGCGTCGTCGGTGAGCACCAGGTGGACCCGGGCGGCGCCGCGCACGGCTGTGGCCGGGTCGGGCGCCACTCTGGCACCCAGCGCCGCGAGGGCCGCGGCCTTGGCGGGGGTTCGGTTCCAGACGGTCACCTGGTCACCCCGGGTGAGCGCGGCTTCGACGAAGGCGCTTCCGAGCAGCCCGGTGCCGATGAATGTGATCGAGGTCAATGGTCCTGCCTTCGGTTAGGGCGCCTTGGTGATCGAAATGTCCTTCACGTTGTCCTTCGGGTCCCGATCGATCAGCTTGTTGTACGGATCGATCCCGGCCCGCCTGGGCTCCGCGTCGACCGTGATCGTGAACGTGGTATCGCGGCTCCGGATCCAGATCTTCGAGAGGTAGAGCGGCTTGCCAAGTTTGTTGCCGGGCTCGCGCTCACCGAACACCCCGATGTCGATCAGGTCGGCGATCGGGATCTCTTTCTGATTCCCGAGGGTGTCGGCCCGGAACTTCCTGGCCGAGACTTTGAGGGTCACCTGGTACTTGCCGCCGGCCTCGGCGGTGGCCGTGGCTTCGGTGGTCTGGTCGTCCCACAGGGTGATCGTCCTGAAGAGATCCTCGATTGCGTACCTCACCGAGTCCGGTGTCTGGGCGTCGAGGAACTGGACGAACTCGCGACTGGTGGGGTATGGCGCCCCGCTGAATGCCTTGGCGGCCAGGAACCTGGAGAGGGCCCGGTTCATCGCGGCCTCGCCGATCAGATCGCGGAAGGCGTAGAGCGCGAGCGATCCCTTGTTGTAGTGGATGTAGCCCTGGTTTTCCACCAGCAGCAGCGGAAGCTCCTTCTTCCGCTCGGTGGCCCGGCCCTGGAGGTAGCGGTCGAGTTCGTTGGCCAGGAACTTCTTCAGCATTGTCCGGCCCGATTTCTTCTCCATCACGGTCAGGGCCGAGTAGTTCGCCAGCCCTTCGGAGAACCAGGTGGCGCCCTGCATGTTGGCGCCCACGACCTGATGGCCCCACCACTGGTGGGCCACCTCGTGGGCGGTCACGTAGAACGGCAGGTCGAGGTCATCGTCTCCGTCGCCGGTCCGGAGGATGAACCCGAGACTCTCCGAGTACGGGACCGTGTTCGGGAAGGCCTGGGCGAACTGGGCGTACCGGGGGAACTCGAGAATCCGGACCTGGCGGAACTGGTACGGGCTGAAGTTGGCGCCGAAGTAGTCCAGCGATGCCCTCATCGAGGCCATCATCCGGTCGAGGTTGTACTCGTGGCCGGGGTGATAGTAGATCTCGAGCTTGATGCCGTTGTATTCCTCCCGCTTGACCAGGTACCGGGCCGAGAGGAACGAGTAGAAGTTCGCCATCGGATGGTCCATGGCGTACTCGAAGACCCGGCGGCCGTTCTCCCGGTATTCTTTCACCAGATAGCCCGGCGCGATCGCGATCTGGTCTGGCACGGTGCTGACCGTCGCCTTGAACCCGATCATGTCGGCGTAGTTGGTGAGGTACGAGTTGGCCCGGGCCGACTCGTCATCGATCGAGGGCATTCGGGCCTTGGGCGGGAGCTGCTCCTTCCGGCGATCGTCGTCGTCGCCGATTTCGCCGCCGTCCTGGTAGCCGAGGACCGGGAAGTATTCGGCGTTGACGAAGGTCCCGTTGGTGGCGACGACGGTTCGCGGGCCCCCGTTCCTGAATCCGTGGTTCGCGAAGAAGGCTCGGTAACGGAGCCGGACGGTGTCGCCGGGAGCGACCGAGGCCGCGAAACGGTAGATCCTCGTGCCGACCGTCGGGTCGGTCAGCACGGCGACGGCCGGGCGGTCCCAGGCCAGGGTGTCGATTCGGAGTTCCTGTTCGTGGATGTTGGTCACGAGCACGGAGTCGAGCGGCCGCTGATGCTTGTTGACGAAGGTGAAGGTTCCGCTTGCCGTAAACGCCAGACGCTCCGGCTCGAGGTCGGCCCGGACGTCGGCGGCGACGAGCCGGAGCAGGTCCATCTTCTCGTACTTCTTGTAGGTCCGCTCGTAGGCGGCCTGACGCTTCCGGCCGGCCTTTGAGTTCTCGTAGCGGTTCAGAACGTTCGTGTTGTAGAAGATCGTGCTGCCCGCGCCGAAGGCGAGCACGCTGCCAGCCGCCGTGGCGGCCAGGGCCGGACGTCCCCATCGGAGCCGCGCCATTCGATTCCGGAGGGCCCACCGGGTCTCGGACCCACGGACCCAGAACAGAAACGCCACGACCGCCAGCAGCGCGGCCACCCCGGTCGAGTACAACGCCGAGAGCGTGAGTTCCGGAACGTACGGCCCGAAGCCGTTCATGTCCGAGTACCTGAAGTCCGGCGTGTTGGCATAGTTGAAGAGCTGGTGTTCGACCCCCAGGGAGCGGAGCGCGGTCCGCCCGATCCAGAACAGGATCATGATGACGTGCCCGGCATACTTCTGGTTCACCAGCACGTGGACCAGGAAAGCCAGTACCGTGATCTGGGCCAATGAAGGGAAGGTCGTGCCGAACAGATAGCGGAGGTAGAGCCCGATCTCATAGTTGTGATAGCCCTTCGCCGTCTGGATCGCGATGCCCGCCGCGATCATGATGAGGAGCAGAAGACCCTCGACCATCAGAAGGCCGCCCAGCTTGCCCAGAAACGGCACGCTGGTTCTGGTCGGGAGTGAGTCGGTGACCTGGTCGAGCTGGAGCTGCCGGTCGCCCCAGACCGCCTCACCGGCGTAGATCGTGATCAGGATGATGAAGAACAGCATGAATCCGCCCTCCACCACCTGGGCCATCGTGTAGGTGACCGGCCAGGTCTTCTCGCCGTAGAGGCTGTCCACGAACGACGCCGACATCAGGAGGTTCACAATCCCGACCGTGACGATTGCCAGGAAGGGCACCTGCCGGACGATGTTCCAGAAGGAGAGGCTGGCGGTGCTGGCGATCTGCGTGATCCAGGTCCGGTCGTCGAATCGTTGCTCGGCAACGATGGTTGGCGGCGCGGGAGACGCTGCGGTTTCGATCTCGCCCCCGGCCTTGCGCCCGACTGTCATCGGGGCGCTCCGGAACCGGAAGGCCAGGAAGGTGGCGACGACGATCACGACGGCGATCGCGAGCCAGAGCAGCCGGTTCTCGAGCATCACGCCATTGATCGGAACGGCCATCGTGTTCTTCTCGGCCGGGGTCCAGTATCTCGTCAGGAGGCCGAAGGCCGACAGGCCGAACGGGTCCGCCAGGGCGGCGAAGGTCTGGTTGTTCACGTTGGCGAGCATCGGGACCGTGATTGACCAGGCCACCAGGAGGACGATTCCCTGCGTGTAGATCGCGAACAGGCTCCGGGTCAGGGCGCCGACCGCAAAGAAGATCGCGCTCAGCAGGAGGATGGTCGGCAGCGCCAGGGTGGCGAACTGGACGAACATCGTCGCCGGATCCATCGGCAGCATCTTGGCGTGGTCCACCCATGGCATCAGCGGACCCACCAGGAGTCCGAGCGGGATCGCGATGTGGACGATCACCATCACCACGAAGGCACCGAGGAACCGGCCCCCGAGGTAGGCCGACCGGGTGATCGGGGTCGTGAAGAGGAGTTCGTGGGTCTTGAACTGGTAGTCGCGCAGCACCGCGGTGCCCACCAGACCGGTCAGAATCACCTGGCCCGCCGCCACCAGGATCATCATCGACTGGGCCAGCGCCCAGGGCGAGTTGCGCTCAACCTGTCCAACCCCGCCACCCATCTGCACCGCGTCCGACGCCATGAAGGCGAAACCCAGGGCGAAGTAGATGATGAAGTAGAACCAGGTAATCGGCCGCGTCAGGTGATACCGGATTTCGAACCGGAAGATGGTCCCGAACATCAGGCGGCCTCAGCCAGGCCGGCAAGCTCGAGCTGGTGGAAATAGACGTCCTCGAGATCGGGTTCGATCGCCGCGAAGCCTTCGCCGGGATTCTGCTCGGCGTACACATGGACTACGGGTGCGCCGGCCAGCAGCGTGGTCGAGATCACATGGTGGGCGGCCTTGACCGCCGTGAGGTCAGCCTTGGCGACGAACTTCCGCCAGAGCTTGCCCCGGAGCGCCTCGACGATTTCGCGCGGGTCGCCCGCGACCACCACCTGTCCCCTGTTGATGATCGCCATGGCGTTGCAGAGTTCGCGGACGTCCTCGACGATGTGGGTCGACAGGATGACGACGATGTCCTGGCCGATCTCGGCCAGCAGGTTCAGGAACCGGTGACGCTCGGTCGGATCGAGACCTGCCGTCGGTTCATCCACGATCAAAAGCTTCGGGCTCCCCGCCAGCGCCACCGCGATGCCGAGCCGCTGCTTCATGCCGCCGGAGAAGGTGCCGACGTGCTTCTTCCGCGCCTGGTGGAGGTTGGTCTGGTTGAGCAGGCTCGCCACCAGTGCCTTCCGTTGCCCGCTGTCGACGACCCCCTTCATTGTGGCGAAATGGTCCAGGGTCACTTCGGCCGAAAGGTTCGGGTAGAACCCGAATTCCTGGGGCAGATAACCCAGGACCCGGCGAAGGTCGTCCGGCTGAGTCTGCACGTCGATCTCCCCGAACCGGATCGTGCCGCTGTCGGGCAGTTGCAGCGTCGCGATCGTCCGCATCAGCGACGATTTGCCGGCGCCGTTCGGGCCGAGCAGCCCAAACATGCCGGTGCCGATCGTGAGGCTCACGCCGTTCAGGGCGCGGACACCGTTGGGATAGGTCTTGGAGAGGTCTTTGATCTCGAGCTGCACGGCGGCTCCAGGGGACGGAGGGAGGGAGTGAGAACTCTGAACAATTTAAGTCAGGAGAGGGTTGTGCCGATAACCTGGATCTGAGAGGCCTCAGTCAGGCCCATTGAGACGAGACTATGCTGAGACCCGTTTCCTCTACCCGCCCTGTTGACCTGCTCCGAGCCAGCTCGGATCAGATCCGTCGTGCGGCGGAAATCCTCGCCGACATCACCGATGATACGGCAGCCGACCACACCGGACGGTTCGCGAGCCTGTTTCCGGGACAGTCCACCGTGGATGTCGAGGAACGGGAGATCAACCGGCAGTCCACCATCCTCCAGGCCCAGCGGTCTTTTGCGGCTGGGCTCCGCCTCTCCCAGGACCGCGAAGACAACCCCGAATAACCCGCCCTCTTCCCCGGTCCATCGGTCCACCTTATTCTACGGACCTGATTCACTGTCATCGAGGGCGCTGTGTCGAACGAACCTGAATATCTGCAACGACTTAGAAAGAGCCAAGAGGCTCTCCACAGCCGGACTGTCTCGGCCCCGGCGGCCGCCAGCCCGGCCCAGACGCCTCAGGAGAAGGAAGCGGTCCGGTGGGCGCGGGAGCTGGCCAAGGGTACCGAACTCCGATCGGTCCGCAACCTGACCGGGGCGCGGTTTGCGGCTTTGCTCCGAATCCAGGGTGCGAGCGGGGTGCAGTTCCTCTCGCTGGAAGGCTTCGCGACTCGCGAGAGCCTGCTCGATCGGGTCAAGCCCGGGGCCACGGTGGGTGAGGAAGTGCTTGGCGCCTACGAAGTGCGAGGGGGCCGTCCGGTCACCATCGCCACCGATGAGGCCAATCAGGTGGTCCTCAAGATGGGAGCGCCGCGTCCGGGCGCCAATCCGGTCAGTCCCGAGCAGATGATCCGGAAGGCCCAGGCCGAAGCGATCCAGCGGGAAAAGACCCGGCCGAAAGGCGACAAGGATCGCGGTCGGCGCTAGGCGTTTCTGGAACCAGACCCGGGGGGCGCCCACCAGGCGCCCCCCGGTTGCTTTCAATCCCGACCACCGAGGGCGGAGCCATGACCCAGCACTATTCCCGCCGTCAGTTTGTCGGGGCCGCCGCCGCGTTGACCACGCTGCCGGCCCTGTTCCGTGGCGATCCGTATCGACCGGTCATCCTGGGTCCGCCCTCGCCGCTCGACGCGGTGCGGGTTCGAGGCCGGGTGGCGGCCGGCCGGCGCGGTCTGGCCGCCGTGGCCGTGAGCGACGGCCGGTCGGTGGTTGCCACCGATGCCGACGGGCGGTTCGACCTCCTGACCGACCGGACCCGGGGCTATGTCACGGTGAGCATCCCGGCCGGCTATGCCTTGCCGACCCATCCGTCCGGAACCGCCCGGTGTTTCCAGCGGATCGTGGCGGGGCCACGCGGCGAGGCCGCCATGGCTTTCGATCTGGTTCCGCTTCCGGACGGCGGGGATCGGCATGCGTTCCTGGCCTTGGCCGACATCCAGACCCAGGACGCCGAGGACATGGCCCGGTTCCAGGCCGAGACGGTCCCGGCCCTCAAGGCCACCCTGGCGGGACTGGGCGGCGCACCGGCCTTTGCCGTGGGTGATGGCGACATCATGTGGGACCACCTTGCCATGTACGACGACTATGAACGGGCGGTCCGCGAGATCGGGATCCCGTTCGTTCAGGTGGTTGGTAACCATGACCTCGACCTGACCGGGACCAGTGACGCCGCGTCGACCCGGACGTTCGAAGGCCGGTTCGGGCCTCGGTACTACTCGTTCAACCGGGGCCGGATTCACTACGTGGTGCTCGACGACGTGCTTTACTATGGCGGCGGGTACATCGGCTACGTCGACGACGATCAACTCGGCTGGCTCGCGGCGGACCTCACCCTGGTAGAAAAGGGACGGTCGGTGGTGGTGTTCTGCCACATCCCGCTGATGAGCAACCTGGCCGAGCGGTCGGGTGTCACGGCCCCGGTGGCCAACTACGTGACCAATCGCGAGGCCCTCTACCATTTGCTGGCGCCGTACCGTACGACGATCCTGACGGGTCACCTCCACGAGAGTGACTTCTCCTCAGCCGGCGGGGTATGGGAGCGGAACCTGGGGGCGGTCTGCGGCGCGTGGTGGACCAGTGACATCTGCTACGACGGGACGCCGAACGGTTTCGGTGTCTACGAAGCCGCCGGCGACTCGATCCGCTGGCGCTATCAGTCCACCGGGCGGGAAGAAACCCACCAGATGCGACTCTATCGCCATGGGGCGGATCCCAAGGCGCCGGATGAGATCCTGGCCAACGTATGGGCCTTCGAGCCCGGGGCGAGCGTGGTCTGGTACGAGGATGGAGCGCGGCGCGGCGCGATGGCGCGGCGGGTGGGTCAGGACCCGCTGGCCGTAGCCCGGCAGGCCGGTCCGGCGCTACCGGCCAAGCGGCCATGGGTCGACCCGGTGGCCACCGGCCACCTCTTCTACGCTCCGGCTTCGCGAACGGCCGAGGTCCGGGTCGAGTACACCGACCGGTTCGGCCGGGTGTTCACCGAGATCCTTCGTTAGGCCGTGACCGTCGTCGTCTTGGGGGCCGGCGCGGCCGGCCTGATGGCGGCGATTCACGCTGCCCGGGCCGGCGACCGGGTGGTGCTCCTCGAGCGGACCGCGGACGGCGGCCGGAAGATCCTGATCAGCGGCGGCGGTCGCTGCAACGTCCTCCCCTCCACGATCGACCCTCGCCGGTTCGTCACCGATTCGTCCCGCCATACCATGGGCCGGTTCCTCCTGTCCTGGCCGATCGAGGCTCAGCGGCGCTTCTTCGAGGCTGAGCTTCACCTTCCGCTCGCGCTCGAGCCGGAGACCGGGAAACTCTTCCCGGTCTCGAATCGGGCCCGAGATGTTCGTGACGGGCTGATCGCGGAGGGACGCCGGGCCGGAGTGGAATTTCGATTCGGTGTGACGGTGACTGGCGTCGAGGTTGCCGGCGCCGGGTGGCGGGTGCTGTCTGCCGGCCTGGAGCCGCTCCCGGCAGCCCGGGTCGTGGTGACCACCGGTGGGTTGAGCATTCCACAAACCGGGAGCGACGGCACTGGTCTCTCGATCGCGGCGCGCCTGGGTCATGCGATCGTCCCGCCCTATCCGGCGCTCACGCCGCTGACCGCGGCGCCGGCCGTGCATGCGGAGCTTCGGGGGGTGTCGTTGTCCGTTGGCATCAGGGGCGAATGGCAGGAAGAGACGGTGCGTTCTTCCGGCGGGTTTCTCTTCACCCATCAGGGATACAGTGGGCCTTCGGTGCTCGATGTGTCCCACATCGCGGTGCGGTCGCGGATGGCGGGCGGTCATGGCACGGTGCTGGTCCAGTGGGGTCCGGACGACGCGCCCGCCTGGGAGGCTCGGCTCAGGGCGCAGTCGCGCCGGGCGGTGGCCACCGTGCTCCGCCACGAGTTGCCCAACCGACTGGCGGAGCGACTGCTGTCTGAATTCGGAATCCCGGCCGATCGGACCCTGTCGCAACTCACCCGGGCGGAGCGGAGGACGCTGGTCGACGGGATGACGGCCTATCCGCTCCCGTGGACCGGTGATGAGGGGTACAAGAAAGCCGAAGTGACCGGTGGCGGGATCGGGTTGGGGGAGGTAGAGCCCCTCACGCTGGAGAGCCGGCGGGCGCCTGGACTCTATTTCGCCGGGGAAGTACTCGATGCTTTCGGCCCGATCGGCGGTTACAACTTCGCCTGGGCCTGGGCGACCGGCCGCCTGGCCGGTCTCGCGGGTCGGCACGGTTAGGCGGCGGGAGGACGATCCTCCGTCCTCCCGCCGTCCCGGGTCAGGTCAGTTTCTCGCGGGCCTGGTCGATCAATTTCGTCGTCGCGGCCAGGCGTTCCGCAATCCGGCTGATTTCCCGCTCGGCTTCGGGCCAGTAGCCCTTCTCGATCGCCTCCCGGACGCCGGGCATCGTCTTCACCCCATAGCCGGTGTAGAAGCCTGGGGCGTAGATGAGGTGGCGGTACCATGGCCGGCGCGGCAGGCCGTCCGTGCTGGTAAGCGCCTGCTCCACCTGGCGGAGCAGGCTGTTCAGGTCCGCCCGGGGCGCCTCGTGGCCGGCCTTGGCGAAGGCGGCGTCGTACTTCTCCGCGGCCTGGCGCAGCGCGGAGACCGCGTTGTCGAGGGGTGCGAAGTTGAGGTATGGCGCCACGTCGGCCCGGGCCGGCGGGGTGCGCGGCTCGCGCGGATCGTTGATGGCGCTGAAGACGCCTTCGTCGAGCCTCTTGTTGGTCTCGGTCGCCTCGTCCCGGCGGCCTGACAGCAGTTCCTTCACCTCCGTGACGTACCCCGCGTAGGTGTCGGCCATGCCGGTGAACTGGAGCGGAATGGTCGACGCACCGGCGAAACGCATCACGGCCGTGCCGACGGCCTGGGCGAGAGCCCGGCCGTAGACATAGCTGGTGTCTCCGAACCGGCTGAAGTGTTCGAAGTCGTCGTAGATCGAGTGGTAGATCCCGTCGCCGCCCTCGCCGCCGAAGCCGACATTGAGCGAGGCGATACCGGCGTGCTGGAGGAACGGGGTGAAGTCGGAGCCGCTCCCGAGCGCGCCGATCCGGAGGTCCTCGCGGTTCCGCGCCTCGGCGCGGGCCCTCCCGCTCGACGTGCTGATCGTCGCGAGCTGGGCGCGCTTCCAGGCGGAGAGGCCCGTTTCGGGGTCGGTGACATCGCGG
>JANXXJ010000181.1 GCA_025350665.1 Gemmatimonadota bacterium | reverse complement strand
TCCGGCCGGTCATGGCGGTGGCGACCGCGGCGTGGCAGGTCGTGGCGGTCAGGGTGCTGGATCGGGTCGGCAAGGGAATCCGGTCGCCGGCCCGGGATGCCCTGATCGCGGACATCACGCCGGCGCCGATGCACGGCCGGGCTTTTGGACTCCACCGGACGGCGGATCATCTGGGGGCGGTGCTGGGCTCGCTCGCCGCCTTCGAACTGCTCCGGCGCGGACTCCAGGTCCGCCGGGTCCTGGCCTTGAGCATCGTTCCGGGCCTCGCGGCGCTGGCGGTGCTGGCGGCCGTCATCTGGATGGCGCGCGGTTATGACGATGCCGACATCGAGCCGACCACCCCAGGCGACCAGTCGGCCGTTCCGTCCCGGCCCCTGGCCTGGCTTGCCCTGCTGGCGGCGATTCGGCTGCCGGAAACGCTCCTGCTGCTGCGACTCCAGGATCAGAAGCTCGGCATCGTCGCCGTGCCGCTGGTCTGGGCCCTTCTTCACATCGTCAAGAGTGCGGCGTCGTACCCGTCCGGCCTGGTGGTGGACCGTCTTGGCTCGGTGCCGGCGCTGGCGCTCGGGTCGCTGGCCTACGCGGCCTCAGTGCTGGCGCTGGGCCGGCCGCTGTCTCCGGGTGTCGCGATTGCGGTGTTCATGATGCACGGGTTGGCAGGGGGCATCGTCGAGCCGGCCGAACGAGCCGCGGTGGCCCGGGTCGCCGGCGCCAAGCGGGGCCGAGCGTTTGGCACCTATCAATCGTGGGCCGGGATCGGGGCGCTGGTTGCCGGCCTGGGGTACGGGTGGCTCTATCAGGCCCGCGGCGGGTCGACCTGTCTGATCGTGGCGGCGCTGGCCTGCGTCGCGGTGTCCGTCCTCTGGCTCGTCACGGCGCGTCGGACGCCGGCCGGAACTGCTGTATGACACAACAACTTGCGGTCGCCCGGATGGGCCGGTACCTTCGCGCCAGATATGCCGTTTCCTCCCGCCGGTGAATCGAGGAGTTGGCAGGCAGCGTCCCGCGGGAAGTCGGTGCTGCTGCCGGAGGCGCAACCCGAGGGGGTCGTGCGGCCTGGCTTCCCCGGGAAAACCGTGATGGTGACCGGCGGCGCCACCGGCTTGGGCCGGGCGATGGCGCTCGAATTCGGCCGGTTGGGCTGCAACGTCGCCTTCTGCTTCTGGAACATGCCAGGCCGCGACGTCCGGGAGATGGCTCTGCTCACGGAAACGACGCTCGCGGCCATGGGCGTCAAGGTCTTTGCCGACGCCTGCGACGTGCGCGACCGAACCCAGGTCGCCGCATTTGTCGCTCAGGCCAAGCAGCGGTTCGGTACCGTCCATTTCCTCATCAACAACGCGGGCATTGCCGCGGACGGCGCGCTCTGGCGACTTACCGAGCACGACTGGAACGACGTCATTGCAACCAATCTGATCGGGGCCAACAATTGCCTCGCCACGGTGGCGCCGATCTTCCGGGCGCAGCGGTTCGGCAAGGTCGTCAACATCAGTTCCCACCAGTCGACCCGTCCCGGGTTCGGCGTGACCAGCTATGCCGCAAGCAAAGCCGGTCTTGAAGGGCTGACTCGCGCGGCGGCCGTGGAGCTTGGCCCCAGCAACGTCAACGTCAACGCCGTGGCCCCCGGATTCGTCCGGACCGAACGGCTTCAATCGCTTCCCCCCGAGGTCATCCACCGGGCCCGATCGAGCACCGTGCTCGGCCGTCTGGCTGAGCCCGAGGACATCGCCCACGTCGTGTCCTTCCTCTGTTCTGATGAGGCCCGCCACGTCACCGGCCAGGTGATTGCGGTCGACGGCGGACTCTCGCTCGAAACTCGCTGAACAACTCCCTGACGGTCGGTGTGCGCGCTCCGGCGCGCAGGATCGTCTTTTGGGGCCGGTCTCACTAACTTCGGAGTCGTTATGTCCATTCGTTCCAACGTGTTCGCGGCCGCCATCGGCGCCCTTGCGGTGGCCGGACCACACCCGCTCCTGGCTCAGAAGAAGCCGGTGACGCAGCCCCTGGTGACCGCCGCCGTCGCCGGGCAAGGTGTGGCGATCGTGCCATTCAGCATGGTCGTCATCGAGCCCTCGGTCCCGGCCGGGACGTTCAAGCTGGATCGGGCAGCCCTCCTCCGATGGTCGGATTCGATCCTGGTCGACGGCGCCACGAACCGGGCTCCGGAGGCCAAATGGATTCCGCCCCAGGAGCTCCGGCGGATCGCCCGGCGGGGCGCCGGCCTCCTGGCCGATCCCGATCAGATGGGCCAGTCGATCATGCGGAGCTGGGGGCTGACGACTGTGCCCGATCCGCTTCGGTCCAACCTGCGGCGCCTGCTGGCCGTGGCCGGTGGCTGGCGGTTCGCCCTCATCCCGGCCTCCCTGGTCTTCTCCACCGACAGCACCGGCGCCCTCGCGGCGGACATGGCCATCCTGCTGGCCGACGTCCGGAGCGGCCGGGTCGTCTGGCGATCGGTGGCCAAGGGGCGCGAGGGTACGCCCGAGCAAGTGTTAGGCAAGGCGGTGGCGACGGTGTTTCCCGTCGAAGGAACCCAGCCATGACGTATGAAGTGACCCTGATCCCTGGAGACGGGATCGGGCCTGAAATCACTGCCGCCACCGTGAAGGCCCTGGAGGCCACCGGTGTTCGGTTCTCCTGGGATCGACAGCTGGGCGGGATGGCGGCGGTGCAGGCGAAGGGAACCCCGATCCCCGACGAGACGCTCGACAGCATCCGGAAACGCCGGATCGCCCTCAAGGGACCGCTGACGACGCCGGTCGGCTCCGGGTTCCGGTCGGTCAACGTGGCCCTTCGGCGGGAGTTCGAGCTGTTCGCCAATCTCCGTCCGGCCAAGACGATCATTCCGGGACGCTACGACAAGATCGATATCGTGCTGGTCCGCGAGAACCTCGAGGGCTTCTACACCGGCCTTGAACACTGGATCGCGCTGGCGGACGATCCCCGCGCTGCGGGCGTGAGCACCGGGGTGACGACCCGTCAAGGATGCGACCGGATTCTCCGCTACGCCTTCGAATATGCGCTGCGCCGGGGGCGGAAGAAGGTCACCATCGTCCACAAGGCCAACATCCTCAAGATGGTGAGCGGCCTGTTCCTCGAAGTTGGCCGGGTGGTGGCGGAGGAATACAAGGGCCGGGTCGAATCGAACGAGATGATCGTCGACAACTGTGCCATGCAGATCGTACTGCGCCCGGAGCAGTTCGACGTCATCGTCACGACCAATCTGTTCGGCGACATTCTGAGCGACGAGATTTCGGGCCTGGTGGGCGGTCTGGGTCTGGCGCCAGGTGCCAACATCGGTACCACGGCCTCGATCTTCGAGGCGGTCCACGGCAGCGCCCCCGACATCGCGGGGAAGGGCATCGCGAATCCGGCGGCCCAGATGCTCGCCGGGGCCATGATGCTCGACCACCTGGGCGAAATCGATGCCGCCGGCCGGCTCCGGCAAGCCTTGTTCGATACGATCATCACCGATGGAATCCGCACCAACGATCTGGGCGGCCATGCTTCGACACAACAATTCGGGGATCAGGTCGCCGCTCGGTCTCGCGCCTGAGGAAGTTCCGTGCGTCCAGTGCGACCGGCGTGAAGCCGGACTCGCCTGGGGGGACTTCTGCGCGATCTGCCGGGAAGACCGGCGCCGCAAGGCCGACCGGACCGCCCAGCGCTACGCCATCGGGGCGGGGCTGGCCCTCGGCGCCTGGCTGATCTGGCGAACGCCGCCGGCGCTGCCGCAACGGATCTTCGGCGCGGTGTCGGTCGTCCTGGTGTATATCATCGTACGTCGGACCGTCTCCCGCCTGGTTCAGGAGTATCTCCCCAAGGAGGTCCGATGAAAGCAGTCCGCCGGTTTGTACTCGCGCTGACGCTGGCTCCACTGGCGTCGCTTGCCGCGCAGACCAGTCTCACCATCTACAACGACGGCCGGGTCCTGCAGCGCCGGGTGATCGCGGTCGCGGTGCCGGCTGGTGGCTCGGTCCACCAGTTGGCGCTGGGGCCGCTCGACCCAGGCTCGCTCTTCGCGCTCGATTCCGGGACGGTGATCACCGGCTCCCGTTACGACCCCGCTGTGGATTTCGGCACGGCTCTCCGCCGCGCGGTTGGGCGCGAGCTCACGTTCGAAACCCGGGGCGCCGGCGGGGTGCGCGAATCCCTGATTGCCACGGTGCTGGGTGTCGATCCCGAGCGGTATCGGCTGGTGGACGGGCGGGTCACGTTCGAACGCCCGGGGACACCGCTCTTCCCGGCCGACATGGTTCCGGCCCAGGCATCCCTCGCCGTGGCGGTGCGGGCCGACAAAGCTCGCGCGGCACTGGGGCTGGGCTTCTTCTCCTCAGGCGCCTCATGGGGTGCGACCTATGCGGTCGTCCTGGGCCGCGGCACGACGCGGGTCAGCGGCCTGGCCACCATCGCCGCCGGAACCATCCGGGCCGACTCGGCCGAGGTCCAGTTGCTGGCCGGCAATGTCGGTGTCGCGTCCCGGCCCGGCATCATGATGAAGGACATGGCTGTACGGGCCGCCGCGCCGATGGCCATGGAGGCGGCCGGCCAGCAGTCGATCGGCGAGGTTCACCTGTACACCCTCGCAGGTCGCTATGCGCTGGTGCCCGGCGTGGAGACATCGGCCATGCTGTTCGAGCCGGCCGCCGCGCCCTACGAGCGCATCTTCACCGTGAGGGGCCAGCTGCCCTGGTACGGGGGTTTGGGGCAGCAGGGAGATGAGCAGACCGATCCCGTTGGCGTGACCTACATCATCAAGCGCGCCCTCAAGACCGGGTTCGGTGACGTGGCGGTCCCGGCAGGCGTGGCCAGGATTTATGAGCGCGACCAGGCCGGTCGCCCGCAACTGGTGGGCGAATCGTCGCTCGACCACACCGCCCCGGGGCAGGATCTTCGCCTCGACGCCGGAACCGCCTTCGACATCACTGCCAAGCGGATCCAGACCGACTACGAGACCCATCGGGAGGCGCCACGGACCGTGGCGACGGCCAATTACCGTGTCACGCTGGACAACGCCAAGGACACGGACGTTTCGGTGGAGGTCCTGGAACAGCGGGCCGGCGAATGGGCTGTCGTCCAGAGCTCCCTTCCCGCCGAGAAAGTGTCCAGCACACTGACTCGCTTCCGGGTCCGGGTGCCTGCGGGAGGACGGACGACGCTCACCTATCGCGTTCGCGTCGTGTGGTAGGGTGACGACGCTCGTTCACCTTTCGGACCTTCACTTCGGGCGGGACGTCGATCTGGCCCAGATCGCCGCCCTTGAGGCGCTGATCCCGACCCTTCGGCCCACGGCCGTGGTGATTTCCGGCGATCTCACGCAGCGGGCCCGCCACGGCGAACTCCAGCGGGCCCTGGCCCTGGTCCGAACCCTCGAGCGGACGGCGCCGGTACATGTCGTTCCGGGCAACCATGATGTCCAGTGGTGGGCCGCGCCGTTCGATCGGCTCGGCGGCCAGCGGAAATACACCAAGTATCGCCGGTACTTCGGATCGGACCTGTCGCCCACCACCTCGCTGCCGGGCGTGCGGATCACGTCGGCCTTGAGCAGCCATGGTGTGGTTTGGGGATCGATGACCTGGAAATTCTGGCGGGACACCGCGGTCAAGGGGCACCTGCCTGTGGCCGAGGTCGAACGCTGTCGGGCTCGTCTGAGCGCCCCGCCGGCTGAGGATCTTCGGGTGATCGTGCTCCATCACAACGTGCTTCGAGGCCGGATTTCCCGCCGGATGGGTCTGGCCCGCGCGGCGACGGCGGCAGCGCGGTTGGCCGAGTCGGGGGCGGATCTGATCCTCTGCGGCCACGATCATGAGGAGGCGGTCGGAACGTTAGGCGACGTGGTGGTCGCGACGGCCGGCACCCATACCAGCCGGACCCGGGGGCACCGGCCCTCGGCCTTCAATCTGATCGAGGCCGATCGGGCCGAGATCCGGATTCGTCACGTCATCTGGGACCGGGCACGGGGTGATTTCACTGCCGGTGATCCGGCCCGGTTTCCCCGCCGATCCCGATGACCCAGCTGGCGCTCGATCTCGAGCGTCCCGCCGATCTGCCCGGCCGCCTTCGGGCGGCGGGCCTGCCCCCCGCGCTCACCCTCGTCCTGCACCGGAACCGCCGAGTGATGCTGTCGTTCGACGGGTGCGGGGCGTTGCGGGTCCACGAAGGCTACGCCCAGGCCCCTGACGACATCATCCGCGCCATCGTCGCGTGGGCTCGACCGGGCCTTCGCCGGGCCGCGAGGCTCGACCTCGCCCGCGTGTTTCTCACCTTCTCTGTTCACGGCAATCAGCCGCCCCCTCGCCGCAAACGGCCGGAACCGCCGGTGGCTGGTGACGACACGAAGCTGCTCCAGCTTCGAGCGCTGCACCATGAACTCAACGCCCGATGGTTCGACGGCCGGCTGACGCCGGTGGCGCTGGAGCTGTCCGGCCGGATGAAGCGCAAGCTCGGACACTACGAGCCGCGGTCCAGCGGCGGTCCGGCGATTGCAATCAGCCGCCGTCACCTCAAGCGGCACGGCTGGGGGTCGGTCGCCGAGACGCTCCTCCATGAAATGGTCCATCAGTGGCAGGACGAGACCGGATTGGCGGTCGATCACGGGCCATTGTTCCGGCGGAAGGCGAAGGCCGTGGGGATCGACCCCCGAGCGGTGGTCCGACTCGGGTGATCCCCACGGTCAGCTTGGGTAGCTGAACTCGAACCCGACCCCCGGACTCCGCGACCACCTGACCCGGTCACGGCGGACGGCGAGGTACCAGGTCTCTTCCACTCTGGGGACCCTGGACCGGAAGACGGCTGCGGTGAGTACCGCTGCGGCGGCGCCGTGTTCCGGATCCCGAACCGATTCATACCGGATGATTTGGATCCCCTGCTCCCGGGCTCCCGACGCGAGCCGCTGGCAGGCCGCATAGTCGACCGGGTCGGTCCAGCGCCGCCGCTGGCGGGCGAATGGCGGCTCTCTCAGATCGACCGTTGGGCCGCCGGCACCGACTTGGAATACAGTCTGCGGCGCGGGGTCGAGGGACTCGAGATCCGGACTGTCAACCAGGAACCGCCAGCGCCAGTAGCCCAGCTCGGCGCATGCCGTCCTGGGGGCGTCGGCTCCGTAGAAGACGCCGGGATCGTTGGGTCGCCGGAAGCGCGAGCCCTGGCCGGTGGGTGGGTAGCGGAACGGCGTGAATAGCAGGTAGTGAAGTCCCGCTGTCGATTCAGGGAGCGGCGGCTTGGTCAGATCCAACAGCTCTTCCAGCACCCGTTGCTCGTCGGTGCTGTCGACCAGGAGCATGGTGGACACCACGTGCTGGGCCTCGACCGCACGCCACAGGGCCAGTGCGATGCGGCCGCTGGCGAGCGGTTCCAGGGATCAGATCCGGCCGCGGACGGCGTCGAGGTACTGAACCACCCGGACCAGACCCTCGGCGGTGACGATGGCATCGATCGGCGGGCCCCCGAGGGCGAGATTCGGCCCGCGAAGCCAGGTACGGGCGGTTTCACCGTGGCCCGCCACGGCGTCCAGCGAACGGAACATCCGCACGAACAGGAGGGCCAGCTCCCATTCCTTCCGCCGAGCGGGCTCGAGTTGATAGGTCCCGCCGACCAGGCGGGAGGCGGTGGCCTTGGAGGTTCCGAGGATCTCCGCTAAGGCCGATTGGGTCAGGCCCAGGATGGCCGCGGCTCGGATGACGGCCTTGGAGACGGTGGGGGCGGCGCCGGGCGCGGGGGCCATTCGAGGGCTGGTCATGGTATCTCTGCAGAAATCATATCATAATATTGTCTCTACAGCAATAGAGGCTTCCCCCGGCGTTCCGGCCAGCCGTCGGCCGACCCCGGTTCGCTCGGCCATCTACCAAATCCCTCCAAGTCGGGCTATCTTGGCCAACTCATAACTGCTGCTTTTTCAAGGGGTTGCCTTATGGGTTCGGGATCGGTCCCCTCCCGGTTCGCCGGGGTTGATTTCTATCAGATCGACAGCTTGCTGACCGAAGAAGAGCGGGCCATTCGGGACACGGTCCGGAGTTGGGTTGATGACAACCTGATGCCGGTCATCGGCCAGTGTTACGTCGAGGGCCGGTTCCCGAAACAGCTGATCCCGGGCCTGGCCGAGCTGGGTGTTCTCGGTGCCAATCTCCCGGAGGAGTACGGCTGCGCCGGTCTTGGCAACGTGGCGTATGGTTTGATCATGCAGGAACTGGAGCGGGGCGACAGCGGCATCCGTTCCTTTGCTTCGGTCCAGGGTGCGTTGGTCATGTATCCCATCTACGCCTTCGGTTCCGAGGAACAGAAGAAGAAGTGGCTGCCGCGGCTCGCCCGTGGCGAGGACATTGGCTGCTTCGGGCTCACCGAGCCGGACTTCGGTTCCAATCCCAGCGGGATGATCACCACGGCACGGGAAACCGGCGACGGTTGGGTGCTGAACGGTACCAAGATGTGGATCACCAATGGGTCACAGGCGACGATGGCGGTGGTGTGGGCCAAGACCGGCGACGTCAATGACGCCAAGTCGATTCGTGGGTTCGTGGTGCCCACCGATGCCAAGGGCTTCACCGGCAAGGACCAGAAGGGCAAGCTCTCCCTGCGGGCCTCCGACACCGCCGAGCTTCACCTTGAAGACGTGCATCTGCCGAAGGACGCGATCCTGCCCAAGTCGGGCGGCATCAAGAGCCCGCTGTCCTGTCTGACCCAGGCCCGCTACGGGATTTCGTGGGGCGCGATCGGGGCGGCGATGGCCTGTTATGACGAGGCGGCCCGGTATTCGAAGAACCGGGTGATGTTCGGCAAGCCGATCGGCGGGACGCAGATCCAGCAGGTTCGCCTGGCGGACATGCTTACCGAAATCACCAAGGCGCAGCTCCTCTCGCTGCAGCTTGGCCGCATGAAGGAAGCCGGGACGATGACTCCGCAGCAGGTGTCGATGGCCAAACGGAACAACGTCAACATGGCCTGCGAATGTGCCCGGGAGGCGCGTCGACTCCTCGGCGCCAACGGGATCCTCGCCGAATACCACTCGATGCGGCACATGGCGAACCTCGAGTCGGTCTACACCTATGAGGGCACCCACGACATGCATTCGCTGATTCTCGGGCAGGAGATCACGGGGTTGGCGGCGTACTAGGGACATTGACAGGAGAGATCACTTGAAGATTGCCGTGTGCTTGAAACGGGTTCCCGACACCACGACCAAGATCGTCGTGGCCGGCGACGGAAAGTCCATCGACGAGACCGGGGTCAAATTCGTGCCCAACCCGTATGACGAATATGCGATCGAGGCGGCCATCGCCTTCAAGGAGAAGGCCGGGGCCGGCGAGACCGTGGTCTACTCGCTGGGGGCGGACGTGGCGCAGGAGACGATGCGGACCGCGCTGGCGATGGGGATCGACCGCGGCGTGCTGCTCCAGTCACCGGGCTCGCCGGACGGCTTCGAAGTGGCCAAGGCCCTCGCCACCGAAATCGGGACCGGCGGATTTGATCTCGTGCTCTTCGGCAAGATGGCGGTGGACGACTACAACCATCAGGTCGGCATCATGGTCGCGGAGCTCCTTGAACTGCCCTGCATCTCGGCGGTTTCCGCGCTCACCATCGACGGCAGCGCCGTGACGGCAGAGCGCGAGGTCGAGGGCGGGGTCGAGGTGGTGACCTGCCAGCTGCCCGTGGTGATCACGGCCGACAAGGGGATCAACACCCCGCGCCTGCCCTCCCTCAAGGGCATCATGGCCGCGAAGAAGAAGCCCCTCGAACTCAAGCCCGTTACGCTGGGCCCCGGTGGCGTGACGGTGACGGCGCTGGCGTTGCCGCCCGAGCGTCAGGCCGGCAAGATCGTCGGCGAGGGACCGGATGCGGTCCCGGCGCTGGTGCAGCTGCTCCGCAACGAAGCGAAGGTGATCTGACCATGACGGCCATTCTCGCGGTGACGGAGCAGCGCCAGGGAGCGCTCAGGAAGGTTTCGTTCGAGGTGGTGGCGGCGGCCCGGGCCCTTGCCGATCAGCTGGGCGCCACCGTCGACGCCGTGGTGCTCGGTGGTGGAGCGGTGGACGGCGTTCTGGCCCTCGGTCCGGCCGGCGCCGACCGGGTCCTCACGGCGACCCATGCCGGCTTCGATCTCTACAATCCCGACGGCTATGCGGCGACGATCGCCTCGATCGGTTCGAACTATGGGGCGATCGTGTTCGCGGCCAGCGCTGCGGGGCGCGACTTGAGTCCGCGCGTGGCGGCGCGGCTCGGCCAGGCCTGCGCGACGGATGTGACGGCCGTCGGGGTCGAGGGCGGCAAGGTTGTCGTCACCCGGCCGGTGTACGCCGGCAAGGCGCTCCAGAAGGCGACGTTAGGCGGCCCGGTGGCGATCCTGTCGATCCGGCCCAATACTTTCGCGCCGATTCAGGCCGGCAAGGCGGGCGCGGCCGAGATCGTGGCGGTCCCGGCGTTCACCCAGCGGGTGACCGTCAGGGAAGTGAAGGCGCCCGAGAAGGCCGCGCTCGACGTGACGGAAGCAACGGTCGTCGTTTCCGGAGGGCGCGGGCTCAAGGATCCAGGCAACTTCGCGCTGCTCGAGGCATTGGCCGCCGCGTTCGGCAACGCCGCGGTTGGCGCGAGCCGCGCGGTGGTGGATGCCGGATGGCGGGAACACGGGGCCCAGGTTGGTCAGACCGGCAAGACGGTGGCGCCCTCGCTCTACGTGGCGGTCGGGATCTCCGGTGCGATCCAGCACCTCGCCGGGATGCGGACGTCCAAGGTCATCGTCGCCATCAACAAGGACAAGGACGCCCCGATCTTCAAGGTGGCCGATTACGGCATCGTCGGCGATCTGTTTGAAATTGTGCCGAGGCTCACGGACGAGGTCAGGAAGCTCAAGGCCGAGTAACCAGGAGCGTTCCGATGCCGGAGAATCTTCCCGACTTGTCGATCGATGCTACCCGAGTAGCGGCGAATGCCCTGGCTGAGGACGGATTCGTCGACCTCACCACCGCGGTGTCGGTCCGCCAGCCGGTCAATGGTGAGGCGACCATCGAGGCCCGGACACCCTGCGTGGTGTCCGGGCTTGTGTACGCCGAGACCACGGCCCGGGCGGCCGGCTGCACCGTCATCTGGGCCGTTCGCGAAGGCGATGCCGTCCAGCCCGGCGACCTGGGCCGGATCCGGGGCGATCTGGCCACGATCCTCCGGGCCGAGCGACCGGTCCTCAACATTCTGCAACGGGCCTGCGGAATCGCCACGGCGACACGCCAATACGTCCGGGCGCTCGAAGGGACTCGCTGCCAGGTTCTTCACACCAGAAAAACCGCGCCTGGTCTCCGGTTTCTGGACGTTGCCGCCGTGGTGGCAGGCGGGGGCGTGATCCATCGCCTCGACCTCGCCCATACGGTGATGGTCAAGGACAATCATTGGCGGGCCCTGGCCCGTGAAGGCCGCAGCCTGGCGGAGGCGCTGAACGCGGCGCGGGCCCGCGGCGCGGTGGCCTGCCAGGTGGAGGTGGAGACGGAAGGTCAGGTGATCGAAGCGGCCCGGGCTGGCGCCGACCGCCTGCTCATCGACAATCAAACCCCGCCGATCGTGGCGGCCTGGTCAGCGATGGCGCGGGCGCTCTCTCCGCTGATCGCGATCGAGGCGACGGGAGGGATCACCCTCGCGAATGCCCGCGCGTTCGCCGAGGCCGGCGCGGACTTCATTTCGGTCGGCGCCCTGACCCACAGCGTCATGGCGGCCGACATCTCGCTCGAATTGGCCTAGCCCCGCCCTCGACCAAGGAACTCCCGTGTCCCGGATTCTTCCCATCAGGCACCAGCCGTCGCTCCCGATGGACCGACTGATCAAGGCCGAGGCGCCCGGCGCCGAGGCGATCGAAATGGACGTTCTGTTCGTCGGCGCGGGTCCGGCCGGCCTGGCGGGGGCGATCGAACTGGCGCGGCTGGCAAAGCAGGACGGATCGTTAGGCGATCTCCAGATCGGCGTGCTCGAGAAGGCCGGCAGCCTGGGCGAACACAATCTGTCCGGGGCCGTGGTGAATCCGGGGCCGTTTCGCGAACTGTTTCCCGACGTGCCGCTCGCGGATCTCCCGTTCCGGCAGGCGGTCACGGGCGAGGCGGTCTATCTGATGACCGAGGGTGGCTCGGTCCGGATTCCGACCCCGCCCACGATGCAGAACCACGGGAACTACGTGGCGTCGCTGTCCGAGGTGGTCCGCTGGATGGGGGGCAAGGCCGAGGAACTCGGCGTCAATCTGTTCGCCGGGTTTCCGGTGGACTCGCTGCTGGTGGAGGGGAGCCGGGTTACGGGAGTCCGGACGACGGCCTCGGGCCTCGACCGGGAGGGAAACCCTGGAGACGGCTTTGCCGAGCCGACCGACCTGACCGCGAAAGTCACGGTGCTCACCGAGGGGACTCGAGGACCGCTCTCGCAGGCGTGGCGGCAGTGGCGCGGGATCGGCTCGCCCAATCCGCAGATCTATGCGCTCGGCGTCAAGGAAGTCTGGGACGTCAAGAAGCCGCTCGACCGGATCATTCACACGCTGGCGTGGCCGCTTCCGAGGGACGCCTTCGGCGGCACCTTCATGTATCCGATGGGGCCGAGCCAGGTGGCGATCGGCATCGTGATCGGGCTCGATGCCAAGGATGCCCGGCTCGACGTCCACGAATTGCTCCAGCGGACCAAGCTTCATCCGCTGTTCCGTCAATATCTTGAGGGCGGCTCGATGGTGGAGTGGGGGGCGAAGACCATCCCGGAGGGCGGCTTCTATGCCTTGCCTGACCGGTTCTCCGGGGACGGCCTCATCATGGCGGGCGATTGTCTCGGCACAGTCGAGGTCGCGAGCCTCAAGGGCATTCACTACGCGGTCCAGTCCGGCATGTTCGCCGCCCGGGCGATCTACGACGCCCTCAAGGCCGGCGACACCAGCGGAACCAGACTCGGCGCATATGATGCGCTGCTGCGAGGGAGTTATGTGGTGGCCGACCTCAAGAAGCGGCGGAACATGCGGCTGGCCTTCAAGCAGGGCTTCTATCTGGGCGGAATCAAGAGCGTGCTCATGACGGTCACCGGGGGCGCCTTTCCGGGCGGCCAGATCCACACCGAGAGCGACGCCGACGAGGAGCGTGAGACCCGGCCGGCGCCGCCGTTCGTGCCGGACAATACCCTCACCTTCAGCAAGGTCGATGCGGTGTTCAAGTCGGGGAATGCGACGCGGGACACGATTCCGTCGCACCTGGTCGTGGGCCAAGACGTCTCCGGCGAGGTGGCGGACTTCTACAGCCATGTCTGTCCGGCCGGCGTCTACGAGCGCGTCGGTGACGAACTCCGGGTCAATCCGCCGAACTGTGTCGACTGCAAGGCGACCGACGTGGTGGGTCCCCGGTGGACTCCGCGTGAGGGTGGCAGCGGCCCCAAGTACCGGGTGATGTAGGCGCCTCGTGGCGACCCGACGGCCGAGTGGCACCTTCCCGGTGCCGGTGCCCCGAACGTTCGGCCAGCGGTTCCGGGCGTTCTGGCATCGACCCGACGATTTTCTGATCGACGCCGGCAAGGCTGGCGAACTGGTGATCGCGCGGATTCGGCTCGCGGTCACCCTCATTCTGCTCCTCATTCCGCTGGGCAATCTGGCGACCGCCCCGCTGGCCGAGCGGGAGACCCACCTGACCGGCCTGCTGGTCACCGTGTTCGCGGTCGGGATTGCGGTGCTGGTGTACCTGCTCGTGGCTCGGGACCGGCGGCAGGCGTGGCTGCCGCTCGCCACCAGCGTCCTCGACGTGACCCTGATCAGTACCGCGCTCCTGATCTTCGGGTTCCGGGTCGACCCGCTTCAATCCGTCAACAGCCTCGTCACTTTCGACACCTACTTCCTCGCGATTGCCGCGACCTGCCTGCGGTACGACCGTCGCGTGGCGTTGCTCGCCGGGATGACGGCCGTGCTGCAGTATGCCATCATCGTCGGGATCGTCGCGGCGACGCTGGGTCCGGATAGCGGCGACACGACGCGCTACGGTCAATTCGGCTGGTCCGACCAGATCTCGCGGATGATCAACCTGAGTCTTGCCACCGCGATTGCCGTCTACATCGTCCGGGCGATGCAAAGACAGCGGGAGCTGTCGACCTCCGACTCGCTCACTGGTGTCTTCAATCGCCGGTTCTTCGATGACTACTTCGCGAACGAACTGGAACGGGCTTCCCGCTACCGGACACCGTTCGCGGTGGCGATGATCGACGTCGACCATTTCAAACAGTTCAACGACACCTACGGCCACGCCGTGGGAGATCGGGCTCTGCGGGCGGTGGCCCGCGCGCTGCAGCGAGCAATCCGCCGGAGCGATCTGGTCGCGCGCTACGGTGGGGAAGAGTTCATTGCGGTCTTCCGGGAGACGGGGGCAGCGCAGGCCTTCGAGCGGGTGGAGGGCATTCGTCAAGCCATCGAGACCGAACCGCTGCCGGTGGCGCGCGCGTCGGGGCCGGCCCGGGTCACAGTCAGCGCCGGCGTGGCGAGCTGGCCGGAAGACGGCTTGACCGCCGAGGAGTTGATCGGCCGGGCGGACGCCCGGATGTTCGAGGCGAAGAATGCCGGTCGGAACCGGGTCATCGGCCCACCGAAATCCTGATGGAACTGCCTGGCTATCTCGACCGACTTGGCCTGAGGGGCCGGCCCGGGCCCACCCACGACTGGCTCCGGCGGCTGCATCGGGCCCACCTCGAGGCCATCCCCTACGAGAATCTCGACCTCGCCCTTGGCCGGACGATTCCGATCGATCCGGCGGCCGCCTACGCCAAGCTGGTCGCTGGACGGCGCGGAGGCTGGTGCTATGAGATGAACAGCCTTCTGGCGTGGGCGCTCCGGGCCTCCGGCTTTGCCGTCGATCTCCTGGCGGCGACGGTCCGCCGGCAGGTTGCCGACACTGCACTCGCCGGCAATCACCTCGCCCTCAGGGTCACCCTCGACGGTCCGCATCTCGCCGATGTCGGGTTCGGGGACGGGTTGATCGAACCCATTCCGCTCGCGTCCGGAACCGTTCAACAGGAGGGGCTCGAATTCGGCCTCGAGCGCGCTGGCGATCGCTGGATCTTCCGGAACCAGGCGGACGGCGGAGCGCCCGCATTCGACTTCGCGCCGACGCCGGCCGAGCCGGGATGGTTCGCGGCGCCGTCCCATACACTCCAGACCTCGCCTGAGTCGCCGTTCCGTCGCACCACGGTCTGTCAGCGGCTCGTCGGGCGGCGCTATCTCACGCTGCGGGGCGCGGTGCTGCGGTGGAGCGGGGAGTCCGCGATTCGGGTGATCGGCTCCGCCGACGAGTACACCGATACGCTGGCGCAACATTTCGGGCTGTCGGATCCGGCGTTCGCGTCCCTCTGGCCGACGGTGTGGGACCGGCACGAGGCCTGGCTGGCGTGGGAGCGAGCGTGACCGCCCGCCTGATCCGCTACGTCTGGGCGGCGCCGTGGACGGCGGTGGCTGGGGCGCTGACGCCGCTGGTTCGCCTCTCCGGCGGCCGGGCGCGGATGGTGGCCCGCGTGCTGGAACTCGAGGGCGGGTTTCTGCCGTCGGTGCTGCGCCGACTGCCTCCCGGCGGCGTCGCGGCCATCACGATCGGTCATGTCGTCCTCGGGAGAGACGCGGGGGTTCTCGACCTGACCCGGGCCCATGAACGAGTCCACGTCGAGCAGTTCGAGCGCTGGGGACCGCTCTTCCCGCTGGCTTATGGTCTGGCAAGTCTCGCCGCGTGGGGGCGGGGCGGCGACTACTACCGCGACAACCGTTTTGAGGTCGAGGCACGGCGGCAGGAGGGGTGATCCGGAGGTCGCCCGCCAGACAGGCGGGCGAGGCACCGAGCCGCGGCTTTGGTGCGGCCGCACTCCCACGGTGATGGGATCGCGACCCGGCGCCGTAGGACGCAGCGCAATGGTCGTACCCGGCCCTGGTCCTGGCCTTCGTGATGCGGTGGCGTGACTTAGCGGATTGTGATCCGGGTCACTTGTGATGGAAGGACACGCGTCGGTCCTCGGGCCGTTGTCGTTCCGACACGGCGGTCACCCCAGCAGCTGCCTCGCCAGGCGGACGTACGCTCGGACACCCTTCAGCAGATCCGCCTTGGCAATCCGCTCTTCAGCCGTGTGCGCCACCTTGATGGTGCCCGGACCGATCTGGTACCCGGTGCCCCAGGCGCCGAGGTGCGCCAGATCGGAGGCGAATTTGACGGTGGTCGTCTCCCAGCCTTCCAGTGATGGGCTGCGGACGTGCCCGAACTGGAATTTCCGAGTGACCGAGACGTCGGGTCCGGCCGCGTCGCGCACGGCGGCCTCGAGTGGCGTGGTATCGGCCACGGTCCGGTACATCAGGGTCGCCTCCGCGGATGGAGGGATCACATTGGCTGCCACGCCGCCGGAGATCTGTCCGATGTTGAGCGTGGTGTCGCCGAGCAAAGGGTCAGCCGGCAGGGGAAGCGCCCGGATCCGCTCCAGCGCACCCAGGAGGGCCTCGATCGCCGAGCGGCCTTCCTCGGGATAGGCTGAGTGGGCCGCCTTGCCGAGGGCCGCGAGCCGGAAGGTGATCGCGCCCTTCTGGCCTATCGACAGCCGGTTCTCGGTCGGCTCGCCATTGATGAGAAAGCGGCCCTTGGGGCCGAGTCGGTGGGCCTGCATCGCCCCTTCGCCGCCGGTTTCTTCGCCCACCACGAACAGCAGCGCGATGCGCGATTCGCCGGCCGCCCGGAGTTCCTCGGCCGCAGCCACCATCGCGGCGGCCACACCCTTGGCGTCACAGGTGCCTCGGCCGTGGAGATACTCATCGTCCTCGCGGAACGCGAGGTCGGGAGGCACCACGTCGAGGTGAGTAGAAAAAACCACGGCGGGGTCCGCCAGGGTGGCATAGATCAGGTCGCGTCCCGGTTCGATCGGGAGCCGCGCGACCCGGTAGCCGAGGTGGTCGAGGAACGCGGCCATGAAGTCGACGACGGGGCCTTCGTGCCCGGTGGGCGAGGGAATCCGGACCAGGTCGCGGGTCAATGCGATGGGATCGATCATCAAACCGGTCCGGAGCCTTGGCGGGATGCCGCCTTGAGTTTCACCATCGACAGGATCACCGAAATCACCAGCACGGCCAAGATCACCCCGAGGGAGAGCCCGGTCGACAGGTGAATCCAGTAGCTCGCGACCATCTTGAATCCGACGAACGCCAGAATGAGGGCCACGCCAGGCTTGAGGTAGGCGAAGCGGGTCATCAGGTCGGCGAGTACGAAGAACAAGGCGCGGAGACCGAGGATGGCCAGCACGTTCGAGCTGAACACGATGAAGGTATCGCGAGTGACGGCGAAGATGGCGGGTACACTGTCGATGGCGAAGACCACATCGGTCCAGTTCACGATCACCACGACGAGCAAGAGCGGCGTGGCGAGCCATCCGGCCCGGCTCTTCACGAAAAAGCGGTCCCCTTCGAATGCACCGGTCATCGGCACCAGTCGCCGGGTCAGCCGGACCAGCGGGTTCCGTTCCGGTTCGAGGCGGACGTCGTCATCCCGGTACATCCGGACGGCGGTGTAGAGGAGGAGGAGGCCGAGGAGGTAGATCACCCACTCGAACCGCCCGATCACGGCGGCGCCGGCGGCGATCATCAAGCCGCGGAGGACCATGGCGCCGAAGATGCCCCAGCTCAAGACCCGCCGCTGGGCGGTGGCCGGCACGGCGAAGTATTCGAAGATCATCAGGAAGACGAAGAGGTTGTCGACACTCAACGTCAATTCGATCAGGTAGCCGGCGTAGTACTCCAGGGCCGGCTTGGCGCCGTCCTGCCACAGGACGGCCAGCCCGAACAGCAGTGCCGTCATGACGACCACGGCGCTCCAGCGGGCCGCTTCCTTGATGGACAGCGTGTGGCGGGCGACGAAGGCGAGATCTGCCACCATGACCAAGGCGACGACGACGCCGAAAATCAGCCAAAGCGTGGGAATGGTCGTCACATCACCGGCCGATCGGCCGAGGTCCGCGTCTTCATGCGCCGAATCATGGCAGCGGCGGGCCCCAATATCGAGAGGGTGGGGTCGCGGCGCTGTGCAAGGGAAAAGCGAGCCTTCGTCCTACCGCTGCATCCCACCTGCAGAAAGACCAGCCGAGCAATGCCGAACAACCCAATCCCCTTTGCAGGCCCGGTGCTCGTGCTTGGCGGGGGTCTCGAAGGGGTGGCCGCGGCGTGGGGGCTGGCTCGGCGTGGGGCGTCGGTCATCGTGGTCGACGAGCGGGACCTCGGCTCAGTGGTGATCGAGGAGGAGCGCTACGCCGCCTGGTGGCCGGGCGCGGACGAATCCGTCGCCAGGCTGGCGGCGCGTGGGGTCGATCTCCTCGAACACCTGTACGCCGAGCCCGGCAAGGCGTTCGAGATCAATCGCCGGGGTCACCTGTTCGTCGCCAGCCGGGCCGCGGCTCTGTCGAGCCTTCGGAGTCTGGCTGGCCGGTTGGTCGGCCGAACCGGTGGGCAGCTGCGGGAACACGCGACCACCGAGTGGTACCTGCCGTCGCCGCCGAAAGGCGTCCGCGGTGTTCCGGATGGGTTCGATTTGCTCGAGGGCGCTTCGCTACGGAGCGTGTTCCCATTCCTGGGCCGCCAAGTTCACTCCGGTCTTCACGTGAGGCGGGCGGGCTGGGTGGACGGCGGCGCGTTGCGTGGGCGCCTGGCCGAGTCGGCCCGGCTCGATGGGGCCCAATTCGTCTCGGGCCGGGTTCAGGGCGTGGATCAATCGGCAGACGGGAGCTGGTCCGTGAGACTGGATGGCGGCGAGCGACTGTTGGCCGGCGCAATCGTCGTGACGGGAGCGGGTCGCGGCCGATTGGCTCGCCGGGTGGGACTGGTGGAGCCGGGACTCGATGCCACGTGGCTTGTGGCGAGGCTTGCCGGCGGAGCGGCGCTCCTGCCGCCGACCGCGCCGGTGATTGTGCCGAGCGACGATCTGGCCCTTCCGGCCAATCCGCGATCACTTCGAGGCGGCGGCGTCGGGGACCTGGTCATCGAAACCACCCTGCTCGGCATCCCGTCCCCTGGTACCACGTTGTCGGGCGAGGACCTGTTCCGCGAGCTGGCGGCGTCGGTTCCGCTCCTCGGCGGTCATCGAGGGCCGGCCCCGCGACTCTCGGCCCGGGCGGCGCCACGCTCGCTGTCGCCTGACGGCCGGCCCATGATCGGCATGACGGCCTCGGGGATGCACGTGGTTCGGGGATTGGCGGGAGCGGTCAACCTGTCCCTCGCCGCGGGCGAGATGATCGGGGATATGTTGACCGGGGCCGCGGTCCCGGCCTGGGCGCAAACCCTGGCCCCGGCCCGGTTCGAGGACTACCAGGTGCCGCGGGGCCTGGGCGTTGCCGTCCGGGCCCCGGTTGATTTCTGAAGCGCCTCCCGCCTAACTACTCCGTCCGCCGGACTCCATCATTCGTTGTTTCAGGAGCACGTATCGTATGCGCGTTCGATTGCTGGGGGCGATTGTGGTGGCGATGGCGCTGGGCCGGGTCGGAGCCGTGGCGGCCCAGAAGAAGCCGGTGGCGTCGCCGCGGGATTCGCTCAGCGTCTCGATCGGGGGCGCGCAGATCACGGTCAACTACGGCCGGCCTTCGAAGCGGGGCCGGTCGGTGTTCGATTCGCTCGTTCCCTACGGCCAGGTCTGGCGCACCGGCGCCAACGCCGCGACGGCGTTTACCACCACCAAGCTGCTGATGATCGGCTCGCTGATGGTGCCCGCGGGGAGTTATACCCTGTTTACCATTCCCGGCAAGGCGAGTTGGCAGTTGATCGTCAACAAGCAGACCGGGCAGTGGGGCCTCGACTACGACGCCACCAAGGACCTGGGCCGGGTCGAAATGAAGGTCGAGCCTTTACCGGCCGCCATCGAGATGATGACGATCAAGGTGGTGCCAGGCGCCCAGGGCGGATTGCTTCGGGTGGAGTGGGACCGGACTGCCGCCATCGTGGCGTTCGTGGTGCACTGATTTTCGAGGGAGGTGGGTTATGCGGGATGAGGATCGGCAGGCGCTGGCGACGATCGCGCTGGCGGCAGCATTCGCGGACGGATTCCGGAGTCCGGAGGAAGTCGAACAGCTCAAGCAGATCGCCAAGGATATCGGCGGGGGCGACTACGATACCATCGCTCGCCAGGTACTGAGCGGCCAGGCGAGCTTGCCCGCCGTGGCGGCATCGCTGCCGGACGAGCCGACCCGGCTCCGGGCCTACGAACTCGCGGTGGCGGTGGTGAATGCCGACGGCCTGACCAACGAGCGGGAGAAGGCGTTCCTCATGGAACTTCGTGCGGCCCTCAAGCTCGAGCCGGGCATCACGGCGGCCGCGGACTCGGCGGCGGCGGGTATTGCCCAGGCCGCGGCGGAGGCGCCCGAGGTGGTGGCGGTGGCGTCGGCATCGAGTCCGGCCACCACCGACGATGCCATCCTCAAGACCGCGATGCTGGCCGGCGCGCTTGAACTGCTGCCTCAAAATCTTGCCACGCTCGGGATCGTGCCGCTCCAGCTCCGGATGGTCTACCAGATCGGCAAGGATCATGGGCAGGTGCTCGACATGAACCAGGCCAAGGACCTGGCCGGCGTCATGGGAATCGGGGCGGCTGGTCAGGTAATGGAAGGGGTCGCGCGGAAACTGTTGGGCGGGGTGGCATCCGGGCTGTTCGGCCGGCTGCTCGGTGGCGTTGCGGGCGGAGTCGCGGGCGCGGCGGCGGGGGTGGCATTGACCTTTGCGACGACCTACGCGTTGGGCCATGCGGCTCGTCAGTATTATGCCCAAGGGCGCCAGATCTCGAAGGACGATCTCCGGGCCCTGTTCACCAAACTTCGAGGCGACGCCAACGGGATCTACCCCAGGGTCGAGGCCGAGATCCGGAGCCAGGCCCAGCATCTCAACCTGACCGACGTGATGGCCAGGATCCGCGGAGTGGCGAGCTAACCCGACGTCACGACGGCGAACGACAGACCGTCGTAACCTTTGCTGCCGACGGTCTGGATCGCCGTGCTCTCGAGGCGCCGGTCCGATGCCACGGCGTGCAGGTATCGCCGGATCGCCTGAACCAGCGGGTCGGCGCTGGCGGCGTTGCTGACCTCACCGTCCCGGATCACGTTGTTGGCGACGATCATGCTCCCCGGCCGCACCAGCTTCATGACCAATTCGAGGTACTCCGGATAGCCGACTTTGTCGGCGTCGATGAAGACGAAATCGAACGGCTCAATTCCTTCGGCGATCATTTGCCGGAGAGATTCTGCCGCCGGTCCGACCCGGACTTCCGTCCACCCGGCCAGTCCAGCGTGGGCCAGATTTGCGCTGGCCACGGCCGCGTGTTTCGGATCGAGTTCGAGGGTGATCAGGCGTCCGCCTGGCACGAGCCCCCGGGCCAGCCAGATGGCGCTGTACCCGCCGAGGGTGCCGATCTCGAGAATGCGACGGGCCCGCTGGGCCCGAATCATGAGTGAGAGCAGCTTGCCCTGCGGTGGGGACACGGCGATGGCCGGCAGCCCGGCCGCGTCGCATCCAACCAGGGCGTTGACCAGCGCCGGGTCGGATCCGATCAGAAGATCGGTGAGATAGTGGTCGACGGCGGTCCAGGTTTTTTCCATCCGCAAAATCTATCCGGCCCCGGGCACGGTTGCGCCGGTCCCCTCGCCGGGCGCACCTTTCCGGACGTCCCGCCGGTCTTTCCCCAACCTTCAGGGCCCCGAGATGCATCTCCAACCACTCGACTGGATCATCGTCCTGGCGTCGCTGCTGGTGTGCTTCGTTCCGGCCCTCTTCTTCGGCAAGCGGGCCGGCAAGAGCACCGCGGAGTTCTTCGCGTCGGGGCGTTCGGTGCCCTGGTGGCTGGCGGGCCTTTCGATGGTGGCCACGACGTTCAGCAGCGACACACCGAACTGGGTGACCCAGCAGGTTCGCCAGTTTGGTGTCACCGGGAACTGGCAGTGGTGGTGTTTCGTGTTCACGGGGATCTCGACGGTGTTCTACTTCGCCCGGCTGTGGCGTCGGTCCGGGGTGATGACGGATCTCGAGTTCTACGAAATGCGCTATTCCGGGAAGGCCGCTTCGGTGGTCCGAGGGTTCCGGGCGGTCTATCTCGGTCTCTTTTTCAATTGCTTCATCATGGGGACGGTGACGCTGGCGGCCTGCAAGATCGCCAACATCCTCTTCGGCCTCTCTCCCTGGCAGACGATTCTCGTCTGCGGCGTGCTCAATGTGGTGTTCGCGGCCCACTCGGGGCTCTGGGGGGTGCTGGTCATCGACATGGTGCAGTTCTTCATCAAGATGACCGCGGTGATCGCCGCGGCGGTGTTCAGCCTCAAGGAAGTGGCCCGGCGGACCGGGGTTGGGGAGGGCGCGTGGGCGGGGCTCCGGAAGCTGGTGTCGACGTTGGGCGGGCAGCAGGTGACGATGGTAAACGGGAGCCCGGTGATCGCGCCGATCGACGGCCACGGTCAGCCGATTCTGGACATCCTGCCCAATTTCTCGATGAGCGAGCTCGCCCTGATGATCTTCATTCTGCCGATCGCGGTGAGCTGGTGGGCTAACTGGTACCCCGGGGCCGAGCCGGGCGGCGGGAGCTACATCGCGCAACGGATGCTGGCCTCCAAATCCGAAAAGGACTCGCTCGGCGGCACGCTGTTCTTCAACCTGGCCCACTATGTCCTCCGGCCCTGGCCGTGGATCATCACGGCGCTCTGTTCGATCATCATCTTCCCGGAGCTCAAGGACATTCAGGCCGCGTTCCCGGCAGCCGACCCGGCGTTGATCGGGCACGACAGCGCCTTTCCGGCGATGCTCAAGTTCCTTCCGGTCGGGTTCGTGGGGCTGATGGTCGGCGGTCTGATCGCCGCCAACTCATCCACGATCCTGACCCATTTGAACTGGGGCTCGTCCTACCTGGTTCACGATCTCTATCGCCGGTTCATGGTGCCCAACCAGACCGAGAAGCACTACGTGAACGTCGGCCGGGTCAGCACGATCGGGCTCTATTTGTTTGCGGCGTTGTTGAGCCGGGTGCTGACCTCGGCTCAGGATGCGTTTGAAATCCTGATTTCGATCGGGGCGGGCACGGGGCTGATCTACCTCTTACGCTGGTTCTGGTGGCGGATCAGCGCCTGGTGCGAGGTCGCGGCGATGGTGAGTTCGTTCACGATTTCGGTGTTCTTCTTTGGGCTGAAGAAAACCGGACATGCCGTGCCCTTTGCGACGGCGGTGCTGGTGTCGGTAGCGTTCACTACGGTGGCCTGGCTGGTCACCGCGTTCATCGCGGAGCCGACGAAGCGGGATGTGCTGGTGGCGTTCTACCGGAAAGTGCACCCGGCGGGGCCGGGCTGGGCCAAGGTCCGGGTCGAAGCGGGCGTCAGTCTCGAAGAAGCCGCACTCCACGGCGATCACATGGGCATGGCGACCGTGGGTTGGGTCTCCGGGTGTCTCACCATCTGGTCTTCGCTCTTCGCGATCGGGAACTTCCTCTACGGCCGGTCATCTCTGGCACTCGGGCTTTCAGCCGTGTTTCTGGTGTGCGGCGGCACGCTGCTCTGGGTGGTCAACCACCTCTGGGACCGGGAGCCGGTGCGGGCGTCGTAGCGAAGGGCGGCCATCATCGGTCGATTCGAAACCGGCTCCGATCCGCGACCGTAGCGATAGGAAACACCGAAAGCAGCGATGACCCTCGATCGACGGGACTTTCTCGCGACCGGCGCCGGCGCGGCCGCGCTGCTCATTGGGCTCGTGCCGGCCGGGTGTGCCCCCAACAGCCGACGAGATCGCGGTGCCGGGGCTCCGTTCCGGCCCAACCAGTGGCTCCGGATCGGCGGCGACGGCCGGGTCACATTCATCAATGACAAATCGGAGATGGGCCAGGGTGCGGCCACCGCGGTGACGATGCTCGTGGCCGAAGAACTCGGCGTACCGATCGACCAGGTGTCGGTCGAGCATGCCGAACCGGGGCCGGATTTTCCGGACATGGGGACCTCGGGCAGCGACAGTGTGGCTGGCCGGTGGGGCCCGCTTCGAAAGGCGGCCGCCGCGGCTCGCGAGATGCTGGTTGCCGCGGCGGCGGCTCAGTGGGGCGTGCCCGCCGCCGAGTGTGTGGCGGAACTGGGCCGGGTCACGCATCCAGGAAGTCATCGCGATCTGGGTTTCGGGGCGCTGGCCGCCTCGGCGGCGACGCAGCCGGTACCGGCAGATCCGCCTCTCAAGTCCCCTTTGAAATACCGGCTGCTCGGAACGCCGGTTCGCCACCTCGACGTTCGCGATGTAGTGCGGGGGCGCAAGGTCTTTGCGATTGACCACCGGGTGCCGGGCATGCGGTTCGCCGCCCTGGCCCGGTGTCCCGTGCCCGCCGGCAGACTGGTGCGCTGGTCGGGCGAGCCGGCTCGGCGGATCGCCGGGGTGCTGGACGTGGTCGAGATCTCGAACGGCGTCGCAGTCGTGGCCGATTCGACCTGGGCCGCGTTCGAAGGGCGGAAGGCCCTGGTGGTCGAATGGGACGAGCGGGCCGGCCGTGGCGGTGATTCCGGCGCCCTGTGGGACTCGCTGGCGTCGGGCCTTGAGGGCGCCGCGAAGGTAACGCGACGAGAGGGGGATTCTGCCGGCGCGATGGCGGGGGCCGCTCGCCGGATTGACGCGGAGTACCGGTACCCGTTCCAGGCCCACGGCGCGGTAGAGCCCCTCAACGCCATTGCGGACGTTCGCGCCGGCGCCTGCGAGATCTGGGTCGGGACCCAGAATCCCAATCGGGCCAGGCAGGAGGTAGCGGCCCGGCTCGGGCTCCCGCCGGACCGGGTTCGAGTGCATGTGATGCCGTTAGGCGGGGCGTTCGGACGACGGATCGCCGCGGACTTCGTGGTCGAGGCGGCGGAAATCTCCCGGGCCGCCAAAGTGCCGGTCCAGCTGGTCTGGTCGCGGCAGGACGATTTCGCCCACGACATGTATCAGTCGGCGGCCGTCGTGCGGATGACGGCCGGACTCGACCGGCGGGGGCGGATCGTCGCCTGGTCCCACCGGGTCGCGGATTTCAATCTGTCGATGTTCGGCGATTTCGACCCGGCCGCCTACCATCCCGACCAGGAGGACGAACCCTGGGGTGGCTTTGATACCCCCTATCGGTTTCCGGCTCTGACCGTGGCGATTGCCCGGCAGCGGCCGCCGGTCCGCACCGGGGCGTGGCGGTCGGTCTGCTATCCGTCGAACCTGCTGGGGCGGGAGTGCTTCCTCGACGAGATCGCCGCGGCCACCGGCCGGGATCCGCTGGCGTTGAGGCTGGCGTGGCTCACGCCGCCGGCGGGGCAGGAAGATGTTCCCCGACTGGCGCGGCTTCGGGCGGTGCTGGAACTCGCCGCCGCCCGAGCCGGCTGGCACGAGCCCCTGCCGGAGTATGGAGCCGGCCAGCGGGCCGGGCGGGGCATTGCCTGCAACGTCTATCACCGACGCACGGTGGTCGCCCACGTGGCCGAGGTGTCGGTGGGCGCGGGCGAGGCCTTCACGGTCCATCGGCTGGTCTGCGCTATCGACTGCGGCCGGGCGATCGATCCGGTCGGGATCGAGGCCCAGGTCCAGGGCGCCGCCGCCTGGGCCCTGACGACGCTGCTCGGCAAGGCCGTGACGTTTGAGAACGGGCGGACCGAACAAACCAGCTACGCGGAATTCCCGGTGCTGCGGATCGATCAGATGCCGAAGATCGAGGTCTACATCGTGCCGAGCGGGGACGCGCCCTCCGGCGTGGGAGAACAGCCCGTCCCCGCGGTCATACCCGCCGTACTTAACGCGGTGTTCCGGGCCACGGGTCGCCGGATCCGCCAGATTCCGTACCGGCCGTCCGCCTGATCGGCAACGGGCTCACGGCTGACGGGCGAGAGCCGCCAGAAACATTTCCGCGATGGTCGGCGTCGCGCCGACATAGGTTGAGTCACTGTTGACGAGGACGGCGACGATCAGATCCTGGTCCGGGTAGATCACCAGGAACGCCGTTCCGCCGACCGAGCCGCCCGAGTGACTGATCCGCCGCCGACCGGCCTTATCCGTCTCCGTGAACCAGCCGATTCCGTAACCCGTGGCCTTGCCGTCCCGCGTCGTCTGCGACGTCCAGAGGAGCCGCACGGTCTCCGGCCTGAGGATCCGGTTGTGGAGCAGGGCATCCCCGAAGAGCGCCAGATCATCGGTGGTCGAGAGAAATCCGCCGCCGGCCCATTTGTAGCTGTTGTCGGTGAAGCCCGCGTTGACGATCCCGCGGGACGGCCCGGAGACCGTGTACCAGCGGGCCCGGTTCGGCACGATGCTGTCGATGTGATCGGGGCCGGTGTGGCGCATGTCGGCCGCATCGAAGACGGTTCGTTGCATGAGGTCGAGGAACTTGGTGCCACCGCCGGCGGATTCGAGTACCGCCGAGAGCAGGTTGTACCCGAACGACGAGTAGGAAAACCTGTTGCCGGGTTCGGACAGAAGCGAGTCGTTCCGGAACAGCGCCAGGGATGACGCGACATCCGCATAGGTGTGGTAGCTGACCACGTCGCCGCGATAGTGACGGACGCCGGCCAGGTGGCCGCCGAGTTGCCGGGTGGTCACCGGCCAGGGCTTGACCGGATAGTCCGGCAGGTACTTCTGGATCGGCTGGTCGAGATCGAGCCGTCCCTGTTCAACGAGCCGGCCCAGGACGATCGAGGTGAGCGACTTGGAAACGCTGCCGATCCGGAACCGGGTCAGCGGCGTGACTGGGACCTGCTGCTCGAGGTCGGCGTAGCCGAATCCCTCGCTCCAGACGACGTGGCCCTTTGACACGACGGTGATGGCGGAGCCGGGAGCGCCGAGCGCCTTCATGGTGTCGATGATGAACCGGCGGGCCTCCGCGATCGCGCCGGTGAACCGGCTCGGTGCGGCGGGGGTCGCGATGGTGGGGACCTGGGCCGCGAGGACCGGGGGAGCACTGATCACGACGGCTGCCAGCAGAGTACGAAATCGCATGGGACGTCCTCGTCAGTATGGGGGATCGGCGACGTGGCGCGGCTCGTCGAGGCGGATCGCCTCGAGCCGGGCTCCCGCCGCCGTGTCCTGCTGGCCCTCGGGTACGATGACCAGGGCATCGGCGCGGGCCATGGAGGTCAGAATGCCGGAGCCCTGGCCGCCGGTGAGGGTGGCGGCATACGGCGGTCCCTCGGAGGCCAGGCTGGCTCGGAGAAAATGCTGGAGTCTCGGACCGACGCTGACCGGCTCGGTCACCGTGACGGTGGTAAGGGCGCGGAACGGCCGGCGGTGCCCCATCAGCCGGCGAATGGCCGGCCGGGCGAACAGTTCGAAGGTCACCATGGTGCTGACCGGGTTGCCGGGAAGCCCGATCCAGGGAACCGCACCTAACGATCCGAACCCCACCGGCGCCCCGGGCCGGATCCGGACCCGCCAGAAATCGAGCCGGCCGCCCATCGCTTCGATGACCGAACGGAGATGGTCGTGCTCGCCGACACTGACGCCGGCACTGGTGACCAGCAGGTCGCAGTCGGCGGCGCGTTCGAGGTGGCGGCGGACGCTCTCCGGGGTGTCGCCGGCAATGCCGAGGTCAATGGGTTCGCCGCCGGCCCGGCGGACCAGGGCCCGGAGGGCGTGGGAGTTGGAGCTGGCAATCTTCCGGCCGGAGAGAATCAGGTCCGGCTGGTCGATCCCGACGATCTCGTCGCCGCTGGCGAGAATGCCGACCCGCGGCCGCCGGTGCACCATGGGGTGCGCGATCGCGAGGGAGGCCAGGACGCCAAGGTGGGCCGGTTCAAGCACGGTCCCGGCGTCGAACACCAGGGTCCCGGCCCGGATGTCCTCACCGGCCCGCCGGATGTTGACCCCGACGTCCCGGTCGTCGCGGATCAGGACCACGTCCGCCCCCTGGTCGGTGTCCTCCTGGCGGATCACCGAATCGGCGCCTTCGGGGACCGGGGCGCCGGTGAAGATCCGGGCGGCCTCGCCCGGGCCGATCGGGCGGGTCGGGAACTGGCCCGCGGCGATCCGTTCCACGACCCGGAGCCGTCTGGGGGCCCCGGCGGTGGCCCCGCGGACGTCCTCCGCCCGGGCGGCATATCCGTCCATGGCCGAATTGGCCCAGAAGGGCACGTCGATAGGGCTCCGGACCGGTTCGGCCAGGACGCTGCCTAACGTATTGTCGAGGGGAGCCCGGAGTGCGGGCTGGGGCGCGAGCGCGGCGAGGATCCGTCGGGCGGCGTCCCGGGCCGCCAGCGGGGCGGTCACGTCAGGCGTCGACCACCTGGGCCCGGTCCCACGCCAGGGTGGCGAGGAGCTGGAGCCACATCGTGTCGTTGAACTTGAGGACCGGACAGGTGACGCCGGTGATCGCGGTATCGGAGAGCACCGCAAGCCACGGCGACTTGTCCGGCGCGGCGGCGACCAGCGGTGCCTTGCCGACGGAGGTGCGGTAGATCTCGATCTTCGGAAGGGGACTGTCGGCGAATCCCTCGACCAGCACCAGGTCCCGCTCGGCGAAATAACGCCGGGCCAGTGCGATCGGGTCCTGATTGTCGCTGCGCCGCTCGATCAGAGCGCGCATCGAAGGACCGGCCACCAGCACGCCGTCCGCCATGCCCTCGTTGAAATGGCGCCAGGTGTCGGTCCCTTCCTTGTCCACTTCAGGCTGGGCCGTCGCATGCTTGATCGTCGCCACCCGCTTGCCGCGGCGGTGATACTCGCGGGCCAGGGCGACGAGCAGGGTGGTTTTTCCGGCGTTCTTGAGTCCGACGATCGAGACGATCCGCATAGAGGCTCCCGTGGGCCCGGAGAGAATAGCTAGCTGGACGGACCGGGGGAAGGAGAGGGAGCCCAAGCCCGGGCCCGGGCGAGGTCCTCGGCGGTATTGACGTTGAAGAACAGTCGGGCCGGATCGCCGAACCGGCGGACCTCCGTGAGCGGAAGCTTCGCGATCCGGGCTGCTCCGTGGAAGCCGACCGCCGCCAGATCCCCGCGACCAATGGCCGCCGTGATCGGCGCGAGGGCGGACCGGGCGTACCCGGCCGCCAGCGGCTCGAGCCCGCGTGGCCCAGTGCTCTCGGCGAGACAGGCGTCCGCGCCGGCCAGTCCCGCCGCGATCGCCCGCAGGAGGTCCGGCTCGAGGAACGGCATGTCCCACGCGACGCAGAGGACGTCGGTGCCGGCCGCCTCGAGCCCGGTCGCGATACCGCCTAACGGGCCGGTGCCGGGGTGGCGGTCGGCCACCACCTCGAGGGCCCGGTCCCACAGGCCAGCGCCGGGGTCATTGGCGATCAGGAGTGGCTCGGCACCAAGGGCCGTGCGGAGGGCATCGGTCACCCGATCGAGAATCCGCCGGCCGCCGACCTCCTCCAGCCCCTTGGCCATGCCGCCCAGCCGGGACGCGCTGCCGCCCGCGAGGATGACGCCTCGGATCGGCGCCGCTATCCCGCCAGACATTCCGCCTGGAGCGAATCGTCCTCGGCGACCGAAACCCGGTCCAGCCGGACCCCATCGGGGAGGCAGCCTGCCACCCGGCGGAAGACCTCCCGGGCGATGACTTCGCAGGTCGGGGGAATCGTGGTGAAGGCCGGGACGTCGCGGTGAAGGTGGCGGCCGGCGAACGGGCCGGTCACCTGCTGCGCGAGAATCCGGTCGAGCTGCGGCAGGTCCATGACCGCGGCTTCGGTGTCGCCGAGAATCCGGGACACCGACACTTCAATGCGGTACTGGTGGGGATGAGGCTCGACGGTGTAGCCGAACCGGCGGCGGTTGTCGGCGTCGGTAGCCCCGGGATCGGCGAGCCGGTGATGGGCGCGGAAACTGACGCTGCGGCTGAGCCGGATTCGCACCGGGGCTCCGATCAGAAGAACGGGTTCTTGAAGGCGTAGCCCAAGCCGGCGTGAATCATCGGTGCCGGCGCCCACTCTTTCAGGGTCGAGGCGAGGAGCGGCTTCAAGGGTCCGAGACCGTCGGGGTCGGTTGTCCGATAGGGGCCCGGATAGGTGAGGCTCCAGAACACGGCCCGGGCCTCGACCCGGAGGTACAGGCGTCTGGTCACAAAGGCCCGGAGTCCCGCCCCGGGGGCGAAGAAGAACCGGGTGCCGAATTTGTAGCCGGAGCTGTCGGCCGGAAGGTTCTGCGCGAACGCGAGTCCCAGTCCCAGGTTGGCATACGGCGCCAGATTGTGCCAGGTCTTGCCACCGGTCAGGTTGAGCTGAAGCACGCCCTCGGCCATGTAGAGATTGCGCTTCACCGGGCCGGCGACGCGGTCGGTGGTCGCGCTGAGGCTGCGGACGTAGAGACGATCCGCCTGTCCGAAGCCCGCGCCGAGTGCCAGGCTCAGAGGTTTGTCAGCCAGGAACTCGTGACGGAGGAAGAGCACCTGGCCGTCGTGGGGCCCGAGTCCCAGGGTTCCGCCCGATCCCAGAATCCGGCCAGCCGAGAGCGAGACGAACTGTCCCCAGCGGAGATCCTGGTAGGGCGAATGGGCTGGGTCGTGCCCGACCTGGGCGTCGGCGGCGGTGGTCATGACAACGGCCAGACCGAGCGCCCCGATCCACTTCGAATACTTGCTATGCACGGAGACTCCGGCCGGTCATTTCCGATGGCTGCTCGAGGCCCAGCAGATCGAGCACGGTCGGCGCCACATCACAGAGGGCGCCGCCGGATCGGAATGACACGTTGGGGGTGCCGGCCGAAAGGAACGGCACCGGATTGGTGGTGTGGGCGGTGTGGGGTCCGCCGGTTTCGGGATCGACCATCAGTTCGCAATTGCCGTGATCGGCGGTGATCAGCAGTCGGGTGCCAGTGGCCTCGGCGGCCGCGACGACCCGGCCCAGCGACTCGTCGACGGTCTCGACGGCCTTGAGGATCGCCGCGGCCACGCCGGTGTGGCCGACCATGTCGGCGTTGGCGAAGTTGCAGAGAAAGAAGGCGTGATCCCGGCGCCGCATGGCCGTGCAGAGCGCATCGGTAATGCCGGCGGCGCTCATTTCGGGTTTGAGATCGTAGGTCGCCACTTTGGCCGACGGGATCAACTGGCGCTCCTCACCGGGATACGGCGGCTCGACCCCCCCATTGAAGAAGTAGGTGACGTGGGGATACTTCTCCGTCTCGGCGGTGCGGAACTGGGACAGTGACGCGTCCGCGAGCACCTCGGCCAGAATCCGGGCCAGGTTGAACGGCGGGAATGCCGGCGGTATCGGAAAGGTGCCGTCGTACTGCGTCATGGTGACACAGGCCAGCGATGGCCGGTCGGTCACCTTGAATCCGTCGAAGCCGGTGATGAAGAGGGCCCGGCAGATCTGCCGCATCCGGTCACTTCGATAGTTGAAGCAGATCACCGCGTCGCCGTCGTTCATCGTGGCGACGGGCGCTCCCTCGTTCTCCAGCACGATCGGCTTGATGAACTCGTCGGTTTCGCCCCGGTCATAGGCTGCGGCGATCGCCGCCACCGGGTCGGTCGCCCGGGTGCCGGCGCCATGGACCAGAGCATCGTAGGCCAGCTTGACCCGCTCCCACCGGTTGTCCCGGTCCATCGCAAAATAGCGGCCGACCATCGACGCCAACGCGCCTTTCGCGCCGGTGATCCGGGCGATGTCGGCCACCAGCTTGCCGACGAAGTTCCTGGCCGACGTCGGCAGGGTGTCGCGGCCGTCGAGGAATCCGTGTACGGCCACCCGGGGAACCTCGAGCTTCATGGCCAACTCGAGGCAGGCCAGCAGGTGGGTGTCGATCGCGTGGACGCCGCCGTTCCCGACCAGACCGATCAGGTGGAGCGTGCCGCCGGTCCGCTTGAGGTGCGCGCCGGCGTCCAGGAACGCGGGAATCCGGAAGAAGGCCCCGGTGCGAATGCTCTCGGTGATCCGGACCAGGTCCTGCATCACCACCCGGCCGGCGCCCAGATTGAGATGGCCGACTTCGCTGTTGCCCATCTGCCCCTTGGGTAGTCCGACGGCGAGGCCGCTGGCGTCGAGGAGCGTCTTGGGCGCCCCGCGCCACAGCCCGTGCCAGACCGGAGTCCGGCCCAGCTCGATAGCGTTATGCGCTGACTCGGCTCGATAGCCCCAGCCGTCCAGAACGATCAGCGCGACAGGGGCTCGGTGGTTTGACATGGTCTCGGGCGCCGTCTACTATGCGAAACGTGCGTAAGCCGCCGCAATCTAGTCCTGGCCTGGGTCGCCTACCAGCCTGTTTCCTGACCCTTCTCACGGTTCTCGCGGTTCCGTGTGCCGCACAGAATCGCCTCAAAGCCGTCACGGCCGCGCCACTGGTGAAGGAACCGAACGGCCTCAAGATAGGCTCGCTCGCGGCCGGGGTCAGTTACCACGTTGGCAAGACCGTGGGGACTCACGTTGAAGTGACCCTCGACGGTTGGCTGCCCTCGTCCGCGGTCGTTGCGGCGTCTCGCGACGGCTTCGATCTCTCCGTCACCGTTGGTGGTGGCGAGTCGCTGCGCGACAAGCCGAATGGCGCCGTGATCGCCCGGGTGCAGGAAGGCACGCTCCTGTCCAAGGCGGGGGCCGAGGGCAAGTGGGTCAAGGTGAAACGAACCGCTTTCACCATCAAGACCGCCTTCGCCGCCCCCGACCAGACCAAGCCCGTTCCGGTCGCCGCCAATCCCGTTCCGCCCCCGCCGTCGACCAAGCCGGCGCCCGCGACGACCGGGTCCGCCGCATCCGGTGGCAAATCGAAGCCGGTTCCAGACTCCACCCGACCGGGGAACGATGCGCCGGTGAGCGATAGCGTTTCAGGCAGCGCGTTGATCAGGGGCGGCACCGTGCTGTCAGCCACGCCGGACGGGAAGCCGGCCTTTACCGCCGAGTCAGCCACGGACGCCGAGGTGGTGGGACGGGCGCGGGACTGGATCAAGATCCGGGTCGAGGGCTGGGTCCGGACCAGCGATGTCACGGCCGAGGCGGTTTCGGGCCCCCGGATCACCGGCACGATGGTCCGGGAGAAGCCTGACAAATTCGTGGGTCAGTCGCTGATCTGGCGGCTCCAGTTCCTGGCGGTTCAGGAAGCGGACGCCCTTCGGCCTGAGATGCCGGCCGGGCAGCAGTACATTCTAGCCCGCGGGCCGCTGCCGGAGGCCGGGTTCGTCTACCTGATGGTGACCAAGGATCAGGTCGGGGAGTTCCGGCGGCTGTCGCCCCTGGATGAGGTGCGAGTGGAGGCGGTGGTCCGGGCCGGCCGGACCAAGTACCTGCCGACGCCGGTGCTCGAGCTGGTAAAGGTGGTAGCGCAATGAACGAGCAGTTGAAGCAGCGGATCATCCGGCGGCTGGACAGTCTGAATGACGACCGCGGCTACCAGATCCTCGACTACGTCGAGTTCCTGGAGAGCAAATACGCCCAGCGGGTCGCCCCGACCAACATCTTCGCCCGGATGACCGAGACGGTCGAGGACGTGATGCGGGCGGGCAAGATCCCGGTCAAGGCGATTTCCGGGACGATGGGCGTCATGGACAGCGCCAGCAAGGTGATGAAGGGCGTGGCCGCGGCCGCCCAGGCCGTGGTCGACGAGGCGATCG
>JANXXJ010000163.1 GCA_025350665.1 Gemmatimonadota bacterium | reverse complement strand
GCCGGCCGTCCGGATGGTGGTCGCGCCGAAGGCGAGGTAGAGCTTGGGGAAGGTGGCGTTCTGGGAGACGTAGCTAAACAGCCCGGGCTGGAGGCGGCCGGTGGGATAGAACAGGTGCTCGTGCAGCATGACGAGCCCGGGGGTGACCGTGTGGCCCGGCAGCTCGATCACCCGGGCCCCGGCTGGGATCGCGACTCCCGAACCGATCGCGGTGATTCGGCCGTCGGTGAGCACGATGGTCTGGTCGTCCCGCGCCGGGGCGCCGGTGCCGTCGATCACCCGGACCTTGGTGAGCGCGATGACCGGCGCGTCGTAGGCCACGAACCGGCGGGCATCGGGTCCCATGGCCACGGCCCGCTGGGCCGCCGCCGGGGCTGCCGCCAGGCCTGCAAATACAGCGAAGAAGGCCAATCCGATGGCGGATCCGCGAGTTTGCGGCGTCATCTTGAATCTCCGGTTGGGACGGGAGGGCTCCACCGTTGGTCTCAGTACCGGCCCGGACCTTACACTCTGGCGGCCGCCTTGCTGGGCCGGATCGCGAATGGTAGCCTTGAGATCACGGTGATGACGGGCGGTCTCGCAATGTACGATCGCGCGCCGGAGGAGATCGAAGTGCTGAACGACGGCCAACCGCCCTTGGTCACCGACCTGCGGGCCCCGGCGTCACCCGTGGAGTAGATTCGAGATCGATTGACCCGTTCACCATCCGCTTGAGGGTCCTCCCCATTCTCACGATCATCGAGAACGCGGCATGTTTCGACGGCTTCGGCGACCAACTGACCGAGGGAACCCATGTTGCCGTCGAAGGCGACCGGATCCGTGAAGTCAGTGATCGGCCGATCACAGGAGCGGCGGACCGACGGATCGATGCCACGGGCTTGACCCTGATGCCTGGCATGATCGACGCCCACGTGCACGTGTACGCGGCGGAGCTCAACCTCACCCGGGTGAGCCGACGGCCATGGACCTACCTCGCCCACTATGCCGCCACCTTTCTCCGCCACATGCTCCGGTGCGGCTACACCACGGTCCGCGATACCGGGGGCGGCGACTATGGCCTCGCGGCCGCCCTCCGCGACGGCTTGCTCGAAGGGCCGACCCTCTACTACGGCAACCAGCTGCTGTCCCAGCTCGGGGGGCATGCCGATTGGCGGCCCCCCGAGGAAGACGACCCGGCCTGCACGCTCTGCGGCTGCGGTGCCATCGACCAGAAGATGGCGATCATCGCCGACGGCGTGGATGGGGTGATCCGGGCCGCTCGCGAGCAGCTTCGGCGGGGGGCCCACCACATCAAGATCGTGGCCTCCGGTGGGGTGGCCTCCCCGAGCGACCCGCTCGAGGCAATCCAGTATTCGCCCGCGGAGATCACCGCCATCGTGGAGGAGTGCGCCCGCCATGGCAAGTACGTCGCGGCCCACTGTCACCCCGACGCCGCGGTGCGCCGAGCGGTCGAACTGGGTGTGCGGTCGATCGAGCACGCGACCCTGATCGAGCCGGACACGGCCCGGATGGTCGCGAAGAGTGACGCCTATCTCGTGCCGACCATGGCCGTGATCTTCGCGCTCGACCAAGACGGCGCCGCCCTGGGCTTGCCGCCCGCGAGCGTGGCCAAACTCCGTCAGATCACCCGGCGGGCCGTGGCGAGCCTGCAGATCATGATGACGCGGGCTGTCGAATCGGATTCGGGACCGACCTGCTCGGCCCCCATCACGATCGCCAGGGCATCGAGTTCGGGATCCGCCGGGAAGTCTTCTCGAACGCGGAGATTCTCCGGCAGGTCACCTCCGTGAACGCCGCCCTGCTTTGCGCCGAGGGCGAGCTTGGCTGCGTCAAGCCCGAGGCGCGAGCGGATCTACTGCTGGTGAACGGCAACCCGCTCCGGAATCTCGACCTCCTCGCTGCCAACGGCGCCAACCTCGCCATGGTGATGCATGGTGGGATTCCGAAACGACTCACCGTCTGAGCCTCGCTCCCCGCGTGTGAACACGGGCGGGGGCTCGGTCACCCGGGGAAGTGCGGCCCATAGAGGTACAGCAACGCATCAGTCATCGCGGGCGGCACGACCGTGGTATGGGTGTGGCCCGGATAGACCTTGGCGCGGTGGGTCAGTTGGCGATGGGCCCGGCGAGCGAGCAGTTCGGTCAGCCGGGTGTAGTTCCGCGCCATGTCTTCGTAGAAGGCCACGCCACCGGTGGCCTCCAGTTCGCCGAGACTCAGGAACATCCTCGTGTCGTTGACCAGCGGCCCGGCGAGGACCGTGTCGAGCCGGGCCAGGTAGTCGGTTCCCGTGGTGAAGAGGCCGGGGCTACCAAGCCAGTACCGGTCGAAGAGCGGGGACTGCTTCAGAAACGCGTAGAACGTGAACGTCCCGCCGAACGAATCCCCGATGATCCCGGCCGTCGTGCCGCGGGTCGGGTACCGCGACCGAATGAGCGGGTCGAGTTCGGTTTCGAGAAACTCGAGGAAGGCGTCGGCCCCGCCGGGCCGGGTCAGCGGATTGGCGGCCGCCTGGGTGAGGAGCGGGTGATCGGGAACCGCATCCGCCATCGTGTAGTCACGGCTCCGTGAGCCGACGCGACCCTCGGGATAGTCCACGCCCACCAGGAGCAGCGGGGGGAACCCCGGCCGCAGGATATCCGCCATCTGGAGGAGACTGATCGCGGACGCCAGGCCGAGGGCCCAGCCGCCGTCGAGCACGTAGCAGACCAGCAAATCCTGGCCGGACGGGTCGGCGGCCGGGGGGAGGAACTGGGCGTCGGGTTGCCAGACGCCGACGGCGAACGTGTCGCCGACCGCCTTGGACTGAACTTCGAATCCAACGGCGCCGCGAATCGGCCAAAGGGAGGGGGTCGTCATGAGAACTCCACGAGGTGAACGGGTTGGCTCTACACGGTTCGGGTCGCCGCGCCGAATCGCGCGTCAGCGGTCGTCTTGCTGGTGTCCGTCATGAATGGTACTATTGCATTCCACCATCCGGCAGATCATCTCACAATGTGAGAAGGAGTCATCCTCCAGGTCGCCCATCCAGGCCGAACCACCGCTCTCCGCCCCCTGCCACTCACCAGCTATTTCGAGATCGACTCGACGAACGCCACCGCCCGGTTCGCTTCCGGGCACCGGTTCCTCCGTCCTCCACCAAGACAAGAACGCGCGAGCCTCCCCAGCCACCTCTGGACCGTGCCGGCCGACGGCGGCCCGGCCGCGCGGATCACCGCCGCGCCGAACGGCTTGAGGAACCGTTCGTCCCTAACGCTTGGCCAGAAATGCCTTGATCAAGGCCACCATGGTGTCCCGCGACGCCATCGGAAAGTTCGGGTGGGTGGTCCCGGACAGAATCTGGATGTCGACCGGGCCGCGAAGTTCCCGGCGGAGCCGCTCGATGCTGGCCTGCCGGAAGGCCTGAGCCTCTCCATTCCAGGCGTCCACCTTGCCGCGGACCGAGTCCGGCAACGGCAACTGGTTCGAGACAAAACGTTCCGCATAGAGCGCCAGGACCGGGGCCTTCACCTTGGCGTAGTCGCGGTGATAGCTCACGAGACTCCGGAAGATCGGGTCCATCACGGCGTCGGTCGGCTGGGACATGGTGCCCGCACTGTCTGCCCGGCTGATGTCCCGGATCTCCGCCTCGGCGCTGGCCGTAGGGGTCCCGTTCGGCCAGTACCATCGGACCCACCAGCTTCGATACGCGGGGAACGACACCAGGTCCGCGGAACTCGGCGAGAGCGGGACCGGGAGATTGCCGAACAAACGAACCTCGGTACTGTCGGACCAGTCGTACCCCGCCTCGAAGTAGATGAGCCCGGCGGTTCGATCAGGGTACCGCTCGGCGAACCGGGTGATCTCGTTGCCCCCCATCGACCAACCGCCCAGCACCGCGCGCTTGATCCCGAGGCTGTCGAGCAGCTGGCGGAGATCTTCGACCAGGGTTTCGTTGTCGTACGGACCGGCAGCCGGACGATCGGATTGGCCATGGCCCCGCCGGGCGTACGCGACAACGTGATGCCCGCCGGTGAGCCCAGGGGCGACGTCGTCGAACGAGTGGGGCGAGTCGCCCATGCCGTGGATCAACACCACGCCGTCGCCGGTACCGCCCCAGTCGAGCACGTTGAGCGACACCCCGTTGACTCGAACGAACCGGGACTGATGTGGCGACGGGTCGGTCCAGGTGTCTGCCGTTGCCGCGGGCTTCGGGGGCGGAGGGGCCTTGGCGGTGCACGCCGCGATCATCAACGGAATCGTTCCAAGCGCGACGACTGCGGGAACGGTCAATGTGCGAATGGGACACCCCCGTGGCTCGGAGTTGAATACATGGTGGTGCCGGTCGGGTGGCCGTAGCCCGAACCGAGGCGCCGCACGCCCGCCGATCGACCCAGGGCCGTTACTGAATGGCCCCGTACACCAGGGCCTGAAACTCGCGCTCGATCGGATAGATTCCAAATGGGGTCATTTGTGTCCACACCATCGCGATGAGCTCGGCCGTCGGATCGATCCAGAAATAGGTGTTGAACGCGCCGGCCCAGCGGAAGACGCCGTTGTGGTCCGCCTCCGGTGTCGCGGATTCGTCGACCAGGACCGCGAAACCGAGACCGAACCCATAGCCGGGGCTCAGGTAGTTGGCGAACTTGATCGGGACCAGCGCGCCCGGCAGCCGGTTGGCGCGCATCATTCGTACGGTCGCCGGCGCAAGGATTCGAACCTCGCCTAGCCGGCCGTCCTGGAGCAGCATTTGGGCGAAACGGATGTAATCCGACGCGGTGGACACCAGCCCGCCACCACCGGACAGCCACGCGGGTGGCTTGGTGTAACGGCCGTCGACCGGCGAATCCGCCGTCTGCAATGCGCCGTCGGCCCGGCGGTAGTTGACCGTGAACCGACTGCGTGCCTCCGGTGGAACCACGAAGCCGGTGTTCTTCATGCCGAGCGGGCCCGTGATCCGCTCCTTCACAAACACATCGAAGGGTTGGCCGGAGACGACTTCCACCACCCGACCGAGGATGTCCGTCGAGACGCTGTAGTTCCAGCGGTCCCCGGGATTGGCGAGCAATGGCAGCTCGGCCACCCGTCTGGCAAAGTCGTCGAGACCCGCCGCCTTGGTGACCAGGCCCGATAGTCGGTAGAGGGTGTCGACGGCCGTCTCGCCAAAGAAGCCGTAGGTGAGCCCCGACGTGTGCGACATGAGGTGCGCGACGGTGATTGGGCGGGCCGGCGGAACGCGGGTGCCGGCGCTGGTGAGAACGGTGACGCGGCCGAATTCGGGAATGAACTTCGAGACCGGGTCGGTCAGCGCGAGCTTGCCCTCCTCCACCAGGATCATTGCGGCGACCGTGGTGACCGGCTTCGTCATGGAGGCGATGCGGAAAATGTCATCTGGCCTCAGCGGATCCCTGGTCTCGCGATCGCGCATTCCCACGGCCTCCCAGTGCACCACCTTGCCGCGCCGGGCGACCATCGTCATGACGCCGGCAAGGCGGCCGTCGTCGACGTAGGCCTGCATGGCGGGGCGGATGCGGGCCAGCAGCTCGATCGAGATGCCGACGTCGCCTGGTGCGCCCCTCGGCAACCCCGCGTCGAGCATCGTGGCTGGCCGACCAGCACGGCTCCCGGCTGGAGTCATGGTCGGCCCGCATCCGGCCGCGGCGGCAAGGCAGATGAGGGTGAGAGCGATTCGTTCGCGGTTCATGATCGAGCCTCCAATCCCCTTGATGCCGAGGCTGTCGGGCAGCGACTGCCGTTGTTCGGGTGCGCCGTACCATAGCGCCAGAAACCGGGCAGGGCCAGGATCGGAGCGCGCCGCAGGCGGCAGCTCGCGACTCGCGGGTCGTCACCGGTGGCCCGGCCGGGCCTTGGGCGGTACTGTTAGCATCATTCTCCCCCCGGACCACGGTGACCGATACCTTCGATCGACCGACGCAGTGCCTCCTCAACGCCGGGGCGCTTGGTATGCGACATCGCCAACGGCGGTCGCTCGCCATCGTGCTTGTCCTCGCCGCCATCGGGCCGTTGCAGGCGTCCGCCCAGAACCGCCCCGCCTACTCGGCCGAGCAGGCCCTCCGCGGCCGGCGGATCTTCGGCGCCTACTGCGCCACCTGCCACGGCGCCGAACTCGAAGGCGCCGTCGGCCCGGCACTGGCCGGCACCGCCTTCCTGAATCAGTGGAGCACCAAGGGCGCGGGCAACCTGTATCGCCTGATCCGCACCTCGATGCCGAAGCCGGCAGTCGGGTCGCTCTCGGCGGCCGCCTACGCCGACGTGTTCGCCTACATCCTGCAGCGGAACGGCCTGACCGCCGGCCCTCGCGCCTTCGACGGATCGACGGCGATGCTCGCCGCCATGCCGTTCGCCACGCTAGCGGCGGCATCCGGACCGGCGCCGGCCGCGGCCCCCGAATTCATTGCCGGCGTCCGTCTGACACCACTCGGATCAGGCCCGGCCCAGGCGGACCTCACCTCCACCACCGATTCGGCCAACTGGCTCTACCACACCGGCACCTACGCCGGCACCCGGTACTCCCCGCTGGCCGAGATCAACGCGACCAACGTGAGCAGTCTGCGGGTCGTCTGCGCCTATCAGGTCGGGGTGCTGGGCACCTTCTACGCCGGGCCGATCATCGACCGGGGCGTCATGTACCTGACGACCACGCGGGTGACGGCGGCGATCGATGCCGCCACCTGTCGCGAGCGCTGGCGCCATGTCTGGGAGCCCAGGGACCGGATGATCTGGCCCAACAACCGCGGCGTGGCAATCAAGGACGGCTACGTCGTCCGGGGCACGGCCGACGGCTACCTGGTGGCCCTCGACGCCAAGGACGGCAAGCTCCTCTGGGCCCGACAGGTTGCCAAGCCTGCCGAGGGCGAGACCATCACGATGCCGCCGCTGATCTTCGAGGATCTGGTGCTGATCGGGCCGGCCGGGAGCGAAAACAAGATTCAGGGATGGATCGGCGCCTTTCGCCTCTCTGACGGGACGCCGGTCTGGCGCTTCAACACCGTGCCTCGGCCCGGCGAGCCGGCCGCGGAGACCTGGACGCCGATCAAGGGCGTCGCCGTCGGAGGTGGATCGATCTGGACGCCGCTCTCCCTCGACGTGGCCCGCGCCGAACTCTATGTCCCGGTCACCAACCCCGCGCCCGACCTCCCGGCCCACCTCCGCCCGGGGAAGAACCTCTACACCAACGCGGTGGTGGCCCTCGACGTCAGGCATGGCACCCTCCGCTGGTACGACCAGTTGGTGCCGAGCGATTTCCACGACTGGGACCTGACCCAGGTAAGCCCGCTGGTCAGCGCCCGCGTGGCCGGGAAGGACCGGAACCTGGTGATCACCAACGGCAAGGACGGATTGCTCCACGCCCTCGACCGCGACACCCACGAGCGGCTCTACGAGACCGAGGTCACCACCCGTCGGAACGCGGCGGCACCGCTGACCCGCGCCGGCACCGTCGCCTGCCCCGGAGCGTTAGGCGGCGTCCAGTGGAACGGGCCGGCCTACCACCCCGGCACTGGACTCCTCTACGTCCCCGCCGTGGACTGGTGTTTTCGCTATGCATTGGACGCGGACGACTCGCTCCGCTATGTCCCCGGCGAGAACTACATGGGCGGGACCACCCAGCCGGCCGGCCCGCCCCAGGGCTGGCTGACCGCCGTGGACGTAACCACCGGGGCGGTCCGCTGGCGCTACCATTCCGCTCTGCCGATGGTGGCGGCCGCGACCGCGACGGCCGGCGGGCTGGTCTTTGCCGGCGAGCAGACCGGAGACTTCATTGCCCTCGATGCGGCGACCGGCGCCGAGCGGTTCCGGTTCTATACTGGCGGCGGATTGTTCGGCGGCAGCGCCAGCTACGCCGTGAACGGGCATCAGTACATCGCGACAACGTCGGGCGGTGGTGCGATGACCTTCCCGGGTGGTGGTGCCCCCACCATCTTCGTGTTCAGCCTGCCGAGGTAATTGGAATGACCGCCAGCAAGTGGCCCGGAATCGTCGCCGTCGCGCTCCTGTCCGGGTGCGACAAACCGCCCGCGCCATCGCCCTTCCAGGCCGTGGCTAACGTCAAGCAGTTGATGGCCGGGGTGCTGGAGCCGGCCGCGGACCTCTACTGGGATGCGGTCGGCACGGTCGACGACCAGTCGGGGTCCAAGGCCCACGCGCCCGCCACCCCGGAAGAATGGACCGCGGTCCGCAACAGCGCCTACGTCATCGCCGAGTCCGGTAACCTGCTGTTGATGGGCAACCGGCTCCGCGACCAGGGCGACTGGCTCCGGATGTCCCAAGCCTTGGTCGTGGCGGGGCGCCACGCGCTCGCGGCGGCCGAGTCCCGGAACACGACGGCGGTGTTCGATGCCGGCGCGGAGGTGTACGACGCCTGCACCAAATGTCACGCCGTCTACGTGAACAACACGAAGTAGCGCGTCGGTGACGATACTCAGCGCCCTCGAGTGGTTGGCCCGGACGCCGTGGAGCGTGGCGCTCCATGAATCGCTCTACGTCTGGCCGTTTCTCGAATCGACCCACGTTCTCATGCTGACGCTGTTCGTCGGCACCGCGGTCATGCTCGATCTCCGGCTGTTGGGTCTCGCCTTCCGCCGGATGCCGGTCTCGGAACTCACCGGCCGGCTGCTGCCGTGGACCCGGGCCGGCGGCGCGGTGATGGTCATCACCGGGTTCCTGCTGTTCTACGCCACGCCGGTCCGCAACTACCAGAATATCTTCTTCCGGATCAAGGTCGTCTTGCTGATCCTGGCGGCGCTCAACGTCTACCTCTTCCACTCCCGGCCGCATCGCCGGGTGAAGGAATGGGACCTCGATCCGGTCGCACCCCGGGCGGCGCGGGTAGCCGCGGTGGTGTCGCTCCTCGCCTGGGCCGGCGTCGTCGTCGCGGGCCGGCTGATCGCCTACAACTGGTTCGACTGCGACATCCAGCCCCAGCCGCCGTTCGTCAACTGGGTGGCCGGGTGTGTCGTGCCGCCGGCGGACCAATAGCGAATGAACGCGCTTCCCTTCTTCGAATGGTGCGAGGCCACCACGATCGGCCAGGCGATCCGCGACTCGGCGTGGCTCTTCCCGGTGATCGAGTCCGCGCATCTCCTCGGGCTGTGCCTGCTCGGCGGCGCGGTCCTGATCGTCGATCTCCGAATGCTGGGATTGGCGCTCGGGGGTCAGACGGTCGGCGAGGTCGCTCGGGGCGCGCGGCGCTGGCTGATGTTGGGGGTGGGGGTGATGCTGCTGACGGGCACGCCGCTGTTTCTCTCGGAGGCGGTCAAGTGTTACTACAACCCGTCGTTCTGGGTGAAGATCACGACCTTGCCGCTGGCCTTGGCCTTTGCGTTCGGCGTCCGGCAGCGGATCGGGGAGAAGGCGGCTCTGGCCTCCGCGTTGACCCGGGTGGTGGCGCTAGCGTCGATGGCCCTGTGGTTTACGGTGGCCGCGGCCGGGCGGTGGATCGGCTTTTCCTCGTAGGTGCGGGCCTGGGCCAGCGGGACTGGCCCTCGAGATTTCCGGACGATATCCTTGGAGGAGGATGCTGGCCTCGGCCGGCCGCCATCAGGGCTGGCCCGAGGATTTTGTATCCAACCCTCTACGACCGAGGTCTTGATGCGCATCACCCTGATTGCCCTCCTCCCCCTTGCCGCTCAGATCCTGCCCGCTGCCGTCGCGGCCCAGGCAGCGGCCACCACCAAAGTAGAATCTCAAGTCGTCGCGACCGGCGAGCCCGGGATGAGGTTCACCGTGAGTCCGCGGGGTGCTCATCTGGCGGTCGTCACCCAGAAGGGGAGCCGCTACGTGGTCCTGTTCGACGGAACCCCCGGACCGGTGTTCGATCAGATCGTGTCCGAGGTGTACTTGAGCCCCGACGGCAGCCGGTATGCCTACGTTGGCCGGTCGGGCGCCGAGGAAGTCGTCATCGTCGACGGCAAGGAGCAAACCCGGGTCCCGATCTCCAACCAAACCGGCGTGGCCGGAGTTCGCGGCATGGGGTCACTGGTGATCGAATTCAGCCCGGACAGCAAGCACATCGCCTATGGCATGCAGACCGTCGGGCCGGGGCCCGGTGGGGCGAAGTTCAAGGAGATTCATCTGGTCTACGACGGAACCGTGGGACCGCCCGACGGCGGCGAGACCACGAACGTCGCCTACAGCGCCGAGGGCGGGCGACACGCCTATCTCATCACGGCCCGGGCCGGGACCGCGCTCAACTCGGGGCCGCAGAACAAGTCGCTCCTGGTGGTGGACGGGAAGCTGGCAGCCTACGCCGCCGGGGCGCCCCAGTTCACCGCTGACGGCAGTCATCTCTTTACTCAACGCCTGGCACCACTCGGCCCGGGCAAGGGGGCGGTCACCGAGGTGCTGGTGGACGGGCGGCCGACGATGCGGGTCCAGAGCATCCGGATCTTCATGGCGCCAATCGGGAACGGCTTCGTCGGCGTGGTCCGCCAGCAGACTCCCACCGGCACGGTCACGGAGTTCCTGGTAACCGGGGCCACCAAAGTTGCCGGGAGCGATTGCGTGGGAACCGGCTACAGCGACGTCATTTTCAGCCCTGATGGCAAGCACGTCGCCGCCAAGTGCCAGACCGCTTCCGGGTCGTACACGATGGTGGTCGACGGCAAGAAGGGGCCGGAGTACCAGGTCATTACCGAGTTTGGATGGGCGCCGGACGGCTCCCGGACGATGTACAAGGGACGCCAGGATATGAAGTACTTCGTTGTGACCGGCGACACTGAGTCGGATGGCTATCAACTGGTCGATTCACTGAAATTCGGGGGCGGCGGCAAGCGAGCCGGATTCGTCGCGACGAAGGCCAGCGGCAGTGCGCCGTGGGCTGCGGTGATCGACGGCAAACCGGTCCCCCGTGGCGACCAGCAGGCCATCAGTTCGTTCGGCTTCAGTCCCGACGGGTCTCGCTCGGCGTATGTCGCAGGCTACGGAACCGCGATCACCCTGGTGGTCGATGGGGTGGACCAGACCGCACTCCTGCTCCAGGGATTCGCCCGCGACTGGCATGGGGCCAAGTTCGTGTTCAGTCCGGACGGCAAACACCTGGTGGCGTTCGGGCAGCCCAAAGCCACGCCGGGCCAGCCGAATAGCGGATTGTTCATCGACGGCAAGTTCCTGAAGTTGGGGGCGTCCTACGTATCCAACCCAACGTTCACGCCCGATGGCCGCCACCTGGTGTTCCTCGCCGCGGATGGGAACGCGGTGCGGCAGACGCTCTACCTGGACGGCAAGGCGGTGGCACAGGTGGATGCCAACACCTCGCTCGTCGACAGTCCGGGCGCGTGGGATCTGGGAGCGGACGGGATCTTGACGTTCCTGGCCCAGGATGGGGCGAGTCTCAAGCGGTTCAAGGTCACCCTGGGAAGCGATACCAGCATCGAGACGCTGCTGGCGTTGACGAAGAAATTGTAGGAGGCGGGCACGTGCAAAAGCGCAGACTCGGAACCAGCGCCCTGGAGGTTTCGGCCCTCGGACTCGGCGGCACGGTCCCCGTTACGGCTTCTTCGGCTCCGTCGGGTCCCGCCCGTCCCGCGGCGCCCCGGTCCCGGACGATCCCAAGAACATCTTCCGCCCATCCGCCAGCGTCACATCCCGCCCGTTGGCCCGCTTGAGCGAGTGATCCTTGGTCTGATACCCGTCGATGATCAACTCGGTCCCATACGTCAGCGACTGCCGCGTCAGCCCGCGGCGGAGCAGCGTGTTTGGCGTCCCACCCTCGACCATCCAGACCTCGGTCTTCCCCGCCCGCTTCACTTCGACGTGAATCCAGGTGTGCGGGTTGACCCATTCGAGCTTGACGACCTTGCCCTGGAGCCGGATCGGCGCGTTGGGATCGAACTCCGCGCCAAAGGCATGGTGGGCCAGCAACGGCTCGGCAGCGGCCAGAACCAGGACGCTCGCCAACAGGACCACGGATTTCGTTCGCATCATGCTTCCTATCGCTTGGGCTTGGGCTTGGACGGGGACTTGGCGACCTCGCGCTCGTGGGCGCGGGCGCCGCTCAGGACATTGGCGAGGGCATAGTTCCCCTCGTGGCAGCCATACTCGTAGACCAGATCGTTCATGGCCTTGAACGGCACCTCGCCGCTCCACGGCTTGGTGAACGTGGAGGGGTCGTCGACGGTGAATCGATACAGCATGGTCGTCTCGTCCACCCGGGTAAACCGCTCGGTGACCTTGAGATCCTCGGTGCCCCAGAAGACCTGGGGCGGAAAATAGTAGATCTCGTCGGGATGGATGTTGGTGGTCTCGACCACCAGGGTATCGCCCTCCCAGCGGCCGATCGACTGGCCCATCCAGGGGCGGATCTGCTTCGGCAACCGCTCGCCGCCAAGGGGGATGATCCGGACGTCGTGGACCATCTCCGACAGGATCATCACGTGGTCCCGGGTCTGGACGATGGTGTAGTTGTTGTTGTAGAAGTAGTTCGGCAGCATCGGCGGGCCGGCGTTCGAGCCGAAGGACATCAGGCACCGCTCCGCCAGCGGCCGGTTCTCGGGGTTGTCGTACTCGCCAAACTGCTTGTTCCGCTTTTGCCACGCGCCCAGCCGCGCCAGCGCCGCCGGGGTGTAGGCCGGGAGCCGGCCGTTAGGCGGGTCGATGACCAGCGAACTCCGCGTCTCCCCGTTGACCGTGGCCACCCGGTCGCCCGCGTCGATCCAGAAGTAGTTGTAGCCGCCGACCATCCCGGCCGCCCCCACCGACCCGTCGCCTCCCTTCGGCGGCGCCACCCGGTTCGGGTCGCTGGGCCGAGCCAATCGCTCGATCGTGTCGGCCCGGATCTTCTCCAGGGCGGCCACCTGTTCCTTGGTCAGCGCCCGGGCCTGGCCCGACGGGCGCTGGATCGGGGTGATGGTGCCGTTGGTCCAGTTCCCCTGGAGATCGGGATGGCCCTCCGGTGTCCGCTGCAGGGTCCACGGTTTGACGGGGGCGGCCGGCGGCGGCGCCTGCCCCACGGCCGGCCGGGCCGGCCACCCCGCACCCGCGATCGCAAGGACCAGCGACGACACCGCACCGAGTGATCGGGTCATGGCTTCTCCTGCTTGATCGGGGTCTTCCGCAGGTGACCATACATCAGCTCTTCGACGAACTCGACGCACTTGAACTGGCCGAGCCGGGCGTCCGGATTGACGTGCCGGTAGAGCGGCATCCGGATGGTCCACGGCCGAGTGAACGTCAGCGAGTCGGTGATCGTGGCCTCGTACTGGATGTGGTCGGGGCCGGTCATGGTGTACCGCTCCTCGACGGTGAGCGCTTCGCTGTGATGATTGCCGGCCCGGTCAAACCAGCTCCCGTCGTTGAACCCGCCGGCCAGCACGACGAACGTGTCACCGTCCCACCGGCCGACCGATTGCCCCATCCAGGTGTCGATCTGGGGCGGACCGGGATCCTTGAGGTAGATGTTGCGAACCGCGCCGTCATACTCATAGGCGATGAAGAAGGCCTGGTCGCTCTGGAAGATCTGGAACGGAAACGGCAGGTAGGTGGCCCGGGGCACGCCGGGCAGATAGCACTTGACCTCGGGATCGCGAGTCAGCCAATGCGCCTGGTTGTCCTTCTTCTTCGCCAGCGCCTCGGCGCGGTAGGGGATGGTCCCGCCGACCACCACGCCCAGCCCGGACGGCACGGCGCCCACCGCGCCGAGGGCCACGACCTCTTTGGCCGGCACGGGAACGACGGGGCCGGGCCGCATCGCCAGCGCCGCGCGGGCCACATGGGGTTCGAGGTCGTAGTTGGCGGTGCCGAGTGTCTGCCAGATGCCGTTCAGGTCGGGCTTGCCGGCGGTGGTTCGGGGAATCGCGGGGGCCTGGGCATGGCCCGCGGCGGGCCAGGCGGCGAACGCGACCATGGTGCCAATCAACTGCCTGACGAACCTCGACATGGATCGGATCCCCTCGATGGTGGACAACGGGCAGGACGGAGAATCTGCATCCAAGCCAAGCCAGTTGCTAGAGCGCGGCTGGCCCTCCCCTAGCCGGGCTCCAAAGGAGGGTGCAGTATTGGTCATGCTGACCCGACTCGCGCTCGCACTCGCCGCCGTCACCGTCACCGGAGCCGGGATCGCCGCCCGGCCCAGCCCGACGCTGACCGCCCAGGATTCCGCCGACATTCGGACCCTCTACGCCCGGTACAACTGGGCCATCGACTCCGGCGACGCCGACGCCTGGGCCACGATGTTCACCCCGAACGGCGTGTTCGTGGCCGGCGGCAAGACCTACACCGGCCACGACGCCCTCGTCGGCTTTGCCAAGGGCTTTCACGCCAGCATCGGCTCGCACGTCAAGCACTGGACGTCGAATCTCGATATCACGCCGACGCCCGCCGGCGCCACCGGCCGGATCTACCTCCTGCTGGTGGACTTCGGCACCAAGCCGCCCTCGATCATGGCCTCGGCCAGTTACGCCGATGAGTTGGTGAAGACGCCGGCCGGCTGGCGGTTTGCCAGGCGTACGGTCACCGACGACGCGGCGGCGGCGCCCAAACCGCGCTGACCGAAGGCCGCCAGGTCCATCGGAGAATGGCATGAATCACGGTCGCCGTTCGCTATGCGGGCTGATGGCCCTGCTCTCGTTCGCTGCCCCTGCTCGTCGGGCAGCACTACTGCACCGCCGCGCCCTCCACCTCCGTCGCCGGTGGTCACCACGGTGGAAGTCGCGCCCGCCGGCCCGACGCTGACCGAAGGGGAGAGCGTCCAGGTGACGTGGACAGAACGGCGCGGTCAGGAGCGGGAAGACGGTGACCTGGAGCACCAACGCGGCCGCGATTGCCACGGTCACGACCAGCGGGGTCGTCACGGCGGTGACCGCCGGCAGCGCAACGATCACCGCGACCGTCGATACCAAGACCGGTTCGGCTCAGGTCACGGTATCCGCGCCGGCTCCGCTGGTCGTCGATCCCGTGAAGGCGGTGAACGACTCGATCGGTCCGAGCGGCGGCACGCTCACCACGACGGGCGCGAATGGGGTGGTCTTCACGCTGACGATTCCTCCCCACGCCCTCGTCGCCCCGGAACGCATCACGATGACTCCGGTCAAGTCCATGGGCCGCCTCCCGTTTTCCGGCGGGTTTTTCGGGGGCGTCGATCGCCGACAGCGGAACGTCGGCAACGCTGCTGGTCTTCGGTCCAGATCAATTCGTGGCCGTTGACGGTCGGGGGCACCAGGACGGCAACGTTGAACGGGCAGCCGTAGACGCCGCGAGCGGCTCGAACGGACTCACGACTGGCCCGGTCAGTGCATGTGATGCCCGGGCTCTTGGCCTAACGCCCGCCCGTGCTGCCGTTCCAGCTGCGTCCTGACCTCGAGACTCGGCGCCGCCGCTGAATACAGATGGCGGAGCGCCTCCCACTCGCCAATCATCCGGGCGGCCAGCGTCTCCCGGCCGGCCCGGTCACCCGATTGGTCCGCCTTCCTGAGCCGGGGCACCAGGGCCCGGATGGCCGCGCGGTGGACGGACAGGGAGTCCGCCAGGCCGGCCATGGTCGAGGCCGCCTCCACCAGTCGGGCGTACGGCATGATCGCGCCGAAAGACTCACCCAGCGCAAGACCAAGGGCCCGGGTCCGGCGGGCACGGAGCCTGGTCGACAGATCTGCCGCCTGCGGTAGCCGGAGTCCGGTAGCCCAGTAGGGCAGGGCGACGTTGTCGTGGGCGAACGGCCCTTCAGGGTTCGGCATCGTCCAGGCATGAACCATGGCGATCGCCGGTGGTCGAGGCGCGCCGCCCCGGGCGCGACAATCCTCCTCGCCGTCGGCGAGCGCCTCACCTTCGCCCGGCACCACCGCGCACGGCTGATGGAGATGCCAAGGCGCTTTGGCGCCGCCCAGGTCCACGGGCACCGGCGTGCCGGTCGTGATCGGTCGGCTGTACGCCAGCCCTGCCGGCCGCCAAATGCCGCCGATGGGAACGAACATGACGAAACTCGGAGAATCCAGATCGGGGGAACCGCTGAACACCCGCCAGGGATGAAGCCAGTGTTGTCCCTGAAATGGCGTCAGGTCGAACACCCCGCCGACCTGAAGCGGGCCGAATCCGCGGGCCCGGACGGTGTCGGCGTGCCTGGCCGCGACCTGTTTCATCCGCCCGCCGACGGAATCGGCGCCGCGCTGGAAGACGCTCAGCAACATCAGGATGGAGAACATCGGTCCGCTACGGCCGGCCGGCGTGCGGTACGTCGACCGTCGCCACCAGCACCTTCCCCATCGGCGACGCGGCCGCCGCCCTCGAATCCACCGTCCTGGCGGTCAGCATGAACAACGTCCGACCGTCATCGCCGCCGAGCAGGCAGGCGAAGCACCGGTCCCCGGTGTCGATGACCTCGAGCACCGCGCCGCCCTCGGCGATGAGGGCGCACTCCGGCGCGATCGGGTTGGCGATCCAGATGTTGCCGGCGGCGTCGAGGGTGATCCCGTCGGGCACCCGGGACCCGGTGGCGGCCCAGACGCGACGGTTGGTCAGCGCTCCATCGGGAGACAGATCGAAGGCGGTCAGCACGGCGCCGAAGGTCTCGGCGACGATCAGTGTTTTTCCATCCGGGGTGATCACCGTGCCATTGGGGAAGTGCAGGTCGGTCGCGGCCACCCGGACCGCCCCGTCCGGCGCAATGCGGGCCAGGCTGGCCACGGCATGGTCAGCCATCACCGCCGCCGCTCCACGGGCGGCGATCTCCGTGTCCAGATCGAATCCGAAGTTCCCGACGAAGGCGTTGCCGGCCGCGTCGACCACCATGTCATTGCAGTGGAACGCGGCTATGGCGTTGAGATCGGCGTGCACAGCGATGGCCCGGTCGGGCCGGCGCCGCAGGACCTGGCGTTTCGTCATCGACACGATGAGCAGGGAGCCGTCGGGCATCCAGCCCAGACCCGAGGGCTGGTCGTCGATCTCGAATTCGGTCCGGACGTCGCCGGCCGGGGAAACCGACTTGATGGCATGGGCGTAGAAATCACTGAACCAGAGGCGCCCGTCGTGCCACCGAGGGCCTTCGCCGAAATAGATGCCCTCGGCCAGAATCCGAGTTACCCGACCCATGGGACACCTGTCGTTGGAGTCAGACCTTGAGGAAGATCCCTCGCCGGTACAGGAACCGGCACATCTGCCACTCGAGCCAGAACACCGCCAGCGCGCTCACCAGGCCCATCACCACCATGGGAATCCCGGCCATGCCCATCAGCCCGTTGGTGATGGCCCCAACGTAGCCGGTAAACCACCGACCCCCGACGATCTCGAAAAACAGATAGATGAAGAGCGAGTTCATCCCCACGATGGTAAAGAACGTCCAGCCGGTGCGGTGATTCCGGACGTCGATCCACCAATAGGAGACGGCCAGCCCCAGCAGGCACCAGCCGCCCGAGGCCAGCACGAACGACGTAGTCGCAATCCGCTTGATGATCGGCGTCACCGTGGCATCCATGGCAAATCCGGCCGCCAGGGCCACCAGTCCCGCGGCGACCAGCGTCCGGATCTTCGCCGACGACGGGCGTTCCGAGATCAGCAACTTGCCCGCCACTGCGCCCCAGATCGTGTGCGCCGCGGTGGGGAGGCAGTTGATGGCAACCCAGCCGTCGGGATTGATCTTCCGCATCAGCAGCCAGTCGATGTAATTCCCGATGTTGTGCTGATCGGTGAACGGCTGGTAGAAACCCGGCACCCTGCTCCATCGGTAGATGATCTCGGTGAGGACGAGAAGCCCGATGCTGAAGCCGATCTGCCACCGAGCCGGCCACCGATAGATCAGGAAGGCCACGAGCGAAGTGAACGACAGCTGGGTCAGCACGTCCCAGAGTTCGAAGGACAGGCCGCCGGGCCTGACGGCGTAGTCCAGCACCCCGAAGACGAAGAGCCAGCCGGAGCGGCGGAGCGCCTTCCGGAACGATCGGCCCCAGGCGATCCCGGCCGCCGCCTGACTTTGCAGCGACAGCGCGAGTGCCGTGCCGGCGATGAACATGAAGCCGGGCTGGATCAGGTCCCAGAACCGGAGCCCGTGCCACGGGTGATGATGAAGCTGGACCGCGATCGCGTGAATCGGTCCGTCGGGAAATTCCAGGAGCCGAGCGTACAGTTCGGTGCTCTCGAGCATCAGCAGGACCATGATCAGGCCCCGCAGGACGTCGAGTGAGAGCAATCGCTCGCGGGCCGCGGTCGCCGCCGGTGCGCTCAATTGACCCTCCGGGTGTGACCCCGCCAATAGGGTGCTCGCAGATCGGTCTTGAGAATCTTCCCCGCCCCGCTGATCGGCAGCAGTTCTGCCTGGAACGCCACACTCCGGGGACACTTGTACCCCGCGATGCGGCTGTGGCAGAAGTCGAGCAGTTCGAGTTCGGTCACCGTCTCGCCCGGCTTCGGGACCACCACGGCATGGACCGATTCGCCCCAGCGCTCGCTCGGAATTCCGAAGACCGCGCACATCGCCACCGCCGGGTGGGCGTAGATGGCGGCCTCGACCTCGACCGAGTAGACGTTCTCACCGCCGCTCACGATCATGTCCTTGACCCGGTCGACAATGAAGAGAAATCCGTCCTCATCCATATACCCTGCGTCCCCCGTGTGCATCCAGCCGTCCCGGATCGTCTGGGCGGTGAGCTCGGGTTGTTTCCAGTAGCCCTGCATGACCATCGGGCCACGGACGACGACTTCTCCGATGGTTCCAGCCGGCACCGGCCGGTCCTGTTCGTTCACCACCCGCACCTCCGCCGTTCCCACCGCCTTGCCGGCCGACTTGAGCTTGCCGCTCAACGGGCCGTCCACGACGTGATGCTGAGGCTCGAGAAAGGTCGCGAGCGGCGACAACTCGGTCATCCCATAGCCCTGCATGAACTGGACGCCCGGAAGGGCCTCGAACGCCCGCAGCATCAGGGCGGGCGGCATCGGCGAGGCGCCATAGAGTATCGATTTGAGGCTGGTCCGATCGTAGCGGCCCAGACCGGGAAAGTGGAGCAGCATGTTGATCATCGTCGGCACCAGCACCGTGTCCGTCACCCGGTACTCGGCGATGGCCCGCAGGGTGTCCGCGGGATCGAACCGGGGAATCGTGGCGTGGGTACCGCCCGCGGCCGTGATCTGGAAGGTGGCGCCCAGATCGGCGAGGTGAAACATCGGAGCGGCGTGAAGGTAGACGCCATCTTGCCGCTGGAACACCAGGGATGCGTTCGCCATGTTCGCCAGGATGTTCCGGTGCGAGAGCATGACACCCTTCGCCCGGCCGGTGGTGCCGCCGGTGTAGAAGATCCCGTAGAGATCCTCGCCCCCGCGGCCCGCGTCACTCACGGGCGTCGACTCCGTCAGGGCCTCGTAACTCAGGGTTCCGGCGGGCACCGGTCCGTCGCCGGCGTAGATGAGGCGAGGCTCGAGCCCGCCGAGGGTGGCCGCGACCAGCGGGGCGCTCATGTCGTCAACCACCAGGGTCTCGCTGTCGGAGTCTTCGAGGATCATTCTGACTTCGGCCGGCGCCAGCCGGGTGTTGATGGGGACGGCCACGGCGCCGGCCCACGGCAGGGCGTAATAGAGTTCGACGTAGCGGTCGCTGTTGAGGGCCCAGATCGCCACCCGATCACCAGGCTTGACGCCCATACCGCGCAACGCGCCGGCCAGGCGCGCCACCCGGGCGGCCAGTGTCGTCCAGGTCCGGCGCCGGCTACCGCAGCACGTGGCGATGCCGTCCGGTTTCCGCGCGACGACGTCATTGAGCACGCGGGTGATCTGCATCGGAGCTCGTTCGGTTGGGGTTCTGGTGCGACGACCGTCGCAGGCTCACAATACCGTCGAATCAGCCACCCGGCCAGTAGGAGCGGCGGGCCCATGGGGTGACCGGCCGGGGAATCTGCGGTACCTTCCGGATCGACATCTCTCCCGGGATCGCCATGCTCAGCCGACTTGCCACTGCCCTGCTGCTGTCGTCCGTCGCCATATCCCCGCTCGCGGGCCAGACCCGCCGCTTCGAACTGAACGACTTCGGCCGCGAGGTGGGATGGTCCAATCCGCGGCTCTCGCCCGATGGCCGGTCCATCGTGGCGGTCACCAGCCGGGTCAACTACGCCGAGAATCGTTTCGAACGTTCGGTGGTGCTGGTCGACGTGACGTCCGGCGTCAGCCGCAGCCTGACCCCGGGCCGCCGGAACGTCGGGTCGGTCGAGTGGTCTCCCGCCGGCGACGCCCTCGCCTTTCTCGATCGCGATGGCGACAAGCCGGCCCAGCTGTTCGTGCTGCCGGTCGCCGGCGGCGAGGCCCGCCGACTCACCGACACCAAGCGGGGTGTCTCCGGCTTCGCTTGGCGCCCGGATGGCAAGGCCTTCGCCTTCCTGACCGAGGACGAGCCGGTCGAACTGACGGGCGAGGAGAAGTTCAACAAGTCCTTCGAGGTCGGCGACAACATGTATCTCGAGCAGGCCGCGAGCCTGCCGAGCCATCTCTGGACCATTCCGGCCGAGGGTGGTCAGGCCGCCCGCGTCACCTCGGGCCAGCGGAGCGTAACCGGTGTGTCCTGGGCCCCCGACGGCCGGCGGATCATCCTCATCGTGCGCCCCCGCCCCCATTCAGGCGAGCTGATCAACGCCACGACGATCGTCCGGGATCTCGAATCCGGTGCGGAGACCGTGTTGACGGACCAGCGCGGATTCGGATCGTCTCCCTTCATCTCACCCGACGGGAAGCTGATCGCCACGATCGCGAGCCGCGGCACGGAACTCGGCTTCCACTCGGGCGGCGTGGTCCTGACACCCCTCGCCGGCGGTCCCGATCAGCCCGGAGCTCCGGGCATCGACCGGAACATCAACGCCGTCCGGTGGCTCCCCGACGGCCGGATGATCGTCATGGCGGCCGACGGCACCCGGGTCACGGCCTGGCTCCAGCCGTTAGGCGGACCGGCGCGGCGGCTCGACTGGGGTCCGATCGACCCGGGTGGAATCGACGTCGGTCGCGACGGCGCCATCGCGTTGATCGGCGAGGAACCCAACCACCCGAGCGAGCTCTACTACCTGGCGTCCGCCGACGCGGCGCCGAAGCGGCTCACCGACCTGAACCACGACGTAGCGGCGCTCGAGACCGGGCGGGTCGAGGCGATCACCTGGCAGGGGCCTGACGGCTTTGCCGAGAATGGCGTGATCATCTACCCGCCCGGTTACGTCGCCGGCCGGAAATATCCCCTGGTCCTGAACATCCACGGCGGCCCGATGGGCTCATCCACCGAGGGCTGGGACGCCAGCAATCAGTACTTCGCGGCGCAGGGCTGGATCGTGTTCAGCCCCAACTACCGCGGCAGCAACAATCTCGGCGACAAGTATCAGAGCGCCGTCATCAACGACGCCGGTGATGGTCCGGGGAGAGACGTGATGGCGGGTGTCGCGGCACTCAAGGCTCGGGGCATCGTCGATGAGACGAAGATGGCGGTGTCGGGCTGGTCCTACGGCGGGTACATGACGGCGTGGCTCACCGCGCACTATCAGGTCTGGAAGGCGGCGGTAGCGGGGGCGGCGGTGACCGACTGGTACGACTGGTACAACCTGGCCGACATGAACACCTGGGCCGGCTACGGGCTCGGCGGCTCGCCCTGGCGCAACAACAACGCGATGAACTACTGGCGCCAGTCGCCGATGGCGTACGCTCACCAGATCAAGACGCCGACGCTGATTCTGTCGGATACCGGCGACCCGCGAGTGACGGTCACCCAGTCCTACAAGCTCTACCACGCCCTCAAGGACAACGGGACGCCGGTGCAGTTCATCGCCTACCCGATCGGCGGACACTTCCCCGGCGATCCGATCCATCAGCGCGACGTGTGGCGCCGCTGGGCGGGATGGATCGCCCAGCGGTTTTCAGGCGGGAACTAGCGCTTTGCCTTGAGGTTTCGCATCGCGGCCATCGCCAGCAGCATTTAAGCCAGCAGGCCCATCGTCTGCTCCTTGGGATCGAGGGAACCTCTCACCGCCAGCGCTTGCCAATTGGGGGCCTGGCTTCAGCCGGCCCGACAGCCTCGACGAGCCGGGACAGGAGTCAGCCAGGTTGCTACATTTAGGTCATGCCGCGCAACAGTGCCGCCTTCCCCCGCGATCCGGCCCTATGGCCGGTTCGGGTCTTCCGACTCGGCGAGGAGCCGGACGATGACCTGTCGGCCTCCACCACGCCCGGCCAGCGGCTCGAAATGGTCTGGACGCTTCGCGACCGGATGTGGGAACTGACCGGACGGCCGGTACCGACCTATGCCCGATCCGAAATGCCGATCAGGATCATCCGGCAGTGACCGACGACTGGCTTGAGCTCCTGTCGGAACTGGCGGCAGCCGAGGTCCGGTTTCTGGTGGTGGGAGCGCACGCCTTGGCGGTTCACGGGATCCCCAGGGGCACCCAGGATCTCGATGTCTGGATCGAGCGGTCGGCGGAGAACGCGGCACGGGCTTGGCAGGCCCTGGCGGCATTCGGGGCCCCCCTTGCGTCGATCGGCGTGAGCCAGGCTGACTTCGAAAAGCCGGACATCGTCGTCCAGATGGGGCTACCGCCGAATCGGATCGACCTGATGACCGGGATCAGCGGCGTGGCCGACTTTTCAGAGGCCTGGTCTCGACGGATCGAGGGTCCGGTCCGCGGTCGACCGATACCGTTCCTGGGCCGCGTCGATCTGATCGCCAACAAGCGGGCGGCCGGCCGCCCGAAAGACCTGGCCGACGTGGCCGCCCTCGAGGGCCAGGAAGATCGTTAGGCGGCAGCGCCGTCGCTCTCACCGCTCCAGCCGGAACCCGGCGTCCACCGCCGGCCGCCGCGCCGCATTGGCCGCATACCACCCCGTCAGATACATCCATCGCGCCATCCGGGTGAGCTTGGCGTAGTCGATCCGCTCCGGGATATCGCCCGCGGTGTG
>JANXXJ010000162.1 GCA_025350665.1 Gemmatimonadota bacterium | reverse complement strand
AGGCGTGTTCCCACACGTCGCAACCGAGGACCACCTTCTTGCCGTCCATGACGGGGCTGTCCTGGTTCGGGCTGCTCTCGATCGCCACGCCCGACGCCGTCCGTACCAGCCAGGCCCAGCCGCTGCCGAACCGCCCCAGGCCGGCCTTCTGGAACTGCTCCTTGAACGCCGCCAGGCTGCCGAACGCCGTGTTGATCGCAGCCGCAAGTTCGCCGGTGGGCTCCTTGGCACCACCTGGCGTCATCAGCTCCCAGAACAGCGTGTGGTTGTAGTGGCCGCCACCGTTGTTGCGGACCGCGGCCCGCACCGCCTCGGGTACCTGCCCCAGATTGCCGATCAACTGTTCAATCGGAAGGTCGGCCAGGGCCCCGTGGTCCTTCAGGGCGGCATTCAGGTTGTTGACGTAGGCATCGTGGTGCTTGTCGTGGTGGATCCGCATCGTCTGTTCATCGATGTGCGGCTCCAGCGCGTTGTAGGCGTAGGGCAACGGCGGAAGAGTATGCGGCATCGGCTCGCTCCAGAAACGTGTATTTGAATCCCGACCGAATTTAACGGAATTAGAAGTCCCAATAATGGCGACTCCGGCGCTGTGAATCAACCGGCGGCGGTCCATCGAGGCCTCAGCGCGAGCTCACGGTGAAACGGACCAGGACCCCCTCGACGAATTCTGCCTCGACCCGCCGGTCCCGCGACGTATAGATCGACTGGCTGACCCTGAGGGTCCCTTCCATCCGCTGCGTGATGCCCTCGGGGCGGCCGAGCAGCCGGTCGACATCCTCGACCAGCATCCCCTTCCGCAGAGCGGCCGGCCCGTCTCCTGGCTGGGGCGCGACCTGGTCTCCTTCGCCGTGCAGGCCCGGGCGACCGGCGCCCAGCAACGGCACGAAGTCCACATACTCGGCCAGGGCCCGCATCACGCCGTCGGGTGTCATCGCCTCGTCGGGAACCGCCGGATCGTAGCGGAGATTGAACCGCGATCCACTCTCCAGCCGCCGCTGGCGCACATTCGCCTGTTTGAGCTGACTTGCCTGGGCCGCAGCCGCCCGGTTGGAGGCGTCGGCCCGGGCCCGATCCTTCCGGAACTGATCGAGTTCCTCCTGGGCTTTCCGGCGGGCCGACGGGTCGGAGATGCCGCCGATATCCTTCTCGAGGTTCTTTTCCCGCTGGGACTTTTCGGCGGCCGGCGTGTAGACGGACGTACCGGCGTCGTCGCCGAAGGTCCCGTACCCGCCGCCGCCGAGCTGGAACTCGATCAGATCCTTCTTGATCTTGACCTTGGTGACCAGCATCTCGTCGCCCCGGCGGACCGCGGTTCCGAACTCCTTGAGGCGCTTGGCGTGCAGGGGGAAGTCGATCGGCTGGCCGGTGCCCGGATGGACGTCCACGCCCCGTTCACTGCCGGGCATGTCGAGCTTGATCAGCACGTTCTTGCCTACGAAAAAGCGCCGGAGCGCCTCTTCGGACTGCCCTTCCGCACGGCCCGCCGTGAGCAGGCCGAGCAGAACCCCGAACCAGATCAGGCGCATCGTTGCCCTCGGCGTCAGGAAATCGACTTCTTGTCGAGCTGCTGAATGGTCTTGGTCGACGCCGGCCGTTCCTTCCGGAGCCGGGCCGCGACCTTCTCATTGGCTTCGATCACGCGGAGCACGTTCTCGCCGGCAACCTTCCGGAGATCGCCCTCGGTCCAGCCTCGGCGAGCCAGCTCCGCGAAGATCCGGGGGAACGAGCTCACGTCTTCGAGGCCATCGATCGTCTCCTCAATGCCGTCGAAGTCGCTCCCGATCCCGATGTGATCGACCCCGGCGATTTTTCGGATGTGATCCATGTGGTCGGCGACATCGGCGACCGTGACCCTGGGCGCGGGGTTGGCGGCGTCCCAGGCCTTGAGGTCCTGGGCGACCCGCGCCGCGTCATTGGGGTATTGGGTGCGCAGCTGCGCGGCCTTGTCGGATCTGGCCTTGCTGTGATCATTGGCCTTCTGAGACACGAAGACGGTGACGAACGCGACCATTACCACGCCGCCGTTCTGGGGCAGCCGGGCCAGAATCGAATCGGGCACGTTGCGGGGATGATCGGTCAGGGCGCGGGACGACGAGTGGGAGAAGATCACTGGAGACTCGGCGATCCGGAGCACGTCGCTCATGACCCCCGGGGAGACGTGGGACATGTCGACCAGCATGCCCAGGCGGTTCATCTCGTGCACGACCTCTTCGCCGAAGCGGGTCAGGCCCTGGTGGGTCGGTTTGTCGAGCGCGGCATCAGCCCAATCGAGGGTGACGTTGTGGGTGAGCGTCATGTACCTGGCGCCAAGGTCGTAGTAGGCCCGGAGCGCCCCCAGCGAATTCTCGATCGCGTGGCCGCCCTCCATACCGAGCATCGACCCGATCCGCCCCTCGGCGAAAGCCTGCCGGAGGCAGAGCGCGGTGGTGCAGAACTGGAACTTGTCGGGGTAGCGCTCGATCACCCGCTTGGCGATGTCGATCTGCTCGAGCTGGACCCGGGCGTAGCCCGAATCCTTGATCTCGCCCGGGATGTAGACCGACCAGAACTGGCCGCCCAGCATTCCCTTGGCCAGACGATCGAAGTCCGTCATCCCCGGTGCCTTCTTCCGGAGATCGTAGCCCACGACGTCAGTGGCCAGCCCCGATTTGTCCTCCCGGATCCGCCACGGGAGGTCATTGTGCCCGTCGATCAGCGGGGTGGTGGCGAGGACCTTCTTGGCCAGTGCCATGTATTGGTCGTCGGCCTGGGCGGCGAGTGGGGCCGCCCAGAGGAGTGGCAGTGTCAGGACGGCAAGGGTGCGGCGCATGTGGCATCCATCGCGGTTGGAGGGAGGGACTCGTTCCGGCTGGCGGAAACGTAACCCGACAGGCCACCTTTGAAACATGATACCGGCCCGGTCCGTCCGGGGCGGCCCCCTACCCCAGGACCCCGGAGCAGCCCATGCGTCGATGGTTGGTAAGCGCGTTCGCGGTGACCGCGTGCGGACGAACGGCTCCGGTCCCGCCGGCCCATTCCGGGTTGGCCGACAGTCTCGCGGCAGTCACCCGGCGTTTCGTCGACAGCACCCAGGTACCGGGACTCGCCGTCGGCGTCTGGCGGGGCGATTCGCTGGTTTTCGAGGCCGGGCTCGGTGTGACGTCACTCACGGGCGGCGCGCCGGTGACCGAACGGACTCTGTTTCACATGGCGTCGGTGACCAAGCCGTTCGTGGCGACGGCCATCATGCAACTGGTCGAGCAGGGCCGGGTGGGGCTGGACCAGCCCGTCACCGCCTATCTCCCCTACTTCACGATGAAGGACAAGCGGGCCGGCACCATCACGATCCGGCAACTGCTGGGGCATGTGGCGGGAATGCCCGACGTCACCGACTACCGGTGGGACCACCCAGAATACGACGACGGCTCGCTGGAACGCTACATCCGGGGCCTCAGGGACTCGACCCTGATCGCGGCGCCCGGCGCGGTCTGGCAGTACAGCAACATCGGGTTTGAGGTCCTGGCGGACGTCATCGCCAAGGTGAGCGGTCAGCCGTTCGAGACCTATCTCCAGCAGCACATCCTCACGCCGCTCCGGATGTCCAAGAGCACGCTGCTGATGACGGACATCGACTCGACCCTGATGGCCTGGGGGCATAGCCACGACTCGGCCGGCCGATACCGGCGGAACGCCGACTATCCTTACAACCGCCGCCACGCGGCCAGTTCGACTCTGCACTCCAACGTGACCGACATGCTGCGCTGGGCGCGGGCCAACCTCCGCCGGGGCGAACTCGATGGCGCCCGGATCCTCCAGGCTCGCTCATACGACGAGATGTGGAAGCCGGGGCGTGATCTGATGGCCACGCTGGGCGCGCGGGCCAAACAGGCCGCCGTCGCGATGCGATACGACAGCATCGCCGTTGGCCTCTCCTGGTTGCTGGCCACCCAGCGGGGGCGTCACCTGGTCATGCACAGCGGCGGGGATGAGGGCTTCCGGACCGACCTGCTTCTCGCCCCGGATGAGGGAGTCGGCATCGTGGTCTTGCTGAACGGCGACCGCGCGGACCCCGGCGCGCTCTCCAGCCGACTGCTGGACCTAGTGGCCAAGCCGAGGCCCTGAGCGGCGGAGGCCAGACTCGCCAGGGCCTCGACCCGGCTGGAAAAACGGGCGCGCTGCTTGACCGGAGCAACGTAACGGCTGTTGTTTTCAGCGATCCTGACCATCCGCGAGCCCGAGCCTCATGTCCAGCGACCGCATTGTCTTCGAACGAACGTCCGACCACACGGCCCTCCTCCGCTTCAACCGGCCGGACCGGCTGAACGCGCTGGATCCCGCCGCCCTGGCATCCCTCCACGCCGAGCTGGGCCGGATCAACGCGGACCCCGATCTCCGCGCGGTCGTGCTGACCGGCACCGGCCGAGCGTTCAGTGCCGGCGCGGATCTGAAGGAGATGGGATCGACCCCCGGCGATGTCACGGTCCGCCAGGCTCGCGGCGACCTGCAACTTTTTCAAGACATCACCCGGCGGATGGTGGAAAGCCGAACCGTGTTCATTGCCGCCATCAACGGGATCGCCGTCGGCGTCGGGGCCGAGTTGTCGATTGCCTCCGACATCCGGATCGGGACCGACGCGACCGAGGTGATGCTGTCCGAGGTGAAGCGCGGCCTGTTCGAGACCAACGGTGTGATGCACTACCTGCCTCGACTGGTAGGACACGGCCGCGCGGCGCAGTGGCTCCTGACCGGTGAGCGAGTTCCGGCCCGCACGCTGCTCGATGCCGGCTTTCTCACCGAACTGGTCCCGGCGGACCAACTGTTGGCGCGGGCCCGGCACCTCGCCGACGCCGTTGCGGCAAATGCGCCGGTGTCGATCCGGCTGGTCAAGCGCCTGCTCCGGCGGACCTGGGAGACGGACCTCGAGACGATGATGCAGTACGAAGTGGATGGCATGATGGCCTGCATGGCGAGCGAGGACATCGCGGAAGGCGTGCAGGCGTTCATCGAGAAACGGACCCCCCGATGGTTGGGGCGGTAGCCTGGGCCGCGGGGCGGGAACCAATGACGGAATCCATCGGAGGAAGCATGGCACGGACGCTCGGATTGGGAATCAGCGCGCTGGTGTTGCTCGTTGGCTCGGCAGGGGCGCAGCAGCCCGCTCCCTTGGGCAGCTGCACCGCACCGCTCCCGACCGTGCCGGACATCGAGCGACGCTCGAGCTATATCCCGATGGAGGACGGCGTCACGCTGGCCATCGATGTCTTTTTGCCGCGCAACCTCGCGGCCGGTGCGAGGCTCCCGACCGTTCTGGTCTCGACCCGGTACTGGCGCGGAGCGGACGGCCAGCCGGTCGGGCCGATGGAGAAGTTCTGGCTGTCGCACGGCTACGCCTATGCCTACGCCGACGTACGGGGGACCGGGGCCTCGTACGGCCAGTGGTTCTACCCCTGGTCGCCGCGCGAGGTGAAGGACGTCGCCGCCATCGTGGGGTGGGTGGCCACGCAGCCATGGTCGGACGGGCAGGTCGGGTCGATCGGCACATCGTACACCGGCAACACGGCCCAGCTCGTCGGCGCCAGCGGCAACCCGGCGGTCAAGGCCGTCGTCCCCCGCTTCATGGACTTCGACGTCTACACCGATCTGCTCTAGTGGCGGTAGCCGGTGCCGACAAGGACACCTTCCAGCGCGTCCCGGCCCAGGGTGGCGTAAAGCTGACGGTCGACCGGAGCGCCAGCGTCGGCTCGTTCATCGAGTTGCCGGTGGTGCCGAGAGGCTGACAGGACCGACGCCCGGCCGGTGACCCCGGCCGAGCGACGGCGGAACGGGAAGGTCGCTATTTGATGGTCTCGCGGGATTCCAGATTGGCCTCGACATCCTTCCGGGTCCGCCAGGCATCCCGCATCTGCTTCTTCGAGAACAGCTCGAGCTGGTCGCCGACGTGGGGCGACCCTGGCTGGGTCGAGTTGCCGTAGGCGATCAGCACCTTGGCCCGGACCGGGTTGGCGAACTCGACCGCCTGATAGTAGGTGTCCCCCGCGATCATCTTGTTCTTTCCGTCCTTGTCCGGGGCGTAGTACGCCACGCGGAAAATCCCGAAGGGGTCGCCGGGACCACCGTTGCCAGGGAGATCCTTGCCGCCGTACCGGAGCCGGTTGACATCGCCGTAGGGCACATCGAGGGCACCGTATTTCTTCTCGACCATCTTGGCCGCCGTCCCGAGGGCCGTCGCCGCCAGCGCCGGGTCCGCCAGACCCGCCGGCGTCGTCAGCGCCGAATCGAGGCGCCAGGGGCGGGCGAAGGTGTGGCCCTTCCCCATCGCGAACCAGGTCTCAACCCAGGCCTCGAACAGCACCGCGCCCCGGCTCTCGGCGTCGGCATTCCGGTCCCACTTCTCGAGGACGTCGGCGGCTTTGCGGGCGGCGGCATCGCCCCGCGAGCGGGCCGCGGCCAGCACCTCCGGCAGCATCCGGTCGGCCAGACCCATGTGAGTCGAGTGCTTGTACTGCACCAGTTCATCGAGCGAGACGCTGGTATCGGACAACTGGAGCTCGGCCGAACGCTGCGGCCGGAATCCCATCTCCCGCGGGGAGAGGTACGCCGCGAACGAATCCGGGCTGAACACCAGCGGCCACGACACGGTCCACGGCGGATCGTTGGCGTTCTGGAGCCAGCCGTTGGCCGGGTCCAGGACGTGAGGAAGCTGCTCGTACGGGAGCGTCTCATTCCAGATCAGCGCTGAGCTGTCCCCTCGCACCGGACCGGTCCAATAGGCAAAGTCGCCGCGGGACCGTTTCGGCGTCTTGCCACCGAAGAAGTACAGGATGTGGTTATCCTGGCTGGCCGCGATGATGTTGAAGAACGGGACGTGGATCTCCTTCACGATGCCCTCGAACTCCGCCATCGACCTGGCGCCGCCCATTCGCCACCATTGTTCGGTTCCGTTGGGATCGTCGAGGCCCGCGACCCGAACGGCGAGCGCGGTCTTCGCGTCTTCCTGGTAGACCGGTCCCTGCACCGACTCCTTCACGACCAGCGTGTCGCTCCTGAGGCCGGCGGCAGTCTTCACCTTGAGGACTTCGGTCCGGGTCGCGAAGGCCTTCTCCGCTCCGTCGAGCAGGTACCCGGCACCTCGTTTGGTCAGCCGGTATACGTCGACCCCGTCCTGGGTGTTCACCGTATGAGACCAGCCGACATAGTCATTGAACCCGATGGCCGGCGTGGGAAACCCGACCAGGGTCACGCCGTAGAAATTGCGATCGGGCGTGACCTGTTCAGCCTCGAAGAAGAGGTAAAGGTCATACCACCCCAGGTGCGGGTTGCCCAGCAACAGGGGATGGCCCGAGGCCGAACGCCTGGCGCTGATCGCCCACATGTTCGACCCGGGCCGGACATCGTTGCTCATCGTCTCCGGGAGATCGACCTGGCCAAAGAACATGAACAGGAAGTTGATGATCTTCTGCCCGTGGGCCAGCACGTCGGTGGCGGACACCGGCAGCACGACTTTCACACTGTCGACAATCCGGTCCGGATGCTCGGCCGCGTACTGGTTGATGCCGGCAGCAAAGCCATCGAGGTTGGCCCGGTACGCGGGGCTGATTGCCTGGTACCATTGAGCGGCTCGCCCGGGAATTCCCATGGTCCGCACGAACCGGTCGGTCTTGACGTTCTGCTCGCCCCAGTACTCCGAGGCGCGGCCCCGGGCCTCGGCGTAGAGCTTGAGAATCAGATTCCCGTGCGCCTCCATCTGAGAGTACCCGAACGCCTTGAACGCCTCGGCGTCGGTGGGGGCGTAGATATGCGGCACGCCCCATTTGTCCCAGAGGATCTCGGTTGGGGTCGGGCCCTTGGCGCAGGCGGCCGCAAGCAGGAATACCGCGGCAAGCAATCGTTTCATCGGGTGAACCTCACTCGGGCCAGCGGTGATCCTTGAACTGCTCGCGGAGGACCTTCTTGTCGAACTTGCCCACGCTGGTTTTCGGCACGGCGTCGATGAAGGTGACGTCGTTGGGAAGCCACCACGTGGCAAACCGGCTCTTGATCGAGGCGATGATGTCCCCGGCCGTCAGGGTGACGCCGGGCCTGGTCACCACACACGCCAGCGGCCGCTCCTGCCATATCGGGTGAGCGACCCCGATGACGGCCGCCTCGAGCACCCCGGGATGCATCATGATGGCGTTTTCCAGGTCGACGCTCGAGATCCACTCGCCGCCGCTCTTGACCACATCCTTGGTCCGGTCCACGAGCTGGAGGTACCCCTCCGGGTCGATGGTGGCCACGTCGCCGGTCCGGAACCAGCCGTCCATCAACGCCTCAGCATTCCGGGCATCGTTGTGGTAGGCCTTGACCACCCAGGGGCCCCGGACCTGGAGTTCCCCGAAGGCCACGCCGTCATGCGGCAGTTCGCGACCCTCGGCGTCCACGATCCGGATCTCGACGAATGGCGCCGGGAGCCCCTGCTTGAGCCGGGTGTTGAGCTCCTGCTCCGGCGAAAGCTCGAGGAGCTGGGGCCGCTCGTTGCCGAAGGTGCCCAACGGGCTGGTCTCGGTCATTCCCCAGGCGTGGGTGATCCAGACGCCAAAGTCCCGGCGGAACCCCTCCATCAGCGAGCGGGGGCAGGCCGCTCCTCCCACCATGATCTTCTGGAGGCTTGAGATGTCGTACCGGCCCGGGTTCTCGCCGAGGTGCTGATAGAGCGCGCTGATGATGGTGGGCACGCCGCCCACAAATGTCACTTTTTCACTTTCGATCAACGACGACACATCAGCCGGCTGCAGGAAGTGCCCGGGCCAGATCATCTTGGCCCCCACCATCACCGCGGCATACGGCAGCCCCCACGCGTTGGCGTGGAACAGCGGCACGATGGCCAGCATCGAGTCGAACCCGCGGAGCCCCATCATGTCCGCGCCCACGGCCGCCAGCGTGTGCAGCACGATGGCCCGGTGAGAATACACCACACCCTTGGGGTTCCCGGTGGTACCCGAGGTATAGCACATCGCGGCAGCGGCGTTCTCATCGATCGGCGGCGCGGTCCGAATCGGCTCCGCCTTGGCGAGCAGCGCCTCGTAATCGAGCCCGACCGCCGGATCGACCGGTTTGCCGTCGTCCGGGAACACGATCACCTGTTTCACCGTCGTGAGCTGCGACCTGATCTTCTGGAAGACCGGCAGCAGGGTAGCGTCCACGAGCACCACCGAGTCCTCCGCGTGGTTGGCGATGAACACCACCTGCTCCGGAAAGAGCCGGACGTTCAAGGTGTGGATCACCGCCCCCATGCAGGGGACCGCGAAATAGACCTCGAAGTGCCGATAGGAGTTCCAGGCAAAGGTGGCAACTCGATCCCCGGGCCTGACCCCAAGCGACGTCAGGGCGCCTCGAAGCCGGTCCACCCGCTCGACATATTCCTTGTAGGTGTATCGGTGCATCCCCGCCGGGGTCCGGCTCACTATTTCGCGCCGGCCGTGGAGCATCCGCGCCCGCTCGAGCAAGTTCGGCAGCGTGAGCTGCCAGTCCATCATCAACCCTTGCATGGAATCTCCTGGAGGTCGCTACTGCCTGGCATAGGCCTCGGCGTCCCGAAGCATTCGGTCGAGCGTGGCCCGGTCGAGCAGGCGGCCTCGCAGCACCACGGTCCGGACCGCATCAAGATTGCCGATGTCCTTGAGCGGATCGGCGCCGAGGAGCACCATGCTGGCCAACTTGCCGGATTCGATGGTCCCGCGATCGGCTTGGTTCATTGACTGGGCACCGTTTCGGGACGCCGCCTGGATCGCTTCGAGCGGCGTGAGACCGGCCTCGACCAGCAGGCGCATTTCGCGGTGGAGGCTGAATCCCGGCACCAGCGGCATCACTGGGACATCGGTGCCGGCCAGGAATTTCGCCTTCTCCCGAACCAGTTCCCGGAAGGTCCTGAGGAGATTCGCCCATTCGGCACGGCCGGCGTCCACATCGGCCTGGGTCGGGTGGGCTTTCGGGGGGGTCACGTCATTGAACTCGCGGGCCGCCTTGGGCACGAATTTGAGTTCCGGCAAGTCCCAGGCACCGGGCTCGCTTGCCAGCACCGTCTTGTTGACGGCGAGCAGGGTCGGATCGAACCAGACCGGCCGTTTGGCCGCCGTCCTGGCAAAGACGGCGGCCGGCTGATAGGAGTAGTTCGCCATCGCGGAGTCATGCCACGCCAGCCGGATCTGGAACGCGGCACCGACCTTGAATCCGTCACCCGCCCGGCGGGCATACGCCGCTTGTGCCGCCATCAACCGGGCCCGAAGGTCTCTCCCGCGGGGCGAGTTGGCGAAGGCAATCCCGAAGTCGTGTTCGATGGTCCGCTGGCCCGAATCGATCGCTTCTTCGATCGACACGCTGTCGGGGACGTGGCCCACCACCGGAATGCCCTTCTTCTTCGCCTCATCGAGGATGGCGAAATAGGCGGCCCTGGGCGTCATCGAATGCACCTTGATGACATCGACATCAAGGCCGGCCAGGGAGTCGACCATTGCCCGGCCGGCCTCCGACGTGGGTACCGCGGCACGCACCTCGGGAAATGCCCTCGTGATCTGGACGGCGTCAAGCGTCGGCCCCGCAATCATCACATCCGGCCCCATCATCCGGCCGGCCTT
>JANXXJ010000159.1 GCA_025350665.1 Gemmatimonadota bacterium | reverse complement strand
GGTCCGGCTGACCTGATCGAGCACCACCATCACATCCGCCGCCCGCCGCCCGCCGCCCGCCGCCCGCCGCCCGCCACGCCAGCGCTCGGCTAATCTGGACTGGAGTCGCTCCGGCCGCCGCCGGCCGGACCCGTCGCCGCGCTGACCCGCCGGGCCAGGTGCACGATAGCCGGCCCATCATGCAGCCGCTCCCGCCACTCCGAGGGAATGCCCTCGAGTCCGTAGTACGCCCCCGCCAGCTGCCCGTAGACCGCCCCGGTCGTATCCGCGTCGTCGCCGAGGTTCGCGGCGGCCAGGGCCCCGCTCCGGAAATCATTGGTGGTGGCAAACGCCCAGAGCGCGGCCTCGAGGCACTCGGTCACGTAGCCGCTCCCGCAGATGGTGCCGCGCCGGAACGATCCTCGCGCCACGGCCCGGATCCGCGGATCGAGCGGGGCCCGGTGCCAGTGGCCCAGCCGATCGACCCGGGTAGGTTCGAGCAGGGCGTCCTTGGACCGACCCTGGAAGGCGCCAAGCAGCAGCGTTGCGAAGTAGCGGCAGGCGTCCACCGCCTCGACGGCGCCGTGCGTGGTGGCGGAACTCAATCCCGCGAGCTTCACGGCGGTGCGGGGCTGATCGGCATGGGCGATCACCACTGGGGCCAGGCGCATGAGGGAGCCGTTGCCGGCGGAATCGTCGTTCAGCGATCCGGCCATCGGGTTGCCGGTGTCCTCAAACCGGGCCAGAGCGGCGCGAGTGGTGTTGCCGATGTCGAAGCACCGACCGGTGCTGCTTAGGTAGCCCTTCCGCCACCACCGGACATAACGCCGCATCTGGTCCGCCGCGTCGAAGCCGTGGCAGGCCACCAGGCTCTCCGCCAGGCAGCGGGCCATGCTGGTGTCGTCGGTCCACTGGCCCGGGGCCAGCCGGAACGGCCCGCCGCCGACCATGTCGTCGATCGGCCGGAAGCTGCCGGGCGGGCGGAACTCGAGCGTGGTGCCTAACGCATCGCCCACCGCGAGACCCACCAGTGCTCCCGCCAGTCGATCGGCTCGGCCCGGATCGACGGCGCGGGGTGCCTCGGCCCAGTCCGCGACCCAGTTCCGCTGGGCAGTCGTTTCGGGCGACGCGCGGCGTCCATCCCGGCCCTTGGCGGTAGCCCCGAAGAGCCGGGCCACCTGGGCCAGCGCGGCCTGGCCGGCCTCACCCTGCCGGACCAACCAGCACCCCACTGTGGTACCCGTCCGCCCGATCCCACCCCAGCAATGGACGTAGACCTGGTGCCCATCGGCCAGCGCGTCGTCGATGGCGTCGAGAATCCCGGTCATGGTGTCCGTCGAGGCGGGAACGCTCACGTCCGGAATCGGGTGACGCCGATAGAGCGGCTCCGGCTGGCCGGCCGAGGTGAGCCCCCGGAGGTACCGGTGGTAGGGGGCGAGCTCATTTACCTCGGTCAGGTCGACGAAGCAGGATACCCCGTGATCGAGCAGGGTCAGGACCCGGGCGCGGGCCTGATCGCCATCTTGGTGGCCGGGGTATTCCCCGGCCCACAGGTGGGGCTCGGAGGGGAGGCGATAGTGGTGGGGCAGGGTTCCGGACATGACGAAATCTGGGGCCAGGGTACGACAGGATACCCGGCCGGTGTCTAATCGCTGTCAGATCCGGCTCCGAGACCCGGCCAGGGCAATCCGGCCGCCTCTGACCCACCCACCGTTCGATCTTCTCCCCCAGCAAGCCGAGCGGCATCGTCCCGTCCTCGAGCACGCGGTCATGAAACTCCCGGATGTCGAACTTCGGTCCCAGCGCCGCCCGGGCCCCTTCCCCAAGCCGCAGAATCTCGAGCCGCCCGATCATGTACGACGGCGCGCCCCACGCCCGATGTGAGCGACGACATCCCTCACTTGGCAGCCACGCGACGATCTGCGGCCACTGCGGATTGATCTCACCGGCCTGTCCGTGGAAATCTGGGGCGAGGGGCCCACCCCGCCACCTACTCGTCCCTGAGCGCCACCAGCGGATCCACCCTGGCCGCCCGGCGCGCCGGAAACCACCCCGCCACCAGCGCCACGCCCAGCATTACCGCCGCAATCACCAGCAGCACCGTCGGATCCCCCGGCTCCACGCCATGGAGCAGACTCGCGATCGACCGCGTGGCCACCGCCGCCACCGGGACCCCGATCCCAAGTCCCACCAGCGCCAGCACCGCCGTGTCCTTCAACACCATGGCCCGGATGGCGCCGCCGCCGGCGCCTAACGCGCCACGGATCCCGATCTCACGAGTCCGCCGACTCACCGCATACGACAGCACACCGTGAATCCCGATCACCGCTAGCAGCAATCCCACCAGCGCAAATCCGAGAATCTGCCAGGCGTTGGTGCGAATCCCGCCGAGCTGCTGGTCGGCACGCTGGCTGGTGGCCTGGGTGGACACGGGGCGGTCAGGCACCAGCCGCGCCAGCAACCGTTTGACGGGTGACAAGAGCGCCGCCGGACTCCCGGCCGCGCGGATCAGGAAGGTCGGGAACGCCGACGGCGCCTGCGCCAGCGGTCGATAGAGCTCCGGTCCCTCGGTGGCCAGCAGCAGATTCCCCTGCGCCGCTTTGTTGTCCCGCACCACGCCCACCACCGCGAGCCGGATCGGAAGGCCCGGCGCGGTGTCGACCTGCACCACCTGTCCGACCGGGTCCTTGCCCGGCCACCAGTGCCGCGCCGCCCACTCATTCACGATCGCGGCGGGCTGGCCCGCTTCGAGGTCCTGCCCCGAAAAGTCCCGGCCCCGCGCCACCGCGACACCCACCGCGCGGAAATATCCGGTGTCCACCGCAAAGCCCGACACCGGCACCATCGCGGGCGGCAGCGGATCCGCCTGACCGTCGAGCGTGAGCTTCGGGGGCGCACCCCGGGGGCCGAGCGGCGCGTCGGCCCGGATCCCGACGCCCTGCACTCCGGGGAGCAGCGCCAACTCGCGCGAGATCTGCTCGGTGACGGGAATGAACTTCTCCCGCACCCGCCATGGGTGCGGGAAGCTCGGGCTTCCTTCCACGAGCCGGGCGGCATCGAAGCCAAGATCCACGCGGGAGAGATGCATCACCGTCCGCGCCATCAGCCCGGCACCCGTGGCCAGCACCACCGCCAGGGCGATCTGCGCCACCACGAACACCCGCTGCGCCCCGGCACCCACCCCGCCCGCGAGCTGCGAGCCGCTCTGCCGGAGCACCGTCTGCAGGTCCCGCCGCCTGGCAAACCGCGCCGGCACCAGGCCCAGCAATACCGAGAAGCCAGCCGCGAGCACGATGGCAAACCCGATGGCCCGCCCATCCACCCGGTACTCCATCCCCGCCGGCCGGAGCGACTGCAGCACTGCTACATCCGCCAGGACGCCGAGGAGCCACGCCGCAAACCCCATCCCCAGCACCGCCGCCACCGCCACGATCAGCGTCTGCTCGGCCAGCATCTGCGCGGTGAGCCGCGCCTGGCCCGCGCCTAACGCTGCTCGCACCGCCAGCTCCCGGGTCTGGTGGAGCGCCCGGACCAGCACCAGGTTGGCCAGGTTGGCGCCCGCGATCAGGAGAATGCAGGCCACCACCGCGGCAAAGATCAGGTCGTGCGACTGGGTGGCCGCCGCGTAGCGCTCCCGGAGTGGCGCCGCATCGAGCATGACCGGGGCCTGGTCCCTGGGCCGCGCGGCGTTCAGCACCTGCGGGTCGATGGCGCCCAGCTCGCCGCGGAACTGCGCCACCGTGGCGCCAGCCTTGAGCCGCGCCACCACGGTGACGGAGCGGATCGACGGCCGAGTGGACGGATCAAGCGTCGGGACCGAGGGCATCCAGAATTGGGAATTCACTTCATGCCGGAACCCCGGCGGCATGATGCCGATCACTGTGTAGCGGCTGTCGGACAGCTTGATCACCTGCCCGATGATGTCAGGGCTTCCGCCCAGCTGGTTCTTCCAGAGGTCGTAGCTCAGCACGGTGGTGAGGTTGGTGCCGAGCCGGTTGTCTTCCGGGCTGAAGACCCGGCCCTGCATCGGCTCGGCGCCGAGCAGACCGAAGAGCTGGTCGGACGCCACGCCGCCGGTGACCAGGATCGGCTCGCCGCCCAGGTTCAGGGCCTTGGCGCCGCTGGTGTAGGCCGCGACGGCGTCCACCGATTTGAACGGGTAGTGCTCGAGGAGGTTGGCGAAGGTGGTGTAGGCCACGTCGCAGGCGGCGCCGCAGGTGGCGGCGCTGGCCCGGTCCGGCGTCTTGGAGTCGGCCGGGACCTCGGCCAGCACCACCAGTCGCTCCCCGTTCCGGAACGGAAGGGCCCGGAACCGGACCGCGTCGATCACGCTGAAGGCGGCGGTGCCGGCGCCGATCGCGAGCGCCAGGGACAGGACGGCTGTCAGGGCAAAGCCCCGGGCCTTCCGGAGCCGCCGGAAGGCGTAGCGGAATTCGTCGAGCATCGGGACCCTTGGGGTGTCGGGCGACATCAAAACGTACGACAGACGGGCCCGAAACGTTACCGGTCTGTGTCGTCCGTCACAGCGCGAGCGTTCCGGTGCGACTATCTTGGTCTCACCCGGGGCACCACGCTCCGGGTTCACGTCATCCGCGAGCGCCCCATGTGGACCATGCCGGTCTGTTTTAGCCAGAGCGCGTAGCCGACCCCCTCCCGTCTTCCGGGACCGGTCCGAACGCGCTCACGCCCGAATCAGCGAGGTGTTGGGTGGCGTTTGAGGACCATCAAGGTGGCCCGGCACCTCTCCAGAATTCAAAGCTCAGCGTGCATTGGAACTGCTTATGACGGCAGAACCCGTCGATACATCCGTCGTTGAACCAACCCCGTCGTTCTGGGCCACTGTCCGTGAGGCGGTCCGGGGTGCCGAGGGCCGCGACTTTACCGAAGGGCCGATCGCCACGGCGCTCCTGCTGCTCGCGATCCCGATGGTACTCGAAGTGGCGCTCGAGTCCGTGTTTGCCGTGGTCAATGTCTTCTGGGTCAATCGGCTCGGCGCCGAGGCCGTGGCGGTGGTGGGGCTCACGGAGGCCATGCTGAGCACGATCTACGCGTTAGGCATGGGGCTGGGCATCGGGGCGACCGCCCTGGTGTCGCGCCGGATCGGCGCCCGGGAGCCGGACGGCGCTTCCCGCGCGGCGGTCCAGGCCATTCTCCTGGGCGTCGTGGTGGCCATTCCGATTGCCGTGATCGGCAGCACCAACGCGGCCGGCCTGCTCCGGCTGATGGGCGCCGGGCCCGACGTGGTAGCGGCCGGCACCGGCTTTACCCGGATCATGTTCCTGGGCAACGCGTCGATCCTGCTGCTGTTCCTGATCAACGCCATCTTCCGCGGCGCGGGCGACGCGGCGGTGGCGATGCGCTGCCTCTGGATCGCCAACGTCAGCAACCTGATCCTCGACCCGATCCTGATCTTCGGGCTCGGGCCGATCGCGCCGATGGGTGTGAAGGGCGCTGCCGTGGCCACCACGGTGGGACGGGGCATCGGAGTGCTGTACCAGTTCTATCGGCTGGCGGGGACGGACCGCCGGTTCGTGATCGAGCGGCGTCACCTCAAGCTCGATGTCGGCGTGATCCGGTCGCTGGTCCGGCTCTCGTCCACCGGGATCATCCAGATCCTGATTGGCACCACCAGCTGGATCGGCCTGGTGCGGATCGTGGCGTCGTTCGGTGCCACCGCGGTCGCCGGCTACACGGTAGCGATCCGGATCATCCTGTTCGCGCTGCTCCCGTCGTGGGGACTCAGCAACGCGGCCGCCACCATGGTGGGTCAGTCACTCGGCGCCGGGAAACCGCAGCGGGGCGAGGCCGCGGTCTGGCGGGCCGGGTTCCTGAATCTCTGCTTCCTGGGCGGGTTCGGCGTACTGCTGTTGCTGCTCGCGCCGTGGATCGTGGGCATCTTCAGCCACGATGCCGGCGTGGTGAGCCTGGCCACTGCCGGCCTCCGGGTGGTGAGCCTCGGCTTCCCGTTCTACGCCTACGGCATGGTGCTGAGCCAGTCGTTCAACGGTGCCGGCGACACCCGGACACCTACCTGGCTCAACGTGATCTGCTTCTGGCTCTGGGAGATCCCGCTGGCCTATTTCCTGGCCAAGGTGGCCGGCGTCGGGCCGCTCGGCGTGTTCATCGCGATCACGGTGGCGTTCTCGACCCTGGCGGTCCTGAGCGCGGTGTTGTTTCGTAGGGGGGCCTGGAAGACCAAGGCTCTCTGACCTCCGGAGCATCGATGGCGATTGGGACACACCTGATCAGGGGCCTGCTCGCTCTCGCGCCGTTCATGGCCGCGAGGGCGCAGGCCCCGGTCGTTCGCGCCCCGGTCGTTCGCGACAGCGCCGGGGTGCGGGTGGTGACGAGTGCCGCGCCCCGCTCCCCCGGGCTCTACCGGATCGAACCCAAACCGGTGCTCGACATGGGCGGCGCGGACGAGGAACTGATCGCGCCCCTCCTGGCCGCGCGGTTTCCGGATGGCCGCCTCGTGGTGGCCACCGAGGGCGCCGAGCTCCGGTGGTATGATGCCGCCGGGAAGAAGCTCCGATCGTTCGGGCGGAAGGGTGGCGGTCCGGGAGAGTTTCAGCGGATCACGTTCGTCGGCATCCTGTCCGGCGACACCGTGGTGGCATTTGACGGGGGGGCGCGGCGCCTAACGCTGGTGGGTCCGGGAGGCAAGCTGGTCCGGACCGTGTCGCTCGCCAACCCGGCCCGACGGAGCATTGCGGGCCTGCTGCCCCGAGGCGGATTCCTGGCCGGATCGCCCACCGGCGGCGGGGCGGACGTGCAGGCCGGGCTGACGCGGGACACCACCCGGTGGCTCACCATCGGCCCCGCCGGCGACTCGGTGGCTGCGGTCGGTCGTTTCCCCGGCTCGGAACGGAACATCATGGTGACCCGCGCCAACGGGCAGATCACCTCGATCAACATCTCCAACGTGCCGTTCGGCCGGACCGGCTTCGTCGGCGTGGACGATTCGGTGGTGGTCGTGGCGCCCGCCGACCGCTACGAGATCCGCCGCTATGCGCCCGGCGGCAAGCTCCTCCAGGTCGCAAGCCGTCCGTTCAAGACGGAAGCGCCGACCAGCGCGGACCTGGACCAACTCATCCGTGACCGCGTCGCGTCATTACCGCCGGGGCAGGAGGGCGCCGCGGACCGGGTTCGCCAGTCGGTCCGCGACACGCCGCTCCCGAAAACCAAACCGCCCTATGACGCGATGGTGGTCCGCAGCAACGGCGAAGTCTGGGTCCGCGATTTCTTCGGCCCCGGTCCGGCCGGCCGCGCGCCGCGCTGGACCGTGTTCGATCGGACGGGCGCCTGGCTCACCACGGTGGACACGCCACCCGGCGTCGAGCCGTTGACGGTCGGCGCCGACCTGCTCCTTGGCACCTGGACCGATCCCGATGGCGTTCCCCATGTCCGCGCGTACCGGATTGCCCGGAGCCGATGACCGATGACTGATGCCTTCCTGACCGAGAGCGTGGCCGTGCTGTCCCGCACCCCCGCCGTGCTCAACGCGCTGCTCCGCGATCTGCCGGAGCCGTGGATCCACGCCACCGAAGGCCCCGACACCTGGAGCCCGTGGGTGGTGCTCGGTCACCTGATTCACGGAGAGCGAGCGGACTGGATCCCGCGCCTCGAAATCATTCTGCGGTCAGGCCCGGCGGAGCCGTTCCCGGCCTTCGATCGGCTGGCGCAGTTTCGGGAGAGCGCGGGCAAGAGTTCGGTTGAGCTGCTGGATGAGTTTGCGGATGCCAGGCGGGAGAGCCTGGCTCGGCTGGAGGCGATGCCTGTCGACGCGAGTCACCTGGCGCGGCAGGGTACTCATCCGGCCTTCGGGCTGGTCACCGCCCGACAATTGATTGCCACCTGGACCGCCCACGACCTGGCCCACCTGAACCAGGTGAGCCGAGTCATGGCGCGGCGCTACCAGACCGAGGTGGGGCCGTGGGCGGCCTATCTCTCGGTCATGCCGAAGAGCTGAACCTCAGTTGCCGCAGCAGCCGGGAGCGCAGCAGGGCTCCTTGGCCGCGGCGGCGGGCTTGGTGGCCCGGACGAAGGCGCTCATGAACTTCCCGTCCACCTCTGCGGCCATTGCGTCGACATTGATTTCTTCCGCCGCCAGGAATTCCCGGGCGTCGTCGATCCGGTATACTCGGGTCGGTTCGAGGCTCACGTTCTCAAATCCTGCGGCCTCGAGCCTGGCCGCGTAGTCCTGCTCCTCGAGTGCCCCGGCAATGCACCCGACCCAGAGCTCCATGTTCTTCCGGAGTTCGGCCGGTACCTCACCTCGCACCACCACGTCGGAGACGGCAAACCGTCCGCCCGGCTTCAAGACCCGGAACGCCTCGCGCAGCACCCGGTCCTTGTCGGCCGAGAGGTTGATGACGCAGTTCGAGATGATCACGTCCACGGAATTGCCGGGGAGCGGAATGTTTTCGATCTCGCCCCGGAGGAACTCGACGTTGGCGAGGCCCGACTTCTTCTGGTTCTCCCGCGCCAGCATCAGCATCTCGTCGGTCATGTCGAGGCCGTAGGCCTTGCCCGTAGGCCCCACCCGCCGGGCCGAGAGCAGGACGTCGATCCCGCCGCCACTCCCCAGGTCAAGCACCGTTTCCCCCGCCTTGAGCTCGGCCAGCGCGGTCGGGTTGCCGCAGCCTAACGACGCCAGCACCGCCTCGGCCGGAAGGCCGCTCTTCTGGGCTTCGTCGTAGAGGTCGGAGGTGATCGGGTCCACCGAGCCCTCGCAGCAGGCGTTGCCCTGGCCCTGGGTGACCCGGGTCGCCGCCTGGCCGTACTTCTCTTTCACGATCTCCCGCACATTCGTGGCCGACATGGTTCAGTTCTCTTGGCTGAATTCGAGCAGCATGGCTGCCGCCGTACTGGGGCAGGCGCCGCGAAACTGGGTGGATGCCTTGACGGCGTCCGGGGCCCTGGACTGATCGATCCGCCGGAAACCGAACCGCGGGAAGTAGTCTGCCGCGGTGGTGGTGAGCAGGGTGACGGACTCGAGGCGTTCTCGCCGGGCGGCCTCGAGCGCCGTTTCGATCAGCCGGCGGCCGAGTCCGCCGCGTTGACGTTCGGGCAGCACGGCGACGGACCGGAGCAGGGCGTGGGGCCCGTAGACCTCGAGACCCGCCGAGCCGATGACCGCGTCGCCGTCTACCGCCACCCGACGGCGTCGGCGACCTCGCCGCACCGGCCGCGCGAGCCCTCAGAGCCAGACGCGAGTACCTTGACTGTAGTCTGTCTGCCTCCCCCCAAACGGTGCACCCGCCATGCTGAAAGCCATCCTCCTGGTCCTCGTCCTCGCCTGTTCCGGTCTGGCCGTGGCGCACTCCGTACGGAATCCCGAGCATCTGGTCCTCGACGATGCCGCCCGCAAAGCCGCCTCCGGCCAGTTCGTCCGACTCGCGGACGGTGTCACCCACTACGAGGTAGGCGGTCCGGACTCGGGCCAGCGAGTGGTGCTGATCCATGGTTTCTCGACACCGTACTACATCTGGGATTCCACTTTCGCCGCGCTGACCTCGGCCGGCTTCCGGGTGGCGCGGTACGATCACTTCGGGCGGGGCTACTCCGACCGGCCCGACGTGAGCTACGACGTGGACCTGCTCGACCGCCAGCTGCTCGGTCTGCTCGACTCGCTCGGCTGGAAAGATCCGGTCGACATCGTGGGCCTCTCGATGGGCGGGATTGTGGTCGGGGCGTTTGCGGGGCGCCACCCCGAGCGAACCCGGTCGATGGTGATGGTCGATCCGGCCGCCGGGTCGTCGGAAGGCGGGCTGCCCTGGTTCTTCAAGATGCCGGGTCTGGGGCTGGTGCTGTGGGAGACGCTGGCGCTTCCCGGCATGGCGGCGGGCCAGCTGTCCGACTTCGTGGAGCCGGCCCGGTGGCCGACCTGGCCGGACCAGTACCGGACCCAGATGCAGTTCAAGGGGTTTGGCCGAGCGCTCCGGTCGACGCAGTTGGCGCAGGAGC
>JANXXJ010000153.1 GCA_025350665.1 Gemmatimonadota bacterium | reverse complement strand
TCCGCGATGAACGCGGGCGAGAGGATGTGAGCGGCCGGCGTCTTCATGTAGGCCGGGTCGCCGACGAACCGGTCGAGGTCGGCATAGGCCAGTTTCTTGGCTTCGATCAGGTAGTGCAGATAGGCGGCCGAGTTGTGGCCCATCGCCTTGAGATCGTAGGGTTCGAGGATTCGCAGCATCTCGAGCGCGGCGATCCCCTGGCCGTTCGGGGGCAGTTCGTACAGGCGATGTCCCTTGAAGGGCACCGAAATCGGCGTCACCCATTCCGATTGGTGGGCTTTCAGGTCCTCGGTCGTGATGAACCCGCCCAGCTGCTGGATTCGGGCCGCGATGGTGGCGCCGAGATTCCCGCCGTACAACACTCCGATCCCGTCCTTGGCGATCTGGCGGAAGGTCCGGGCCAGATCCGGATTGGTAATCCAGTCCCCGGCCCTCGGGTACGAACCGTTAGGCAGATAGGTGGCCCGGGCGCCTTCGTCCCTGGACAGCACGCCGCCATCGAGCGCCCAGTCTCCGGCGATCACCGGGGTCAGTGGGAAGCCGTCCTCGGCCAGGCGGATCGCGGGCTCGAGCGCCTGGGCCAGGGTGATCGTCCCGTATTTGGCCAGGAGATCGTGCCAGCCCGCCAGCGCCCCCGGAACGGTGATCGACTCAGCCCCGGTAACCGGCATGGTGGTGCGCCCCCGCTGGAGCAGCACCTCGCGAGAAATCAGCGACCCCGACCGGCCACTCGCATTCAGCCCGACCAGGCGCTGTTCCCGGGCCGACCAGAACAGGGCGAAGAGATCGCCGCCGGCGCCGGTCATCATCGGTTCGACCACGTTCAGGACCGCGGCGGCGGTGACCGCGGCATCGATGGCGTTGCCGCCCCGCTCGAGCACGGCGAGCCCCGCCGCCGTCGCCAGCGGCTGGCTGGTGGCGATGGCACCGTGCGGCACGTACACGGTGGACCGGCCCGCCATCGACGGCGCCCGATCCTGGGCATGCGCGGAAGAAACCTGGGAAAGGAACATCGCACCTCCAGCAAGCAGAGCAGTCCGGACGTGGTGCATGAACGGGACCCGGGAGAAGGGAGGATTCGAATCTACTCTCCGCCGAAACGGACGACTATCGTTGAACATGACCGACGACGACACCCTCGACAACGAACTGTCGGAGCCCGGCCCCGGGCTGCGGGCCAGCCTGGCCCGGCTCGCCGGCGACTTCGTGGTCCTTGGAGCCGGCGGCAAGATGGGGCCGACCCTGGTACGGCTCCTTGCCCGGGGGCTCGGCGACGCTGGGAGGATTACGGCGGTGTCGCGGTTCAGCGACCAGCGGGCACGCCGGTCGATCGAGGCGACAGGCGCCCGCACGCTCTCCACCGACCTCCTCGACCCCGACCAGGTGGCCCGACTCCCTGACGCCGCCAATGTGGTCTACATGGCGGGTCAGAAATTCGGCACTACCGGCCAGGAGGCGCGGACCTGGGCCGTCAACGCCTTTGCGGCGGGTCTGGCCGCGTACCGCTACCGCGACGCCCGGATGGTGGCGTTTTCCACCGGCAACGTCTATCCGCTCTGGCCGGCCGGTTCCGACGGCCCCTCGGAATCCGATCCCGTGGCCCCGATCGGCGAGTATGCCCAGTCCGCACTGGCCCGGGAGCGGATTCTCACCGATGCCTCGGCGCGCTACGGCACCTCGACGGCCATCCTCCGGCTCAACTACGCCACCGAACCGCGCTACGGGGTACTCCGCGACATCGCGGACCGGGTCCGGACCGGGCAGCCGGTCGATCTGCGGATGGGGTGGGTCAATCTGATCTGGCAGGCCGACGCAAACGCGGCCGCACTGATGGCGTTCGCGCACACCGCCGCGCCCCCACGGGTGCTCAACCTGACCGGACCGAAGGTGTCGGTCCGCGACATCGCCGGTCGGTTCGGGCGGCGCTGGGGAGTCAGCCCCGTGTTCACCGGCACCGAGGAATCGACCGCGCTGCTCTCGAACCCGGGCCAGGCCCAGGCGCTCTTCGGACCCCCGCCGACCGGCCTCGACACCCAGATCGACCGCATAAGCCGATGGATCGAGGAAGGCGGCGACACCCTCGACCGGCCGACCCACTTCGAGGAACGCGAGGGCCAATTTTGACCCCGCCCATGCCGCCGGCCCGGATCCACACCGCACTCCGCCGAGGCGGCGTCATCCCCGCCCATCCTCTGGCCCTGACCTCATCGGGCCGCTGGGACGTTCGCTATCAGCGGGCCCTCACCCGCTACTACCTCGACGCCGGGGCGACCGGTCTGGCCGTCGGGGTTCACACCACTCAATTCGCTCTCCGGAAGGCCGGGCTCTACCCCCCCGTTCTGGCGTTAGGCAGAGAGACGGTGGCCGAGTGGGCGCCCGGCCGGCCGGTGGTCACGGTGGCCGGCGTCATCGGCCCCACTCGCCAGGCGGTGGCGGAGGCCGGCGTCGCCCGGGATCTGGGTTATCACGTCGCGCTCCTCTCGCTCGGCGGCCTCGATCGCTGGACCGACCACCGTCTGATCGCCCATGCCCGCGAGGTGGGGCAGATCATGCCGCTGATGGGGTTCTATCTCCAGCCCGCCGCCGGTGGCCGGCCCCTCGGCTACCGGTTCTGGCGCCGATTCGCGGAGCTCGACAACGTGGTGGCGATCAAGGTGGCACCGTTCAATCGCTATCAGACCCTCGACGTGCTCCGGGGCGTGGCGGACGCCGGCCAGCTCGACCGGATCGCCCTCTATACCGGGAACGACGACGCCATCGTGGCCGATCTGCTCACCCGGTTTCGGATGACCACGCCGGCCGGCCGGACCGTCACCGCGCAGTTCGTGGGCGGGCTGCTCGGTCACTGGGCCTTCTGGACCCGGCAGGCCGTGGCCCTCGTGGACCGTTGCCGCGCGGCCACACGAGGATCGATCCCCGCATCGCTGCATCGTCTGGCCGCGGCCACGACCGAAGCCAACGCGGCCGTCTTCGACGCGGCCAACGGTTTTCAGGGATGCATTGCGGGAATCAACGAGGTCCTGCGGCGGCAGGGGTTGCTTCGGAGTGCCCGGTGCCTCGACCCCGCCGAGCGGATGTCGGCGGGTCAGTCCGCTATGATAACGCGGGTCCTGCGGAGTTATCCGGAGCTCACTGACAATGACTTCGTGGCCCGGAACCTCGACCGCTGGCTCAGCTGAAGCCGAGATCCACCGCGTTGCCGCCGTCGATCCCGTCCCGGTCGGCGTCGGAACACCGGAGCAGTTCGAGTTTGGCGGCCGCGCTCTCGGGGATCCGGAGCGGCATGCCGGTCCCGAAGCAGAATCGGCCGGCGCCGACGGCATGGACCAGGTGATCGAAGTCGTCCATCGGCGGACCCCAGAGCCAGCAGATATCCCACCAGATCCGGCCCGACTCTGCCGGCGTGGCGCCGAAGTGCACCTGCTCGATCAGGTCGCGATCGGCGTGGGTGACCAGCAACCGAAGCTTGGGATGCATCCGGATCAGGCCGCGAACGGTCGCGGCGGAGAGGTCGGGCGTGGTATCGTGCGGGTGATGCTGGCGGCCGTCTTCAAGTTTGGCCGCCATGACAATGGGGAGACCGAGGTCGGCGGCTCGGGCGATCACCGCCGCCATCTCGGGGCCGTGGGCATTGACGCCGTAGAACGTCGCATCGACCCGCACGCATGGCGTTTTCGCCGCGGCGGCTCGGGCCAGGTGATCGGCCCAGTGGGCCAGGCCCGGATGAATCGCCGGCACCGGCCGCAGCGCGGGATGGATTTCCGCCATCCGGTAGAGATCCTCGTTCGCCTCGGTGGGATCCTTCCAGAACACCGCCGGCAGCGACGACACCCAGGCCTGATCGATCCCGACCCGGTCCATCGCGGCGAGCAGACAGGGCGGATCAGTGGCTTCGAGCTTCCGGAACGGGTACTCGCCGACGAAGGCGTTCACATCGATCCTCATCGGTCGTCTCCGAAAGCGCCCGCCGGAAAAATTGCCATCGCGTTCCGGCGAGCGATGCGGTCGAGGTCGGCGGCCGAGAGAATCCGCTCGAGGTAGCGATACTTGGCGAGGCCGGTGCAGAGTGTCAGATCCGCTCCCCACAGCAACCGCTCCACTCCCACGGCGGCGAGGCATCGTTCCAGCATCCCGGCGTCGACCCCGCTGCCCGAGAGATCCACGAAGACATTGGCGGCCGGTCGAACCACCGCGAGCGTGTGGAGCCAGTCGCCCCCACCCCCGATATGGGCCAGAATGAACGGCACCGCCGGATGACGCCGGGCGAGCGCCGTGAGCTCGGCGCCGTCGGAGGCTTCCTGGCCGGGCCATTCCCGGCGCCGGTGCTGCCAGACGTGGTGGAGGACCGGAACCCCTTGGTTCCGCGCCGCCTCGGCGATCGGATCGAGGAGTGGATCGGTGGCCCGGCGACTCGCGGCCAGCTTGATGCCGATCATCCCGGCCGCGAGGCCGCGATCGATCTCGGTGAGCGCGTGGGCCGTGAAATTGGGATTGACGGCGACGTAGCCCCGGATCCGGCCGTGCTGCGCGGCCAGTCGGACCAGCGCGTCGTTGGCGATCGACAGGTCGGCCGGCGAGGGGAAATAGGTGGGTGACGTCCGACCCCAGCTGCCCAGGATCGAGGCCACATGCCAGCGGACGCCGATCCGGTCGCCGGCGTCGAGCCGGCTCTGGTTCCGTTCGGCCCAGTCGGGCCGGCCGCCGGCCGGGTGATAGAAGTGGGCATGGACGTCGATCATGAGCGCCGCGCCACTACGCCTAACGATTCGTCCAGCGCGGCCAGGCAGCGGCTCACGTGCGCCTCGGTGTGCGCCAGGGACACGAAGTTGTAGGCCGTGCGCTTGAACAGGATGCCGCGGTGAGCCATTTCGACCGCCACCGCGCCTCCTACCTGGTCCGAAACAAAGGCCAGATACCCCATCTCGGCGATCCCCCGAAAACCCGTCACCAGACCGGGATGCGCCGCCGCGAGGTTCCGAAGCCCCCGTTCCAGGAACCCGCCGACCATCCGGAGGTGTTCCGGAAC
>JANXXJ010000123.1 GCA_025350665.1 Gemmatimonadota bacterium | reverse complement strand
CAGCGGCAGCCGGATCCGGATCCGCGGCGTGAGTTCGGCGACCCTCGCGACCGACCCGCTGGTCTATGTGGATGGCATCCGGGTCAGCGAGCGCGGCCCGGTCCTTTCCGTCGGCAATGGCGGCAATTCGCCCTCGTTCTTCAACGACATCAATCCGGAAGAAATCGAGAGCATCGAGGTCGTGAAGGGTCCGTCGGCGGCGACGCTCTACGGCACCCAGTCCTCCAACGGCGTCATCCGGATCACCACCAAGCACGGCAAGTCCGGCCCGGCCCGATGGACCGTCTATGCCGAGAACGGCGTGGTCCAGGACAAGAGCGAGTACCTCCCGGTCTACTTCCAGTCGGCGTCGACCAAGACTGCCGCCGGGAAGTACCAGCAGTGCCTGCTGTTCCTGTCGGCGCTGGGCGCCTGCTCGCCGGGCGAGCTGTTCTCCCGCAATATCGCCTCGGATCCGGCCACCACGCCGATCAAGGATGCCTATCGGATGCAGTACGGCGTCCAGGTCAACGGCGGCACCGACGCGGTCCGGTACTTCCTGGCCACCGAACTCGAGGACCAGGGCGGCACCCTCAAGATGCCCGACTCCGAGATCAAGTTCCTCCAGGATCAGCGCGGCATTACGGATCTGCCGAGCACGCAGCTCAGTCCGAGCCACCTCCGGAAGATCGGCCTCCGATCGAACATCACGGCGACCTTGTCCAGCAAAGCCGACGTGTCGATCAATTCCGGCTATACCAACACCGATAACCTGATCCCGCAGAGCGGCGACAACCTCCAGGGCGTCCTGGTCGGCGCGATCTTCGGGAGCGCCAATCCGGACAAGGCGGCCAACCCGTGGCAGTTCGCGCGGCCGGCGTATGGCCTTTCGAATCTGACCACCCGGAAGAGCAATCACTTCATCAACAGCGCCAACGCGAATTTCCGGCCGACCAGCTGGCTCGCGACCCGCGCGACCGTCGGCCTCGACTACATCGGCTTCGAGGACGGAGGCCTGGTCCGGAATGGCGAAGCCTGCCCGTTCTGCGGCGAAGATCAGGGCGCCCGGACCCTGTACCGGTTCCAGAGCTACAAGTATTCGACCGACGTTGGCGCGACGGCTAACTTCTCGTTGACCAAGCGGATCAGCGGCAAGACCGCGGCCGGCCTCCAGTACGGCAAAGAGACGCTGACGCTGTCCAACAACTACGGCAAAACCCTGGCTCCCGGCGCCGAGACCTTTAGTGGCGCCGCCGACAAGGTGTCGTCGGAAGCGACCACCAAGGTCGTGACGCTTGGGACCTACGTGGAGCAGCAGTTCGGTTTCGATGACCGCCTCTACCTGACCGGCGCGCTGCGCGTCGACCAGAATTCGTCATTCGGTGAGAGTTCCCGGACCGCCTACTACCCGAAGGTCTCGGGTTCGTGGGTCGTCGTGGAGAACCGGGCCAAGGGTATCCTGAACTCCTTCCGGCTCCGCGGCGCCTTCGGCGTCACCGGCCAGCAGCCGAGCGCCACGGCGGCGCTGACCTATTACTCCGGTGTCACCGCGGCCCTGGTCGGCGGCAACAAGCCGGGCGTATCGCTCGCCGGGCTGGGCTCGCCGACGTTGAAGCCCGAACGGTCGCAGGAGATCGAGGGTGGATTCGACCTCGGCATTCTCAGCAACAAGGTCAACATCGAGTTCACGGCCTACAAGAAGCACACCAACGACGCGCTCATCGCGCGGCCGCTCGCCGGGTCCCTCGGCGCCGTGGCGACCCAGTTCCAGAACCTGGGAACGGTCCAGAACAAGGGCGTCGAACTCTCGATCAGCGCCCGGGTCCTCGAGTCCAAGAACCTTACCTGGGACCTGAACCTCGAAGGCGCGTTGAACGACAACAAGCTCCTCAAGCTCGCCGACGGCGTGCCGGACCCGCAGGGCTTCTTCTACCGCCACGCGGTCGGGTTCCCGCTCTACGCGCTCTGGGGCACCACGATGCTGTCCTACGCCGACGCGAACGGCGACGGCGTGATCGTCCCGAGCGAGGTCGTGAGTTCCGACACCGCCATGTTCCTGGGCAACAGCGTGCCGAACAAGAACGTCAGCTTGAACTCGTCGATCGGGCTGTTCAACAACAAGCTCAGGATCGGTACCCAGGTCGAGGCCAAGTGGGGCTGGAAGTCGCTCGACATCAACACCGGCTTCCAGTGTCTGGCCATCGGCGACTGCCGCGGCATGAATGACAAGACCGCGCCGCTGATTGATCAGGCCCGGGCCGTGTCGTTCTCGTTCGGTTCCTATGCTGAGGACGCCAAGTTCATCCGGCTCCGTGAAATGTCGGTCGCCTGGAGCCTGCCGAAGGCACTGGTGCAGGCGTTCCGGGGTTCCAACGCGACCTTGACACTGACCGGCCGGAACCTGGCCATGTGGAAGACCTTCGGGAGCTGGGATCCGGAAATCAACACGGCCTCCGGTGTGGCCGGCGACGGTCCCAATTACAACTTCGTCCAGCCGGGTCAGCCGCGGACGTTCCTCCTTCGCCTGAACGTTCAGTTCTAAGGAGAGACGATACCATGGCTACCCAGACAAATTCGAGGAAGATGATGAACCTCAAGACCACGTCGTTCCGGGCTCTCACCGCCGCCGCGCTGCTCACGGTTGCCGGTGCCTGCTCGACCAATGACATCCTCAAGGTCGATCGTCCCGACGTGATCGATCCGGGCAAGCTCGCCGGCGCGACGGGCGCCGCGGCCATCTACAACGGCGCCGTCGGCGAAGTCGCCTATGGCCAGTCCGGCACCTTCGCCGGCTTCATGCTCCTGACCAGTCTGTTCACCGACGAATTCCGCTTTGGCGGAACCCCGCCGGAAGTCCGGGAAATGGACCTGGAGCAGATCAAGCCCGAGAACTCCTTCGAGCAGTCGATCTGGTTGAACATCCACCGCGGCCGTCGGGCCGCGGAGCGGGGCGCCACGGCGATTGCCGCCTCGGTGAGCCCCACGGACAAGCGGGTCGGCGAGCTGTGGGCGCTGGCGGGCCTGTCCACCATCTGGATCGCGGAGACCTATTGTTCCGGGGCTCCGCTCAGTGTCGATCAGCCCGAGTTGACGTATGGCTCGAACCTGACCACCGACGAACTGTTCGACGCGGCCCTGACCCGGCTCAATTCGGCCACCCCGGCCACGGGTGGCGATGCGACCCTGGTGAACCTGATCGCGGTACTCCGCGGCCGGGCGCTCCTCGGCAAGGGGCAGTTCGCTCAAGCGGCCGCGGCCGTGGCGAGCGTGCCGACGGCGTTCAAGTACGATATTCAATACTCCTCGGCGGACGCCCGGCTCCAGAACTCGATGAAGGCGTATATCTACGACTTCGACTACACGTCGGTGTCGGACCACGAGGGCGGCAACGGCCTGGATTACGCCTCATCCGGCGATCCCCGGATTCCGGTGACCCAGGACTTCGGCCCGGTGTCGCGGTTCGACGGCGTGACTCCGATGTTCCAGTTTACCAGATACAGTTCCTACGGTTCGCCCATCACCAACGCCAGCGGGATCGAGGCGCGGTTGATCGAGGCCGAGGGGGCGCTCAAGGCCCTCAACGCCCCCGCCTGGCTCGCCAAGTTGAACGAGGCCCGGGCCACCACGGCCGGTCTGGCTCCGCTCACCGATCCCGTCGCGCCCGCCGCCCAGGTCGACCTGATGTTCCGGGAGCGGGCGTTCTGGCTGTTCGGCACTGGCCACCGGCTGGGCGACATGCGCCGCCTGGTCCGGCAGTACGGCCGCGCGGCGGACACGGTCTATCCGCGGGGGGCGTACCACAAGGACAGCCTGACTCGCGGGAACCAGGTCAGCGTCCGGGTGTCGATCGACGAGTTGAACAACCCGAATTACGACAACAGCAAGTGCGATCCGACCAAGGCGTAAGCCCGGTCGGCTGGTGAGGACCAGCAGGACGAAGAGCCGCCTCCCAAGGGCGGCTCTTCTCATGTAGGTTGGGTGGATTGCAGCCACGGGGGACGCTCATGATCGACCGCGACTACTGCCTCTCGACCCTGGCCCGCCTGGTCCAGATCAACTCGATCAATCCGACCCTCGCCCCCGGCGCTCCCGGCGAACGAGAGGTGGCCACCTACGTCGCCGCGAACCTCGAGGCGTTGGGGGCGGAAGTGATCTGGCATGAGCCGGTTCCGGGCCGGGTGTCGATCACCGGGCGCCAGCGGGGGACCGGAGGGGGCAGGAGCCTGATGCTGAATGGCCACTACGACACCGTCGAGGTCGATGGTATGGCCGAGCCGTTCTCCGGCGCGATTCGCGAGGGCCGGCTCTACGGCCGGGGTTCGTTCGACATGAAGGGCAGCGTGGCCGCCTGCATGGCCGCGCTCAAGGCATTGATCGACGCCAAAACACCGTTGGCCGGCGATGTGGTGGTGGCCGCCGTCGCGGACGAGGAATACGGCAGCATCGGCACCGCGGACCTGGCCGGCCGGGTCAAGGTCGATGGCGCGATCGTGACCGAACCGACCGCGCTCGACATCTGCCTCGCCCACAAGGGCTATCTCTGGATCGACGTTGAGACGCTCGGCCGGGCGGCCCACGGCAGCAAGGTCGATCAGGGCATCGACGCCAACATGCGGATGGGCCGGTTCCTTGCGGCGCTCGATGGCCTCGAGAAGGAATTGCGGCGGCGACCGCCCCATCCCCTGGTTGGACCGCCGAGCCTTCATGCGGCCATGATCGAAGGCGGGAGCGGTCTCAGCACCTACGCGGCGAGCTGCCGCCTCAAGATCGAGCGCCGGACCATTCCCGGGGAGACCCAGGCGAGCGCCATCGCTGAGATTCAGGCGCTGATCGACGGGCTCCGCCGTGACGACCCTGCGTTTGAAGCGAGGGTGAACTGCTTCTTTGCCCGCGATCCCTTTGAGGTGGCGCCCGACGCGGCGATCGTGCGTTCGCTGGCCGGCGCGACCAGGAGCGTGCTGGGGGCCGAGGCGCGGATGGTGGGCGACACCCCCTGGATGGACTCGGCCTTGCTGGCGGCGGCCGGGGTTGAGACGGTGGTTTTCGGACCGACGGGGGCGGGGGCCCACGCGGACGTCGAGTGGGTCGATGTCGACAGCGTGGTCCGTTGCGCCGAGGTCCTGCGTCAGGCCGCCATCGACTACTGCGGCCGGCCGTCGCCGGGGTCGTAGGGGCGGGCCGTCGTTGGGGTCGTAGGGGCGGGCTTACGCCCGCCCTTACGAGGCGATCCTGGCCGGGCGGAGGGTAGATTGAGGGATTCCCAATCGAGGTTCCGATGAGAATTGCTGGCGTGTTCGCGGTAGCCGCGGCCCTTTGGGCCGGTCCGGCGCAGGGCCAGGCTGATCCCTCCGTGATCGCAATCCGGGGGGCGACGATCCACACCGCCGCCGGGGTGCCGATCCGGAACGGTACCGTTCTGATCAAGGACGGCAAGATCACGGCGCTGGGCGACAATGTCTCGGTGCCGGCCGGAGCGCGCATCATCGAGGCGAACGGCAAGCACCTGATTCCCGGGATGATCGACAACCACTCCCATATCGGCGCCAAGTCGACCGACCTCAACGATTCGCCGATGGTCATCGGACCCCAGCACCGGTTCATCGACGCCCTCGACCTGGGCGACCTGGACTGGAAGGATGCGGTCCTGGGCGGCGTCACGACGATCGTGACCGGGCCCGGCAGCGGCGAGAACGTGAGCGGGATGGCGATCGTCATTAAGACGTTCGGCGACCAGCTCGACCGCCGGCTGCTGCTCGAAAAGGGGGGGATGAAGTTCGCGATGGGGGCCAAGTCTCGCGAGCGCTACCCGACCACGACGATGGGTGTGGCCGCCAACCTCCGGCAGTACCTGATCAAGACCCAGGAATACATGGCGGCGGGCAAGAAGTGGGAGGACGACGGCCGGAAGGGGAATCCGCCCGCCCGCGACCTCGGCTTCGAGGCCATGACCGACGTGCTGACGAAGAAGACGTACGTGCGGGCCCACGTTCACGCCGCGACCGATGTCATGACCCTGATCCGGCTCAAGGATGAGTTCGGCTTCGATCTGACACTCCACCACTCGACCGAGGCCTACAAGGTGGCTCCCGAGCTCGCCAAACGCGGCATCTCGGCGGTCGTGCTGCCGCTCGGCCCCCGGATCGGAATCACGGATGACGCGATGGCCGGCCCGTATGTTCTCTGGAAGGCTGGCGTGAAGATCGCCATGCACACCGATGCGCCGGTCATCAGTCAGAAGTGGCTCCGGCTGTGCGCCGCGCTGGCCATGCGCTATGGCATTCCCGAGGAAGAAGCGCTCAAGATGGTGACCCGGAACGCTGCCGAAATCGCCCGGGTGAGCGACCGGGTCGGCAGCATCGAAGTCGGCAAGGACGCCGACCTGGTGCTGTTCGATGGCCCCTGGTTCGAGCCGCGATCCCGGGTGGAGATGGTGATCGGCGATGGCAAAGTCATCTATGATCGCGCCAAGGAGGGCACCTGACATGACCATCCAGCAAATGCTGGTGCTGGCCGGGGTCGCGGCTGCCGCGGCGAGCCCGCTCGCGGCCCAGGAGAAGACGATCGCGATCCGGGGCGGTACCGTCCTTCCGGTCAGCGGGGCGCCGATTCCGAACGGCGTCGTGGTGCTCCGGGGCGGCAAGATCGTGGCCGTCGGCGCCGGGGTCGCGATTCCGGCGGGCGCGGAGATCGTCGAGGCCCGTGGCAAGTATGTGATGCCGGGCGTCATCGACGCCGCGTCCAATATCGGCATCGAGGCGAGCGACCAGAACGAGGCCAGCGACCCGATTACGCCGGGCCTCCGAGTCTTCGAGAGCTACAACCCGTACGGGACGTTCGGCGCCGGCAAGCCCGGGCCGCTCCGCAATCGCGAGGCGCTCTCCGGCGGGGTGACGACGATGTATGTGAGCCCGGCTGACGCGTCGCTGATCGGCGGCCAGGGTCTGATCGTCAAGAACGCCGGCGCCGACCTCGCGGCCCTGGTGGTCCGGGAGCCCGCGGCGATGGATATGACCCTGGGCACGCCGCCCAAGTCGGCGGCCCGCAGCAAGAACCGCGATCCGTACACCCGGATGGCGGAAGTCGCCATGATCCGGCAGGCCCTGATCAAGGCGCAGGAGTACGGTCGGAGCAAAGCGTTGAACGCGAGTCTGCCCAGGGATCTCGGGATGGAGGCGCTCGGGCGGCTCCTCAAGCGGGAGTTCCCGGCCCGGATTCAGGCCAACAGTCCCACCGACATTCGCTCGGCGCTCCGGCTGGGGCAGGAGTTCGGGATCGACGTGGTCATCGACGGCGGCGCCGGCGCGTGGGAGTTCAAGGATGAACTGGTGGCCCGCCGGATTCCGGTCATCCTGGGCCAGGTCTCCCACCCGTACGTGAGCAATGAAGAAATCCCCGATCGGGGCGACTACCCGCCGGTGGACGAGCGGCTCGCGGGCCGGTTGACGGCCGCGGGCGTCGCCACGGCGGTGGCCACGTTCTCGCGGGCATTCGGGTCGCTCGCGCCGGCCGGCACGGGCAAATGGTTGCTGATTGATGCGGCGATTGCGGCCGGGTACGGAATGTCGGATGCGGACGTCCTCAAGGCGGTGACCCTGGTCCCGGCCCGGATTCTCGGCATCGCCGACCGGGTGGGATCGCTCGAACCGGGGAAGGATGCCGACGTGGTCATTCTCGACGGCGACCCCCTCAGCGTGAAGACCTGGGTCGAACGGGTCTACATCAACGGCGAGCTGGTCTACCAGAAATGATCGATCGCGATCCGCCGACGTCCTGGAGCGCCAGACCTCACCTCGGGTACTGGCGTTACCGGCTCAACACCGCGGCGCCCGATCCGCCGCGGCTGGCCCCGTCGCTCCGTACGGAAAGAGGTGCTCGACTCAACTTCTGACGTCTCATCAACTGGAGGCCCCCGTGGCCCTGCCCATCTACCGTGCCGACAACATCGGTTCCATGCTCCGTCCACCCACGCTGCTCGTCGCCCGGGACCAGTTCAAGGCCGGCCTGATCGACGATCGGATGTTCAAATCCGTCGAAGACCGTGCCGTCGACTACTGCATCGCCGCTCAGGAACTGGCCGGCATCGGCATTCTGACCGACGGCGAGATGCGTCGCAACGTCTTCGCGAGTCAGCTGGCCCAGTCGGTCGAAGGCTTCGACACCATCACCGGCAACAGTGTGGACTGGTTCACCATGGAGGGGAAGAAGGAAACCAGCCCGGTCACGGTCGGCCTGGTGTCGAAGATGAAGCGGAAACGGCATCTGTCCTCGGAAGAATTCGTCTATCTCCGCGCCCGGACCCGGCTGCCGACCAAGATGACCATTCCGAGCCCGACGATGTACGCGTATTACTGGGTCCCCAAGATCAGTACGGCGGCGTATCCGAGCACCGACGCCTACATGGCCGACGTCACCGACATTCTTCGTGACGAGGTCCGGGAGCTGGTGCGCCTCGGCTGCGACTACATCCAGTTCGATGCCCCGGAATTCGGCATGGCCCTCGATCCCCATCAGCAGGAATGGTTCCGGGCCAAGGGCTTCGAGCCGATGAAGATGGTGCGGGACGGCATCGAGATGATGAACGCCATCATGGCGGGGTATCACGACAAGTGCACGTTCGGGCTCCACGTGTGCCGCGGGAACGACGCCAACCGCTACATGGGGAAGGGGAGCTACGCCGCGATCGCCGAGGATATTCTCCAGCGGACCGAGGCGAAGGTCCTGCTCCTGGAATACGACGACGAGCGGAGCGGCGACTTCTCTGCCCTGGCCAAGACCGCCGAAGACAAGGTCGTCTGCCTGGGCCTCATCACCACCAAGAACCCCCGCCAGGAGACGGCGGACGAAGTGATTGCCCGGATCCACGAGGCGGCCAAGTACGTGCCGCTCGACCGGCTTACGCTGTCGACGCAGTGCGGCTTTGCCTCGGTGGCCAAGGGGAACAACATCCCGTTCGAACTGCAGGAACGGAAGTTCAAGCTGGTGGCCGACGTGGCTCGGCAGGTCTGGGGATGACCACTCCGGCGGCCACCCCACGCGCCCCGGCGGCCGACCTGACCCTCTACGAACTGAGCGACAACCCGTACCCGGCCCTGGCCCGGGTCCGGGCGTCGTCGCCGGTGGCGTGGTTCGCGGAGTTGGGGATGTGGCTGGTAACCCGGCGGGATCTCGTCCTGGAGGTGCTGCGGAATCCGGAGGCCTTTACCACCGATGATGATCGGTCCCCGATCGGCGACATCTTCGGGCGGCAGATGCTCTCGACCGACGGGGAGGAACAGAAGCGGCTGAAAGCGGCCTGCATCCAGCCGTTCAGCAAGCGGTCGGTGGCGGACACCATGGCGCCGCTGGTTGGGGCGAAGATCGAACGACTGATTCTCTCCTTCGCCTGGCGCGGGGCCGCGGACCTCCGGGTGGTGTTCGCGGGTCCGCTCGCCGTGTACAGCGTCGGTGCGGTGCTCGGCGTGCCGGAGGAGTTCCATCCGCTCATTCTCGAGTGGTACGAGCGGTTTGCCAGAGCGTTGGCCAACTTCACCGCCGATTCCGCGGCCCGGCTTCGCGGCCAGACCGCGGCCGCCGAGTTTCGCACTGCGATGCGTTCGCTTCTGGCTCGGGCCGCGGCCGCGCCGGATGCGGGCCTGTTCTCGTCGCTGGTCCACGCGGCCGACCGGCTCAGTGACGAGGAGATCCTTTCCAACGCCTTGATCATTCTGTTCGGGGGGATCGAGACCACCGATGCCACGCTGGCCAACACCGTGTGGGCCCTGCTGTCCCAGCCGGACCAGCTGGAGCAGGCCCGCTCGACGCCGGGAGGGTGGGACCGAGCGGTCGAGGAGAGTTTGCGTTGGGAGCCGGCGGTCCAGAGCTGTACCCGCTACGCCACGCGGGACATCGCCCTCGCCGGGATCCGGATCGAGGCCGGC
>JANXXJ010000114.1 GCA_025350665.1 Gemmatimonadota bacterium | reverse complement strand
GCGGGCTGGCTCGACCGGGGCTGCGGGCCGCGGTAGGCATGTTGCCTTTGGAGCCCGCCATGGAGATCCTGATTTCCGATATCCGTTGGGCCGCCCGCGCTTTGTCCCGACGGCCGGGGTTCGCGGCCGCAGTAGCACGCTCTATGTGGTCGGACGGCCAGTCCCCACTCTGGATCAGGCCCCGGCGATCACCCGCCACTATGTCGGTCCCGATCATTTCGTCACGCTGGGCATTCCGATCCTGGCCGGCCGCGGGTCGCCATTGTCAACCAGACCGCCGCCCGCCGATTCTTTCCAGGGAAAGACCCCCTCGGCCAGCGCGTTTGGTTCGGCGGGGGCAGCAGCTTCGACCGCCCGGATTCGAGCGCTACGGTGGTCGGCGTCGTAGGCGACGTTCCGTATGGCGCCCTCGAAGCGGGGCCGGTGTCCAGTTTCTACACCCCGTACCAGCAATTCACCTACGCCTCCCGGACGGTGATGGTCCGGGTCGACGGTGCCCCGATGGCGGCGGCCGGCGCGGTAGCATCAGCGGTCCGAACCGTCGACGACCTGCCCATTGCCGAGGTGGGGCCGCTGGCCGACCGGCTCGGCGATGCCTGGGCTCGAACTCGCTTTACGGCGCAGTTGATGGGGGTGTTTGCGCTGGTCGCACTGCTGCTCGCGGCCGGCGGGGTCTACGGGATCGTGGCGCACTCGGTCAACCAGCGAACCCGGGAGCTCGGCATCCGGATCGCGCTGGGCGCTACCGTTGGGGATCTGATCCGGTTGGTCGTGGGAGACGGCGTCAGGCTGGCAGCCTGGGGAGTCGGCCTCGGGCTGGCTATCGTCCCGAGCATCGGCCGGCTGATGCGGAACTTGTTGTTCGAGGTCGAGCCGGCCGATCCCGTGATCCTGGGTGTCCTTGGCGGCATGCTGCTGGCTGCGGCGGCGCTGGCAAGCTACCTGCCAGCGCGACGGGCGGCCCGGGTGGACCCCGTCACATCCCTCAGGTTCGACTGACTCAGGGCGGCGCGATCGCCGCCAGCGCGGCGATACCCCGGGCCGAGACCGCGTCCGCACCTGCCCGGATGGCCGTGACCGCGGCGGCGCTCGGAGCCCCGATGGCGATCTCGCTCAGCGACCCGATGGCACCGCGATACCAGGTCGTCCACGCTTCGAGAATCGCTCGCTCGCGGGCGGCGTCGCCGCCGCCGGCGATGGCGGCCCGGCTCTGGCTGGTCTCCGCGTCGAACCGCGTCGCCGCAGCGTGTGCCAGCTCATCAGCGAGGAAGGGAATCGTGGCCTGATCCCCGCTCGTGAGCGTCAGGGCGGCATAGAGGGCCGTCGTCCCGGTGTTCGCCAGCTCCCTGGCCGACACGTTCTCGATCCGGTCACCGTCGGTATGATAGAACTGATCGGTGAAGTGCCAGAGCAGCACGGCGGGCTTTCCCGCGGTGATGAAGGGAATGTGGTCGCTGCCCCCCTCATACGGATTGGTGCGGACCACCCAGCCCGTGCGGGCGGCCTGATCGAGTGCCCGGTGCAGGACGAAGTCGTTGAAGAAATGAGGATGAACCATCTCCATCCCGACCGGGGAACCGCCCCATTCGGTGTGATGGTCGTCGCCCCGGGTCCACACGGCTGACGGATCGGGCATCTTCTCGATCAGGAAGGTGCCGCCGGTCTTGGTGACGTCCTCGCCCACCATGTCGAGCGACATTCCCCACTTGATGCCCCGCGCCCGGGCGGAGTCCTCCTCAATGAACCGCCTGGTGCTCCGGATTTCATCGCCCCAGAGGAAGGTGATGGTCCGGTCCGGATTCTGTTTCCGGCCCCGCACGAGCTTCGCGGCGACCCGCGCCATTTCCGCCAGCGCTCCCACGCCGGACGCATTGTCATTGGCGCCCGGTTCCTGCACGTGGGCGCTGAAGACGAACCGTTCCCCGGGCGCCCTGGTGCCCCGGATCTCGGCCACCAGGGTGAATTCATCGGAGGCGTATCGCTTGGTTTCGAGTTCCACCCGGAGCCGGACCGGGCCGTGGGCCAGGGACGCGTCCAGCCGGCGGTGCGCCGCGTAGGACAGAAGCACGCCCCAGCCCGCGTGCGCCGTGTCGAGCGGAATGGCGGAGAACTGAATCGAGTGCTGGTTCACCTCGGGCCTGGTGTACGCCGGCATGGCGTATGCCACCACACCCGCCGCACCGCGCTTCATCGCCTCGGTGTACAGCCGGCCGATCGGGCCTTCGGCATAGACGATCTTGCCGGCCAGCGTGCTCGCCTCCGGCCATTGGCCGCCGCTAACCTTCACGACGTCGGCTTCAACACCACCGGGTGGCGTGGAGGCTGAATTGATCGTGACCAGGTGGCGATTCGTCTCGTAGTTGAGGAGCGCTGCCGAGTCGCCGACGATGGTCACTCGGCCGCCCACTGGTTCCCAGGTCGGTCGGCCCAGCGGGCGGCGTTCGATTCGGTAGGTCAGCCGGTCGGTCGGCCTGGCCTTGTCCTGGAGGACGTAGCCGGCGGCGGCGAGAATGCCCGCCACCCGATGGATGCTCGCGTTGAACCCGGTGTTGCCGGGTACCCGCCAGAATTGGGCGACGAACCGGGTCGTTTCGAGCGCCTGCGCTCCCGAATAGAGCGATTGGATCTCGTGGAGAGTTCTCGCCATGGCCGGCGGCGGTTGGGGCGGCGCGCCGAACAGCGCGGCGATCAGGGTGAACATGACGGGGGCCTGTCTCCAAAGACATGGAAGCTGCGGGCTAACGCTACCGCCCGGCGGCGAGGGCTGGCAAGGAGGGCGGATTCATGAAGAAAACTCGAGTGCCTTGGGCGTTCTCGATCGCCCTGCTCGCCCTGGCGGCGGGCTGCGATACCGGGACCGGTCCGCCGATGTCCCCGGTGGTCGGAACCTGGGGCGGGAAGGACGTCGGCCTGATTGCGTCGGATACCGGGGCCCACGTCCACATCGGCTGCACGCTCGGCGACATCAAAGGTCAGCTTCGGCCCGATCCTGCCGGGCGGTTTTCGGTCGAGGGCACCTACAATGTCGACGCCTATCCGGTCGACCGCGGGATCACCCATCCGGCTCGGTTCACGGGGCGCATTTCCGGCCGAGTGATGTCCCTGACCGTGACTCTCGCCGATACCGCCCGCCAACTGGGGCCCGTCACCCTCCGCTACGGCGACGAACCCCAGATGGGCGTCTGCCCGATCTGTCGGAACGGCGACACGCCGATGTGGCGGCGGCAGCTTGGCAGAACCCCTTCAGGGCGTGAGGTTCCCGGGAAGGACGCTGAACGTCACCCGCGAGTTCTGCCCCGCTGAGCGGAAGACCCGGATCGTGGTCTTCTGGAAGTCGGCGTCGGTGGCGTGGTAGATGTCCACGAACTTCCCCGGGTTCCGGTCCACGAGCGGGAACCAGCTGCTCTGGACCTGGATCATCATCCGGTGCCCCTTCTTGAACGTGTGGTAGACGTCGGGCATCGTGAAATCGATCTTGGCCACCTTTCCGGGTACCAGTGGTTCGGGTTTCTCGAAACTGTTCCGGAATTTGGCTCGCATCACGTCCCCGCGGACCAGTTCCTGGAATCCGTCCGGATGCACGTCAATCACCTTGACGACCCAGTCGCCGTCGGTCCCGCTCGAGGTGACAAACAGCGTTGGTGACACCGGGCCCGCGATCGTCAGCTCCTCCGTCATTGGGTCGCCCTGATAGACCAGCACATCGGGTCTGCCGGCGACGAACCGCTGATCCTGCGCCATGTAGTCCGGATCCATGTCGGTGCTCTGTCCCGGCACCGACGGAACCGGCTTGGCGGGGTCGCTGACGTATTGATCCGCCGGTGTACCACCGGCTTTCGGGTGGTCGAAGGTCAGGGCGCCACCGGCGCTCAGGCTGATCGCCCGGGACACCGCCTGTTTCGGCGGCCAGGCGTCGTAGGTGTGCCAGCGGTTGGCGCCGGTTTCGTAAACGTACGCCTTGGCGGTCGGATGGGCGCCCTTGCCCTTGAGGTGGTAGTCGAAGAACGGAATCAGCATCGTGCTCTGGAACTCTTCACCGGTCTTCGAGCCGAACGTGAGCCGGCCCACTTTCGAGCCTTCGTCGCGGGCCCACTGGCCGTGGTACCACGGTCCGATCACGATCGCGTTGTCGGCGCCGGGGCTCTGCTGCTCGATGGCCTCGAACACATGGAGGGCGCCGTAGAAGTTGTTGGCATCATACCACCCGCCCACCGTGAGGACCGCGGGCCGGATCCGCTTGAGGTGCGGGAGAATGTTGCGGGCCTGCCAAAACCCGTCGTAGGTGCCGTGGTCCATGAACTCGGTCCAGCCGGGGACCTGGCCCTTGAAATATTTCGACTCGGCGGTGGCCAGCGACCCCATGCCGAGGAAGAACTTGTAGCCGTCCTTGGTCCCGAAATCGAAGGGCTGGCCGCAGGACATCGAGGTACCGGAGCCGAGCCGCCCGCACATCGCCATGAAGTTGAAGGTCGACGCCAGGAAGAATGCGCCGTTGTGACGGGTGTCGTCGCCCATGAACCAGTCGGCCTGGGGCGCCTGTGGTGAGACCGCCTTGAGGGCCGGATGGGCGTCGATCATCCCCGCCGTCGCGAAGAATCCCCCGTACGAAATGCCCCACAGCCCCGCGCGCCCGTTGTTGTGCGGGACGTTCTTGACCAGCCAGTCGATCGTGTCCCAGGTGTCGGTGCTCTCGTCCACGTCCCGGGGCCCCTTGTTCTCCCTGTGGGGCGTCATGTGGACGAAATGCCCCTCGGAGTGATAGCGCCCCCGCACATCCTGGGTGACGAAGATGTATCCCTCCTGGGCGAACCGCATGCCGGGGCCCAGGAACCGGGAGTAGGCGTCCGGGCCATATGGCGCGGCGCTGTAGGGAGTGCGGCTGATGAGGATCGGCCAGGTCGTCGCGGTGTCGCGCGGGACGTAGACCGCCGTGAACAGCTTGACGCCGTCCCGCATCGGGATCTGGTACTCGTATTTCTGGTAGTGCTCTTTGACGTCGTACCGGGTCTGGGCCGCCGCGGATCGGGCCGGGGACGCCGCGAGCAAGGTGACGATCACCGCCTGGGTCAGGCGGCGGATCGGGCGGTTTCCGGCGAGGTGACGAGATGACATGGGCAAGGGACCTGGCGAGCGGGAAGAAGGCATGGCCGGCATGGAACCGGCTCCTAACTTAACTCCCGCCGCCGGCCTGAGGGTCCGGCCATGCGGTCATGGCGGATGCCACCACGCCGCGGAGGACTTCGCGGCAGGCCTGGCCCTTGGCCTGAACGCCAAGCCCGGCGAGGACCGTGTTGAAGTAGGTAGCCAGGGCGGCGACGTCGACGGTCCCGGCCAACTGTCCCTCGCGCTGGGCCCGGAGCAGTCGTCCTTCGATCGCCATGCCGCCCACCTTGAGCGCGTTGCACAGTGCTTGTTTCACCGACGCCGGGACGGCCGCGCCATCGCACGTCGTCGTGCCGCTCACCACCATGCAGCCGCCCGGGTCCGCCGGGTCAGTGTGCGCGTCCACGACCGAGAGGAGAAAAGCCAGGACGGCGCGGCGGCCATCAGGCTCCTCGTCCAGCAAGTGAGCGTGCCGGGTTCGCTGCCGCTCCGCGTAGCGCACCAGCGCCCGTAGATACAGCGACTCCTTGTCGCCAAAGGCGGCATAGAGGCTCGGCTTGCTGACTCCGGTGACCTCCGCGATTTCGTTGACCGAGGCGCCCTCATAGCCGTCGCGCCAGAACAGGGCGAGGGCCCGGTCGAGCGTGGCGTCGAGATCGAATTCGCGCGGTCGGCCGCGAGCACTCATCGGATCGAAAAATCGGAGTGGGTTGTCATTTCCCTACCAGTTGGTATATTTTGTACCTACTGGTATGATAATTACTTCTTTCCTAGAGTGGAGCCCGAAAACCATGCTGTTCCAACCCTTCGCCCTCCGTTCGGTTTCCCTGCGCAACCGGCTGGTAATGGCGCCGATGACCCGCAACCGGGCGACGGCGAACAACACCCCGAACGCCCTGATGGCGGATTACTATGCCCAACGCGCATCCGTAGGCCTCCAGATTACCGAGGGGACCTCGCCGTCGCCCAACGGACTCGGCTACACCCGGATTCCGGGCCTGTTCGCTCCGGAGCATGTCGTCGGCTGGCGCCAGGTGACCGACGCCGTACACGCGCGCGGCGGCCGGATTTTCGTTCAGCTGATGCACACCGGCCGGGCATCCCACGTCGACAACCTGCCGACCGGGGCCCGGGTGGTGGGCCCGGTGGCCACCCCGCTCTCGGGCGACATCTACACCGATACGCACGGGCTTCAGAAGGCGAGCACGCCTCATCCTCTGACCGAGCCGGAAATCGCTGCGACCGTCGCCGAGTACGCGAACGCGGCCAGGCTGGCGATCGAGGCCGGGTTCGACGGCGTCGAGCTGCACGCCGCCAATGGCTATCTGATTGAGCAGTTCCTGAACGCCAACCTGAACACCCGGACCGACGGGTACGGCGGCAGCATAGCGGGCCGGAATCGGTTTGCGCTCGAGGTCGCCGGGGCCACCGCGGCCGCCATCGGCGCCGACCGGGTCGGGATCCGCGTTTCGCCCTACGGCGCCTTCAATGAAATGGGCGCGTTTGCCGAGGTGGACCCCCAGTACCTCGCGCTGGCCAGTGAACTCGGTGATCTGGGCCTGGCCTACCTGCATCTGGTCAACCATTCCTCCATGGGCGCCCCGGCGGTCCCGGTCGAATTCACCCGTCAGCTCCGGCAGGCGTTCGGTGGGCCGTTCATCGCCTCCGGTGGACTCGATCGGGCCAGGGCCGAGGAAGTCCTCGCGCGGGGCGACGCGGATCTGGTCGCGTTCGGGCGGAGCTCGCTTGCGAATCCCGACCTCGTAACCCGTCTGGAGCGTAACCTGCCCCTCAATCAGCCGGATTTCGCCACCTTCTATACCCCGGGCGAGAAGGGCTACACCGACTACCCGGCGTACGCGGCGTGACGGATGAGTCCAGACCAGGCCCATTACATTGTTTGGCTCGACCCGCCATCGGGGCCGGCGTGAGGTAGCCAATCCATCGAACGGGTTCCCAGGAGTGCGCCATGCGAATGTCCCGACCGGCTGCCGCCCTGGCCATTGGTCTCGCGGCGAACCTGGGAACCCGGGCCTCCGCACAATCGCCGAGACCCTCTTGGCCCGCGATTGATTCCGTCTTCCAGGCCCACAACCTTCCGAGGGCTCCGGGCTGCGCGGTGGCCGTGGCCTCGCACGACACGGTGATCTACGAACATGGCTACGGGCGGGCCGTGATCGAATGGGACATTCCGATTGACGCCGGGACGGTGTTCGAGTTGGGTTCGACCTCCAAACAGTTCACCGCGTTCAGCATCCTGCTGCTGGAGCACGAGGGCGAGCTCGCCCTGACCGACGACGTCCGAAAATGGATTCCCGAGCTGCCCCGGTACGGGAAGGCGATCACCCTGTCCCACCTCCTCCACCACACCAGCGGTATCCGCGACTACGATCCATTGCTGGTCTACCGGGGAACCCGGTACCATGATGTCGCCACCAACGCCGACATCATCGAGATGCTGTCCCTCCAGAGGGGGCTCAACTTCACGACTGGGACGCGCTGGCAGTACAGCAACTCGAACTACGTACTGCTCGCCATCGTGGTCGAGCGGGCCTCGAAGCAGCACCTTCGTGATTTTCTTCGCCGCCGGGTCTTCGAACCGCTCGGGATGACCAGCAGCCGGCTCCGCGACGACCACACCGAGGTCATTCCACATCGGGCCCGCGGCTACGAACCGGCGACCGACAATTACACCCTCTCGTCCATCCTGTCGTACTACGCCGGGCGCTATTTTTTCGTCTTCGGCGCCGGGACCTCGCACGCGCGGCATGACGACATAGTTACCGACGTGCGCCGCTTTGCGGGAAAGGACATCATGATCGTGCGCCGCGACCCGCCGCCCGAACAGGATTACCGGCCTTACTTCAGGGAAGTCGAATTCCGCACGTTTGAAGTGGCGGGCGCCACGCTGCATGTGGTGCTGGGCCGGGGGTTCGACTACGCCGCGTATCGCGAAGGCGTGTTGAAACAGGTCCGCGATCGCTGGTACCGCATCCCGGCGATGCTGCCGGTCGGGAATTGCTATTTCTGCGCCAGGTATTTTCCGGCGGATGCGTGCGGGCGATGAACGTCCGCGCTTACGTGAAGCTTGCGCGGCCCCAGCAATGGGTGAAAAACGCCTTCGTGCTGCCGGGCCTGGTTTTCGGCCACGCAATGGGCGACCCGGAAAAAGTGGCCGCGGCGCTCACCGCGACCGCTGCGTTCTGCCTCATGTCGAGCGCGGTGTATGCAATGAACGACTGTTTCGACCGCGAGAGGGATCGCGAGCACCCTGACAAGCGCAACCGGCCGATCGCCAGCGGTACGGTCAGCCTGCGCGCCGCAACGCTGTTCGGGCTGCTGCTCGCCGGTGGCGCCTTGGCCCTGGGCGCCTGCGCAAGCGGCCTGGTCGCTGCAATTCTCGCCGCCTACGCGCTCATCAATCTGGGCTACTCGATGGGTCTCAAAAGGATCCCGGTCGTCGACGTGTTCCTCATTGCCGCGGGGTTCATGCTCAGGCTCATGGCGGGGACCCTCGGCATCGGCATCGAACCGTCGCGGTGGCTGCTTTTCTGCGGCTTCCTGGTGACCCTGTTTCTCGGCTTCGCCAAGCGGCGGGCGGAGTTACTCCGTTTGGGGGAAGAAGCCGGCCAGCATCGCCCGGTTCTGGATGCGTATACCGAATCTTTTCTCGACGCGGCCGTCCTCGCCTGCGGCACCGGGATGGTCATTGCCTATGGCTTGTATACCGTGTCGGC
>JANXXJ010000100.1 GCA_025350665.1 Gemmatimonadota bacterium | reverse complement strand
ATCGAGATTGGCGGGCTCGACATCGAGGGCCAGGGAGAAGACACCAACCTCGGCGGGGGAATAGTTGTAGGCCCCCGCCGAGATGGTGAGGCCGGGCTCGCGGAGGCCGCGGTAGAACCAACTTCCGCGCCCTGAGGACAGGATCATGGCGGCGAGATCGAGGTCCTCGGCAACCGGATCCGCCTCGGCCACGCCCCGCCAGCCGATGGCCAGGTCCGCCTGTTTGACGTCGCCATGAAGAACCCGGAGCCGCGGCGGCCCGTCGCGCCACGGTTCGGCGGGCGACGGATCGATGCCGGGAGCGGCGACCGGCCAATCCCCGAACGACTCCTCGATCGCGGCGTGGGCGGCCTCGGCCTCCACGGCCCCGACGACCGAGACGATGACCCGGGACGGCACGTAGCGGCTGTGGTAGTAGCCCGCCACATCGTCGCGGGTGAAGCCGGCCAACTGCTCGGCGTAGCCGATCCGCCACCGGCGGATCCGGTGGTGGTCGAACAGGACCTCGTTCAGCGTCTCATGGGCCACCGAACCGGGATTGTCGAGTTTCCGCCGGGCTTCCTCGATGATCACCTGGAGCTCGCGGGCGAGCTCCTCGCCATCGATCGAGGCGTTCCGGAGGGCGTCGGCCTGGATGGCGAGGGCAGCGCGGAACCCCGCGGCGGGCAGGACCACGAAGTAGCTGGTGCCGTCATAGCTGGTGGATGCGTTGAGATACCCGCCGAGGCCCTTGGTCTCGGCCGCGATCTGGCCGACGCCACGGCTCGGGGTGCCCTTGAAGAACATGTGCTCGAGGACGTGGCTGATCCCCTGCCATCGATCCGGCTCGTCAAAGAAGCCGGCCTTCACATGGATTACCACCCCGACCGCGGGAGCGGCCGGATCCGGATGGACCAGCGAGGTGAGGCCGTTGGCCAGCACCCTGCGGGTCACACCCGCCGTCCAGACCGATTGCCTGATGGTCACGAAACCGCCTGCGCCGTATGCACGATGCCTCAAGATAAGCGACCGGCCCCGCCGGACGGTGGCGGGTGGCGCGTCCGCGGAGTACTATCGTCTCAACCACGGAGCCTCCATGTCTCGCCCGCTATGCCTGCTCGCCACGGCGCTCGTCGCCGCCTCATGCTCCGCCGGCGCCCCGGCGGCCAACCGCGTCTCCGGCCCCGGCGTATACGAGGGATACTCGACCGCCGAATACGATGGCTACCAGCGGACGTCCCAGTACATCACGATGCGAGACGGCACCCGGCTCGCGGCAGACATCCTCCGGCCAACCCAAGGTGGCGCCCTGCATCAGGGCAAGCTTCCCGTGGTCTGGACCCACCACCGCTACAACCGGGCCTTCTTCAAGGGTGACACGATCGTCGACTACGCCGGCGGGTTCGGGCATGGCATCGACAAGCTGCTGCACCACGGCTATGTCGTCGCGGCGGTGGATACCCGCGGAGGCGGGGCCTCGTTCGGCACCCAGCCGGGCTTCTTCGCCCCAGACGAGACGAAGGACGCCTACGAGGTGACCGAGTGGCTCGCGACCCAGTCCTGGTCGACCGGGGCGGTCGGCATGACGGGTCGGTCGTACCTGGGGATCACACAGCTTTTCGCCGCCAGCCAGGCGCCACCGCACCTGAAGGCGATCTTCCCGGAGATGTACGTCTTCGAGTGGTATCCGATGATCTACCCGGGCGGGGCGTTCCGGGATGATTTCTTCACCAAATGGCAGTTCCTGACCCACAACCTCGACAACGCGGCCAAGTTCACCTGGGGCCCTTTGACCTTCGGTGGCGTGGCGCCGGTGGACGGGCCGGACGGGATGGCGCTCCGCGATTCGGCCATCGCGGGCCACGCCGCGAACCGGGACATGTTCACCATGTGGAAGGGGGTGCCGTTCCGGGACAGCAGGGACCCGGTCTCCGGCGCCGAGATCCACGCCGAGCGTGGTCCCGCAACCTATGTCGGACAGATCAACAACTCGCACGTCCCGATCTACGGCCTCGCGGGCTGGTTCGACGCCTTCCCCCGAGACGCATTCCTTTGGTTCCGGAACCTCAAGGTGACCCAGAAGCTAGTGGTCGGCCCTTGGTTCCATGGCGGGAACGAAGGGTTCAACCTCGATGTGGAGCGGCTCCGCTGGTTCGACCACTGGCTCAAGAACGTGGACAACGGCATCGAGCGCGAGCCGCCGATCCGGTACTATGTGATCGATGCCCCGGCCGGCACGGAGTGGCGAACCGCCACCACCTGGCCGCTACCCGAAGCCGGGCCGACGGACTACTACTTCCGGGAGGGGAAGTCGGGGAGCGTGGCGTCGGTGAACGACGGGCAACTCCTGACCGCGGCGGCTACCGAGGCCAACGCGCAGGACGCGCGGGTGATCGACACCACCGCGACGCTCGGCGCCGGCAACCGCTGGGCCGCCACATACGGCGGGCCGATCGGCTACCCCGACCTGGCGCCTAACGACACCAAGGGATTCACCTTCTCGACCGGCCCGCTGGCGAGCCCGGTCGAAATTGTCGGCCACCCCATCATCCACCTCTGGGTCACCTCCTCGTCCCGGGACATGGACGCGATGGCGTATCTCGAAGACGTCGACTCGACCGGGCATTCGACCTACGTAACCGAGGGGGTGCTCCGCGCCTCCCACCGGAAGCTGGCGCCGGCGCCGTTCGAGAACTTCGGCCTGCCGTGGCCGCGCAGTTACCAGGCGGACGTTGCGCCGCTCCCCAACGAGCCGGCCGAACTGGTGTTCGATCTCTTCCCAACCGCCAAGCGGTTCAAGGCCGGCCACCGGATCCGGGTGACCGTGCAGGGCGCGGACCGAAACACCCACATGGCGGTCCACCCGAATCCGCCGCCCAG
>JANXXJ010000228.1 GCA_025350665.1 Gemmatimonadota bacterium | reverse complement strand
CCTCGCGCAGGACATCCCGTTGAACCGACAGGGCGAGTAGATGAAATTCCTCCACTTCGAGATCCCGGAGCCGGTCGCCCATCAGCCGGACGACGTCCTCCGGCCGGCCGATCCTGGGCCTCGCTGGTCGCTCTTCCCGGGCCAACCGCCGCCCCAACTCGAGCGCCGCCTTGAGCCGGGCCGCCTTCGCGGCCCCGACCCCCGCCACCCGCCGCAGCGCCCCGTCCGGATGCCGGGCCAGCCTCCGAAGGGAGCCATCGGCTGCGGAATGCACGGCCCGGGCAACGGCCTCGACATTCTGCCCTGAACGCCCGGTCCCTAACAGAATCGCCAGCAATTCGACTGTCGTCAATGCGGCGGGACCATGCCGGAGCAGGCGCTCCCGCGGGCGGTCGCCGGCGGGCCAGGGAACGGCATCGGTTGGCATCACCTAACTTCTCGCGGCCGGTGCCGAGCCGCCAACCGGATTTACGCGAACCGGCGCCAAATTCCGCAGGAAACAAAACCGCGCGGACGCTCGCCAGAGCACCCGCGCGGCCCCGACGCGACCCGGGCCCTCAGGCGCCGGCGCCGTGACACTTTTTGTACTTCTTGCCCGATCCGCACGGGCAAGGATCGTTCCGCCCCACCACCGGCACGTTGCCCCCGCTCGGCGCACCGATCCGGCCGATGCTGCTTTGTACGACCGGCGCCGGAACCGGCGGTGGCGCCGAGGATCGAGTCGGCTCGGCGAACAGGTCATCGGTCGAGTCCGCCCGGGGTGACGCTGCGGCGATCGGCCGACGAGGCGGCGGAGGCGGCGCCGACGGCTCCGCGCTGACCTGGACCTTGAGATAGCGATCGGCGAAGGAAGCCCGGAGGTCCTTCATCAGGTCCACGAACATCTCGAAGGCTTCCTTCTTGTACTCGACTAGCGGGTCCTTCTGACCGTACGCCCGGTACTGGATCGCATTCCGGAGCTGGTCGAGGTCGTAGAGGTGGTCCTTCCACTTCTCGTCGATCACGCTCAGGGTGACCTGCGACAGGACCTGCTGGTCCACGTCCGGCACGCCGATCGCCCGGCCGAATTCCTTCAGATATTCGACTTTCCTGACGAAGGACGCCTCGCCTTCGGCCTTCACAGCCGCCACCATTTTTTCCTTGTTGGGCGTGGCCGCGGGCACCGTCACCTCGTCGACCGTGACGAGGTACTGCATCGTCAGAGCGGTCTTGAGCCCCTCCCGGTCCCAGTGCGCCGGCTCGCCGAGTTCATCAAGGAATTTGACCGTCGTATGCTCGAGGGCCGAGGCGATCATCCGGCGGGCCTCGGCCTTGAGTTCCTCCCCCTTCTCGAGGGCGAACAGCCGGAGGGAGTAAATCACTTCCCGCTGCTGATTCATCACGTCGTCGTACTCGAGCAGCCGTTTCCGCTGCTGGAAATTCTGCAACTCGACGCGCTTCTGGGCCGACTCGATCGCGGCGGTCACCAGTTTGCCGGTGATGACCTCGCCCTCCTCGGCCCCGGCCCGATCCATGTAGCGCGCGATCCGGTCGGAACCGAAGAGCCGCATCAGGTCGTCTTCGAGCGACAGGAAGAACAACGACGCGCCGGGATCGCCCTGGCGGCCGGCCCGCCCCCGCAACTGGCGGTCGATTCGGCGGGACTCGTGCCGCTCGGTGCCGATGATCTGGAGACCGGCCTCTTCCTGCGTCAGGTCGAGGTCCTTCCCGAGTTTGATGTCGGTTCCGCGGCCAGCCATGTTGGTCGCGATGGTAATGGCGCCCTTCTGGCCCGCGGCCGCCACGATCTCGGCCTCCCGCTGGTGGTACTTCGCGTTCAGCACTTCGTGACGAAGCCCCCGGCGTTTGAGCATCTTGCTCAACGTCTCCGAGACCTCGACCGACGTGGTGCCGATCAGCGACGGAAGCCCCAGCTTGCCGAGGCGCTCCACCTCGTCCAGCACCGCGTTGTACTTCTCCCGCCGGGTCTTGTAGATCCGGTCAGCCTGATCATTGCGCCGGAACGGCCGGTTGGTCGGGACGACGAGCACCTCGAGACCGTAGATCGAATAGAACTCGCCCTCTTCGGTCTCCGCCGTGCCGGTCATGCCCGAAAGCTTGTCGTACATCCGGAAGTAATTCTGGATGGTGATCGTGGCGAGCGTCTGGGTCTCGCCCTTGATCTGGACCCCCTCCTTGGCTTCCACCGCCTGGTGGAGTCCGTCGGACCAGCGGCGCCCGGCCAGGACGCGACCAGTGAACTCGTCGACAATCAGGACCTGACTGTCTTGAACGATGTACTCGACATCCTTCTCGTAGAGCGAGTGCGCCTGCAGCAGCTTGTGGATGATCGAAAGTTTCTCGCTCTTGGCGGCGTACTCCATCTCGACCTGCACCCGCTTGGCCCGCCGTTCGGCCGGCTCGAGATCGGGATCCTTCTCGATCTGGTGCACGACCTCGGAGATGTCCGGCACCACGAACAGACCGGGGTCGTCCGGGGACAGTGCCTGGCTCCCGCCGTCGGTCAGGTGGACCGAGTGGCCTTTCTCATCGAGGACATAGAAGAGCGCCTCCTCGATGCCCCGCATCTCCTGCTGCTTGGTCGGAAGTTTGCGGTCCGCGACGTAGCGGAGTTCGGCCTGCTGAACAGCCTGCTTGACACCGATTTCGTTCAGCTGCTTGAGCAGCTTCTTGTTCTTCGGCATGCCGAGCTGCGCCTGAAACATCTTGACGGCACCGTCGGCCTTGGTCTTCTCGTTGGCCAGCAGGGGTTCCGCTTCGGCAATCAACTGGTTGACCATCGCCGTCTGACGACGGACCAGCTCGGCCACCCGAAGATTGTATTCGGAATATTTCTCATCGCCCTCGTTCCCGACCGGGCCCGAGATGATCAGCGGGGTCCGGGCCTCGTCGATGAGGATCGAGTCGACCTCGTCGACGATGGCGTAGGCATGGTCCCTCTGAACCCGATGCTCCAGGGAGAACACCATGTTGTCCCGGAGGTAATCGAACCCGAACTCGTTGTTGGTGCCGTAGGTGATGTCGCACAGGTAGGCAGCCCTCCGCTCCGGCGACTGGGGCTCCGTGTCGTCAATGCAGCCGACCGTGAGCCCGAGATAGCCGAACAGGTGGCCCATCCACTGGGAGTCACGACGCGCCAGGTAGTTGTTGACGGTAACGAGGTGAGCGCCTCGCCCCGCCAGCGCATTCAGGTAGAGCGGGAGGGTCGCGACCAGGGTCTTGCCCTCACCCGTCGCCATTTCGGCGATCTTCCCCCGGTGGAGCGCCACGCCGCCCATCAACTGCACGTCGTAGGGCACCATCTCCCACGGAAGGTCGTGCCCGGTCACCATCACGTTGGTCCCGACCAGCCGGCGGCACGCCTCCCGCACGGTCGCGAACGCCTCCGGCAGGAGGTCATCGAGTACCCTGGCGACCGCATCCTTGTACTCCGCCTCGAGGTGGTGGAACTCCCCTTCGAGGCGTTCTCGCTCCACCGGATCGGCGCAATCGTGCTTGGCGGTCCGGACCCGGTCCACGGCCGCGCTGGCGTCGCCGGTGCGCTCGGCCAGGATGGCACGGAACCGGGCGGTCTGGCCCTTGAGTTCGTCCTCCGGCAGCGTCTTCAAGGCCGCTTCGTGCCGATGAACGTCGATGACCAGGGGCGCCAGCTTTTTCGCATCCCGCGCATGGCGGGTTCCAAACACCTTCGAAAAAAACGCGTTCAACATCGCTCGTCCCGATACAGGCGGTGGGTGCCGATGTACTCGGCCACCGAGTCAGGTACCCAGTACCGGATCGAACGACCCGACCGGACCCGCTCCCTTACCGCCGTTGATGAAATGTCCATGCGCGGAACCACAATGATCCGGTCCGCGGCCACCTCCGGCGGGACCTCTCCCGGCCGGGCATACACCACCAGTGCGGCGCGAGCCCGGATCCGTTCGGGGTCGCGCCACTTCAAGAACAGCTCAGCCGCGTCACTGCCCAGCAGGAGCGAGAGCAGCGCCCCCGGAAAACGACGAGCCAGGTCTTCGATCGTGTCGACCGTGTACGACGGACCGGGCCGTTCGACCTCCGCCCGATCGACAATCAGGCCGTCGGCCCCCGCCACCGCCAGTTCCGCCATCCGGGCCCGGAGGTCGGCGCTGGCCGCGTGCTGATTCAGCTTGAATGGCTGATTCGCCGCCGGGACCAAGCGGACCTGATCGGCGCCAAGCATCTCCCTGGCCACATTCGCCGCCACCAGATGCCCGTGGTGGATCGGATCGAACGACCCGCCGAACACCAGAATCTTCACTCAGCCCTTGCCGACGGTATCCGCCCCCGCCACCGCCGGGCAGAGCCGGACGAGTCCCACCGTTCCTGGAAAGAACCGCGTGATGTAGCCGCAGGTCTCCTTGATGTCTTCCTGATACCCCAGCGCTCGGTATGAGAGCACCAGTTTCTCGAGGGCCTCAGGGACCACCGGCGCTCGCGGGTATTGGGCCACCAGGCCCCGCAACATCAGGATCGCCGACTCGTACGCCTTGAACTTGTAATAGAAAAGCGCACTGAGATATTCCTTCCGTGCCAGCCGGTCGTTCAGGTCCTGAACCCGGCCGACCGCGCGCCGTGACGCCGGGCTGTTGGGATAGCGGCTCTGAATTTCCTGATACACGCCCATCGCCGTGTGGCCGTAGGTCGGATCGAGCTCCGCGCGCTTCCAGAGGTACGAGTAGGCGTCCCCGGCCCGAAGCAGGGCATCGGCCGCCAACGAATCGTCGGGCGCTTCGTCCGCGATCCGGCGGAACTGACGGACGGCGTCCAGTTCGTTGCCGAGTGCGAGATCGATTTCGCCCTTGAAGAAGTTGAGTCGGCTCATCCGCGAATCGGTCACCGGCATGGCGGTACCAAGCCGGGTGAACACCTTGTTCGCGCCGTTCCACTCGCCGCGGTTGAACGCCCGCTGACCGTCCAGCCAGAGGGAGTCGACTGTACGGGGCGAGTTGGACAGCACCGGTTCCGGGGTGGCGGATTTCCGCTTTCCCCTGAAGGGCCAGCACCCGGCGGCCGTGATCGCCACCAGCAGGACCAGCCCGATTCGTAATCCATTCCTCATGCGTCACCATCCGCTGGGGGTTCCGCCGAGGCGGCCCCGAGACCATTGAGCTTTGCGACCGCCGCCGCCCGAACACTGTCGGGTACCCCCGGCGCCGACGCCACCGTTTGATATGCTACCGCCGCGCCGAGGGCGTCACCCTGCAACACCCGGGCATCCCCGAGGCCGATGCGGGCGCGCCAACCCCGGCTGGTTTCAGTTTCGTACCCGAGCACCAGATCGAACCACTGTTCCGCCGCCGGCCCGTCGGACACCCCCAGCGCGTCCTGTCCGAGCAACAGAGCACAGTCGGCAAGCCCGGTGCGGGCCGCAGTCCGAAGCCTCGCATCGTCAGTCCGGCGGAGCAGCGTCCGGTAACTCCGGGCCGCCCCGTCGCAGGCCACCGTCGCCCGCTGCGCGTCACCGAGCCGGAGCAGCAGCGTGTCTACGCCCCGGGCGGAACCGGCCGTGGCGAGCGCGGACGGGAGGATGCCGATCGCATCGGACGGCTCGCTCGCCGCGGCCAGCGTGGCGAGAGCCAACCGACCCAGCGGTCGGCCCGGTGCGATTCCGCGAAGGGCCAGCACCGCCTTCGCCACGGCTGGACTTCCGGCAGCTCCTCGGCGCTCGGCCGCGTGGGCCACCCGCTCGAGACCGCTCGCTGCCTCGGCCGCGCGGGTCGGATCCTGGCGAGCCAACTCCGAGTAGGCGTCCACGGCGGCGGCAAAATCCTCGGCCCGAATGGCCGACGCCCCCACCTTCGCCCACACCCGCGTTTTGACACCGCTCCGCTGCGCAGTCTGGTATTCACCCAGCGCCTTGGCCCAATGGCCCCCACGGAAGGCCTGGTCGCCCAACCGCTCGTGGTCGGCCGCCGCGATCGTGCAGCCCCCGGCCAGCCAGAGGGCGGCCACGGCGAGCCTCATGCGTCGAGCCGCCGAGCCATGGCGAGATACGCGCCGATCCGGGTATTCCCGGGGCGTTCCCGGAGACACTTCGTCCAGATCTCCCGAGCACCCGCCGCGTCGCCGGAGAGGTAGTGCGCGAGCCCCAGGGCGGCCTGCGCATCCACAAAATGGGGCTGCAGCGCCACGATCCGCTCCAACTCTTCGCGGGCTTCGATCTGCCGCCCCGATTCAAGCAGCAGGCGGGCGAGCTTGTACCGCAAGTCGTGAAAGTCGGGACCGAGGGCGACCGCCCGCTGGTACTCCCGAATTCCCTCCCCCATGGCGCCGACCTCGGCGTAGGCGTCCCCCAGCGCGGCATGCATGTTCGCCAAACGGGAAGCCACCGGCCGGGAGAACCCGCTGGCCTCCGCCTGTCCCAGTGCCGCGGCCCGTTGAAACGACCCATCGGCCTCGTTCGAACGGCCCAGCTCGACCAGCACCACGCCGCGATGGATCAGCGCGTCCACATAGCGGGGGTTGACCACCAGCGCCCGGTCGAAGTCCTCCAGGGACTTCTCGGTCTGCCCGATCAGCGAATAGCAAAGCCCACGGAGGTGATAGACATCCGCGAACCGGCGCCCACTCTCGAGAATCTCATCGAGCAAGTGGATCGCTCCGTAGTAGTCCTGCACGGCGAATCGCTCGTGGGCCTGCTGCAGGAGATGTTCGGTACTGACTTGCATATCAGGACTCGAAGCCGCTCCTCGATGGGGATCATCCGGACACGCCCGACCGCCCGAGGATGACCCTCGGCCACGAATGGTCGCTGCGCCCCGGGAACGACCGACAAGCCCAGGGACCGGGCAAGCCGGTAAAATAGCCTATCAGGGGTATTTACGGTGGGCCTGCAGCCGGAAAACCGGCCCCTGGGGCTACTGCCCCAGGACCCGCCGAAAGTGGACGATCGTCTGGTCGAGCCCGGCGTCGAGCTGAACCTCGGGCTCCCACCCGAGCACCTGCCGGGCCACGCTGATATCAGGGCGGCGCACCTTGGGGTCGTCCACTGGAAGGGGCTCCGCCACGACCGGACCGGCCCCCGGAATCTTGGTCCGGACCAGCTCGGCCAGCTGCCGGACCGTGAACTCATTGGGATTGCCGAGGTTGGTCGGATCCGACCGGTCACTGGAAAACAGGCGGTAGATCCCGTCGATCAGATCGGTCACGTAGCAGAACGACCGGGTCTGGCCGCCGTCCCCGTAGATCGTGAGCGCCTGCCCCCGGAGGGCCTGGACGATGAAGTTCGACACGACCCGACCGTCCTCGGCCCGCATCCTCGGGCCATAGGTGTTGAAGATCCGCACGATCCGGGTCGGCAGTCCATGGTACCGGTGGTACGCCATCGTGATGGCTTCGGCGAAGCGCTTGGCCTCGTCGTAGACACCTCGCGGTCCGACCGGGTTGACGTTGCCCCAATAGCTCTCGGGCTGCGGGTGCACCAACGGGTCGCCATAGACCTCCGAGGTCGACGCCAGGAGGAAACGGGCTCCCTTGGCCTTCGCCACGCCGAGGAGATTGTGAGTCCCCAGGGACCCAACCTTGAGAGTCTGAATGGGAAACTTGAGGTAGTCGATCGGGCTGGCCGGCGAGGCAAAATGCAGAACCCCGTCGATCGGACCGGCGACGTCGACGAACCGTGAGACGTTGTGCTCGATGAATTCGAACCGGGACTGCCCGGCCAGATGGGCGATGTTGTCCGGGCTCCCGGTGATGAAGTTGTCCATCCCGACCACCTGGTGGCCCTCGGCCAGAAATCGGTCGCTCAGGTGTGACCCGAGAAATCCCGCCGCTCCCGTGATCAGAACCCTCACGGTCGGCCTCGCCCCATCCCGAGGTACCGGAACCCAAGGCGGGTCATACGGGCCGGGTCGAACAGGTTCCGGCCGTCGATGATCAAAGGCTGCTTGAGCGACGCCCTGATACGGTCGAGGTCGGGGTTCCGATAGACCAGCCACTCCGTCACGATGACCAGGGCGTCGGCCCCCTGGACCGCCTCGTAATGGTCACGAGCAAACCGGACGCGGTCGCCGAAGATCAACCGGGCCACCTCGGTGGCTTTGGGATCGTGGACCACGACTTCAGCCCCGCGGGCGAGCAGGCCTTCGATCAGCGGTATCGATGGGCTCTCGCGCATGTCGTCGGTCTCGGCCTTGAACGCGAGGCCCCAGACCGCGATTCGGCGTCCGACCAGCGAGGCTCCAAGCTCGGCCACCACCCGCTCCGGCAACGCCTGCTTCTGCCGGTCGTTCACGGCCTCGACCGACTCCCAGAGATCGGGATCGATCCCCGACTCACGGGCCGTCCGGATCAAGGCCTTGACGTCCTTCGGGAAGCAGGAGCCGCCGTAGCCAGGACCCGGAAACAGGAACGCGGGGCCGATCCGTCGGTCGGTACCGATTCCCTTGCGCACCATATCGACGTCCGCGCCGACCCGGTCGCACAGCTGGGCGATCTGATTCATGAAGGAGATTCGGGTGGCCAGCATTGCGTTGGCGGCGTATTTCGTCACCTCGGCTGACGGGATGTCCATGAACAGGATCGGGTTGCCGGTCCGGACAAAGGGCGCGTAGAGTTGCGCCAGGGTGTCCCGGGCCTCCTCAGAGTCGATGCCCATCACGACCCGATCCGGCTTCATGAAATCGTCGATGGCCGCCCCTTCCTTCAGAAATTCAGGATTCGAGGCCACCGAGAACGGATCAGCCGTACGGGCGTGGATTGCCGCCCGAACCTTCTCGGCCGTGCCCACCGGCACGGTGGACTTGGTGACGATGATCTTGGGTTCGTTGAGATGGCGGCCAATCAGGTCGGCCACATCGAGAACATGACGGAGATCGGCCGAGCCGTCCTCGCCCGGCGGCGTGCCGACCGCGATGAACACGACCCGCCCGTGACGGATCGCGGCGCCGACGTCTGTGGTGAAGACCAGGCGTCCTTCCGCCTGGTTCCGGGCCACCATCGGCTCGAGACCCGGCTCATAGATCGG
>JANXXJ010000226.1 GCA_025350665.1 Gemmatimonadota bacterium | reverse complement strand
CGGCTCCGCAGCCACTCCATATAGGGAGCCCCAACCAGCACGAGCAGGAAACTCGGTGCGAACGTGGCCCACACGGTCACCAACGAGCCGATCAGCCCGCCCCACCACCCCGCGGCCGGACCTCCGAGTCGGTATCCCGCGACGAAACCGACGAACTGGAGCACCAGGATCAGTGGCCCCGGGGTGGTTTCCGCCAGAGCCAGGCCGTCGATCATCTGCGACGGACTGAGCCACCCGAACCGATGGACGGCCTGTTCGCTCACGTACGACAACACCGCGTAGGCACCGCCGAACGTCACCAGGGCCGCCTGGCTGAAGAACAGGCCCTGTCGCGATCGGCAGGGTTCCCGCCGCCATGTAGAGGGAGCTCAGGGCCAGCAGGGTGACCACCCCGGGCAGCACGAACAGGCCCCCCGCGATCAAGGCTCCTGGAATCCCAGCCTGGAGCCAGCCCAGGTAGGTGGCCAGCTGCTGGGCTTCCGGACCGGGAAGCAGATTGCAGAAATTGAGGGCATCGAGGAAACGCTGCTCGGAGACCCAGCCGAGTTCGTCGATCAGAATCCGGTGCATTGTGGCGATTTGACCGGCCGGCCCGCCGAAACTCTGGAGGCCGATCCGAGTCCAGACCCGGAGAGCCTCGGAACGAGGCACCGCGCGGATCAGCTCATCGCCAGAGGGCTGATCTCCAGGCGATCGGGTTGCCAAGGGAACTAGTGGAGCCGCTCAAAGGTAGCGGTCGAGGCCGGCCGGGTCTTCCGGATCCTGGCGGCGCTGACCTCCACCGCGCGCAGGACCCGCAGGATGTTCCCCCCGGCGAGCTTGGCCAGATCGGCGTCGGTCCAGCCGCGCCGGATCAATTCCGCGATGAGATCCGGAAACCGCGACACGTCTTCGAGGCCTTTCGGCATCTCGGGATTGCCCCAGAAATCGCTCCCGATCCCGACGTGATCGACCCCGGCCGTCTTCCGCACATGTTCGATGTGATCGGCCACATCCTTCAACGTGGCGACCGGCTTGGGATGGGCCCTCGCGTAGTCCTCGCGGATCCCTGCCGCTTCGGCGGGCGCTTTCCCCCTGGTGCGTTCGGCGAGGGTGAGCTCCCAGTCCGCCACGGCCTGGGACACGAACGCCGGGATGAACGTCACCATGACGACACCGCCGTTCCGGTCGAGGCGGCGGAGCACGTCATCCGGCACGTTCCTCGGATGATCGGTCAGCGCCTTGGCCGATGAATGCGAAAACATGACCGGGGCCTCGGCGATGTCGAGCACGTCGTGCATGACCTTGGGCGTGACGTGAGAAATGTCGACGATCATGCCCAGCCGGTTCATCTCGCGCACAACTTCCTTCCCGAACGGCGTCAAGCCGTTGTGGCGGGACACGTCCATCGCCGCGTCGGCCCAGTCGAGGGTGACGTTGTGGGTGAGCGTCATGTACCGCACACCCAGACGATAGTAGGACCGGAGCGCGCCCAGCGAATTCTCGATCGCGTGGCCGCCCTCCATCCCCAGCAGCGAGCCGATCTTGCCCTGGCGAAATGCCGCCATGACGTCGCTGGCACTGGTCGCCAGGGTCAGCGCCTCGGGGTACCGCTCGATCACCCGCCGCGCGATGTCGATCTGCTCCAGCTGCACCTTGGCATAGCCCGAGTCCTTGATATCGCCCGGAATGAACACCGACCAGAACTGGGCCCCGACCTGGCCGCGTTTGAGACGCTCGAGATCGGTATCGCCGCTGGTGTGCTTCCGAAGGTCGTACGCCTCGACGTCCCCGGGCGCCTTCTTGTCCTCCCGGATCACGATCGCGAGATCATTGTGGCCGTCGATGAGGGGCGATGCCTTGAGGATCCGGCGGGCATGAACCAGCGCCGGATCGGCTTGGGCCCGGCCAACCGAGACGTTCGCGGCTGCGAGCAGCATGGCGACCGCGATCCAGGGTCGTGGCGACACGGTCAGGTTCCCGGGGCCGGCGTCTTTGCGCCGGAGCCGAGCTCGTTCCGGAGCGTAAGGTAGGTCCAGACCGCCCCGGCCAGGTCCACCCCGCCAAACAGCAGCAACGTCGCCGGCGCCCAGCCCAGGATGACGAAGGCCGCAAAGAACACCGGCACCGACGCTCTGGTCCGGACCGAGACCTCGATCAGCGAGAGGGTGTTGGAGCGGGCGGCGGACACGTAGTACACGCCAATCAGGAGGGCGAGCATCCCTACGACCCGGATCCAGACCTCGGACGTCCCGGGCAGATCGAACAGGCCCAGCAACCAATTGGGCGCGATGATCAGGACGGCACCGAGGCCAAAGAGGTAGATCGCGAAGAAGAAGAGCGTCTGGGCGGACTTCGTCATGGTGGCCTCTGGCGTTGGTGGAGGTGAGGCAAAGGTACTTCGGAATCCCGGCGACGACCACGCCGGAATGCGGTTGACAGGCCGACCTTGCCTGCGCCGGCGGCATGGAGACAGCTTTGACGCGCCCCCTCCGACGAACGAGCTTGCCATGCCACCCCTGGGATACCAGACAGTCGGCACCGGACCCGCGGGGGTGATCGTCCTCCACGACTGGATGGGCGATCATCGGAACTACGATCCGATGATCCCGTACCTCGATCGCGCCGCGTTCACCTTCGCCCTGGCGGATCTGCGCGGCTACGGTCTCTCCCGGGACCAGGCCGGCAGCTACAGCCTGGCCGAAGCCGCCGACGACGTCCTGGCCCTCGCGACTCACCTTGGCTGGCCCACGTTTCACCTGGTCGGCCATTTGATGTCGAGCCTCGTGGCCCAGCAAGTGGCCGCCATGGCACCCGAGCGAGTGACGGCGCTCGTGCTCCTTACGCCGGTCGCGCCTACCGGCATGCAGGCGCCCGAGGAGGTCGTCCAATTCCTCGAGGCGGTCGGCCTGAACGAAGGGATCCGCCGCGATGCCCTGGCCGCGCAATGGGGCCACCGGCTCTCCGAGCGATGGCTCGACTTCAAGGTCCAGCGCTGGGCCGAGTCGGCCCGACCCGAGGCGTCCAGCGGCTACGTCCGGATGTTCGGGTCGGCGATGATCGGCAGGGCGAGGCCGGACCTGCCGGTGCTGGCGGTGGTCGGCGATGCCGACAATGAACCGTTTCGGGAAGAGACCGTGCGGGCCAACCTGTCCGGCGGGTACCCTCGGCTCCAACTCGTAGTCTGCCGCAACGCCGGGCATTACCCGATGCAGGAGTGTCCGGTTGCGCTCGCGAGTGCGCTTGAGCGGTTCCTGCTGGCCGAGGGCCCTCCAAGATGAGACCGTTGTTCAGACGCCTCCGCGGCGTGGCACCATTGGTTGGCATGGTGGCGCTTGTCATTTGTCCCGCCAGAGCCCAGGTGCCTCTGGTGAAGACCCAGGCGCCCGGCTTCTACCGCATGATGCTCGGCGACTTCGAGATCACCGCCCTGAACGATGGCGTCGTGGCCTATCCGGTATCGACACTGACCGGTGCGACCCCTGAACAGATCACGAGCGGGCTCGCCGAGATGCGCCTCACCGCTCCGGTCAACATGTCCTACAACGCGTTCCTCATCAACACCGGAACCAGGCTGAACTTGATCGACACCGGCACCGGCGGCACGTTTGCCGAGTCGCCGTTCTTTCGCGGCGCCGGCCGGCTGCTCGCCAATCTCCGGGCCGCCGGCTATCGGCCTGAGCAGGTCGATGACATCCTCATCACCCACATCGGGCCGGATCATGTCGGCGGACTGACTCACGGAGCGAACCGAGCGTTTCCCCACGCCATGGTTCGCGCCGCGAGGAGCGAAGTCGATGTCTATCTCGATCCGGCCAAGGCCGCGGCCGCCATCGCCGCCGCGCCTGACAAGGAACAGGCCAAGGCCTGGTTCCAGTTTCAGGAGCGTCTGCTCGCGCCATACGTCAAGGAAGGGAAGTTCCGGAACATTGATGCAGACGGTACCATCGTGCCGGGCGTCCGCTCCCTCGCAACCCACGGACATACACCAGGGCACACCTCCTTCATCGTCGAGAGCAAGGGACAGACTATGATCGTGCTGGGCGACCTCGTCCATTGGGGCGCGGTCCAGTTTGCCTATCCGTCGGCCTCCACCTCGTTCGACTCCGACCCGGCGTCGGCGACCGCGCAACGGCAGCGCGTGTTCCAGATGGCGGCCGACGGTGACTACTGGGTGGCCGGTGCCCACCTGGCGTTCCCGGGTGTGGGGCACATCCGAGCGGGAGAGGGGCGCTACTTCTGGATTCCGGCCACCTATACGATCCCACGTTGAAAAGCATGATGTGGTCATTCGTGGGCCGATTTGCCTCGCCGGCGTTGTTGGGGATCACCGCCGCAGCGGCAGTTGCTGTGCGCCCGCC
>JANXXJ010000063.1 GCA_025350665.1 Gemmatimonadota bacterium | reverse complement strand
GGCCGCGACGCCGGTGGTGCGGATGGAGGCCCAGGCGCCATCGTACTCGACCTTCTTCTACACCACCCCGGGCCTCGTGGGGGTGACGTTCACCCTGCGGAATACCAAGACGGTGGTCGCGTCCTTCGGGGTCTTCCCGGTGGCGGCCGGCCAAGCCAAGACGGTGGCGATCATTCGGGCCGCCGACGGGACCTATTCCACCCGGGTCGAGGATATCACCAGGACGCCCTGATCGTTGTTCAGCCGCCCATCTGGGCGAAGCCGACGGAATTGCCACCGGGCTCGAGGGCGTAGATCTCGGTGCTGCCGTAGAAGGTCTGGTGCCGCGGCTTGACGATGGTGGCTCCGGCCAATGCCCGCTCCGCGGCGTCGATGCTCTCGACCTCGAAGAACAATGCGATCGAATGGCCGTCGAGGTCCTTGGCCGCGGCGGGGTCCTCCGCCAGAACGCTGGCCCGGGTCTGGTACATCAACTCGATCCCGCCCTTGGCCGTGATCGCAAAGAGAATCTTCCCGTCCGGGCCGGGGACGGTGGCCCCGGTCTCGAATCCGAACCGCTCGCTCCAGAAGGCAAGGCAGGGTTCGACGGTATCGACCACCATAACCGGGGTGAGTTTTTTGAAACCGATGTCTGAAGTCATGATGGCGTCATCCGGGTAGCGGAACGCCGGCGATTGGGTCACCGGCTGGTTGAGGTACCGACCAGATCCATGTTACCGAACAAATCCCGAATCCGCAACATCCGTCGGGCCTCCACCTGACCGCACCGATGCGTACAAGGCGGCGATCACGGCCAGGTTGGCCGCCGCTTCCTTCGCAGGATATCGCGGCGTCGTCCCGGTCAGAACGCAGTCGGCAAAGTGTTCGACCATGGCCTGATACTCGTCGGCGCCGAGGATTGACTCGGTGGTCAGGTCGCGGCCGCGGTGGTGCTCGATCGGGACGGGGCCGGTTCCGGGGACGAACGCTGAGGTAACTCGGAGGGCGCCGTCGGTGCCGGCTGCCTCGACCCATTCCCGGCGTTCCATGCTCATCGCGCAGTCAAACTGGGCGGTGATGTCGTCGGGGAAGAACAGTGTCCCCGCCAGTCGGCCGTCGACCCCGCCCGAGGTCCACTCGGCCCAGGCCTGCACGCGAGTTGGTTCGGTGCCGGCGATGGTGCGGCTGACGTTGACGCAGTAGCAGCCCACATCCATCAGCGCTCCGCCGCCCAGGTCCGGCCGGAGCCGGATGTTGTCGGGCCGGCTGAGGCGGAAGGTGAAGGCGCTGCGGATTGATTTGAGCTGGCCGATCGCGCCGGCGCGGATCAGGTCGACCACCCGGGTGGTTCGGGGATGGAACCGGTACATGAACGCTTCCATCAGCTGGACGCCGTTGGCCCGGGCGGCCGCCTCCATCTCAAGGCATTCCGAAGTCGTGAGCGCCAGCGGTTTTTCGCAAAGGATGTGCTTGCCGTGTTCCGCGGCGCGGATGGTCCAGGGGTGGTGCAGGCTGTTGGGGAGCGGGATGTAGATGGCGTCGATGGCCGAATCGGCGAGCAGGGCTTCGTAGCTGCCGAGTGACACGGGGATGCCGGCGTGGGCGGCGAAGGCGGCGGCCCGGGCCGCATCGCGACTGGCGACGGCCACGACCTGACCGTTCCGCGACGCCTGGATCGCGGGGATCACCGCCCCCCGGCCGATATTGGCGGTACTGAGGATGCCCCATCGCAGCATCGGTTCGGTCATAGGAAGCAATGTGGCCTGAGGCCGGTCCGGCTGCCAAGTCCGCGGGTCTGGCCGCTTGCGCGGTGGCGGGATCGGGCGACCTTTAGCGCTCCCCTTTTGGCTCGGAGTTTCGATGCGCCGCTCGCTGCTGCTGGCTGCCGTTCTGCTCGGCTCGATCCCGTCTCTCGCGCTGGCCCAGGGCGGCTTCCGCTGGCCCGACAATCCCAAGAACATCAAAGTGCTGCCGGACAGCATCCGGGGTCAGCGGCTGGGTCAGGTGATGCGCGGCTTCACCGGCGCACTCGGCGTCCGCTGCGACCACTGCCACGTCGGCCAGGGCGACCTCAATACCTTCGATTTCGCGTCCGACGACAAGCCGGCGAAGCAGAAGGCGCGGGTCATGCTCAAGATGCTGCAGGCGATCAACGGAACCCACCTGGCCGAGCTGGGGGAAAAGCGCCTGACGGTCACCTGCACCACCTGCCATCGCGGGCTGGCCCGTCCGGTGCCGATCGAGGACGTCCTCGAAGCCGCTCTCGACTCGGCCGGCATGGACGCGGCCACCGCGAAGTACGATGAGTTGCGGAAGCGCTACTACGGCGGATTTGCCTACAACTTTGCCCGGGGTCCGCTGACCGGCCTGGGTGAGCGGATGGCCCAGAAACAGAAGTTCGCCGAGGCGGTCAAGTTCCTGCAGCTCGAAATCGCCAACAACGGCGAGGATGTGCGGACGTTGCTGGCGTTAGGCGGCGCCCAGGTCCAGTCCGGCGACAAGGACGGAGCCAAGGCGAGCTTCGACAAGGCCCTGGCGATCGCGCCCGACAACATGAAGCCGATGATTCAGCAGCAGGTCGACCGCATGCTCAAGCCATAGGCCGCTTTCCCATGGAATCGGATGACCTGACCCGGGCCTATATCGGGGCCCGGCCGCGATCGGCGGCGCTGGCGGGCCGGGCCCGGGGGTTCTTTGCGGCCCGGGGCGCGACTCACTTCTCGCGTGTGATGGCGCCGTTCCGTCCCTACATCGTCCGGGCCCAGGGTGCCCGAAAGTGGGATGCCGACGGACACGAATATGTCGACTACGTGATGGGCCACGGGGCGCTGATCCTGGGGCACAGTCATCCGGCGGTGATCGAGGCGATCGGAGCGCAAAGCCGATTGGGGCTCCATTACGGGGACAGCCATCCGCTCGAGGTGGAATGGGCCGAACTGATTCGGGCGCTGATGCCGGCGGCCGAACGGATCGAGTTCTTTGCCTCGGGGCAGGAAGCCAATCAGATGGGGATCCGCCTGGCCAGGGTGGCCACGGGGCGGAAGCGGCTCCTCAAGTTCAAATACAACTACCACGGCTGGGCCGACGAGTTGGCGGGGGCGGGGACGGCCGGCGCGCTCGAAGACCACATCACCACGATCGGGGCCAACGACCTGGAGTTGCTCGAACGGGAACTCGCGAGCGGGACATATGCCTGTGCGCTGATCGAGGGCGGCGGCGGACGGCTGTCCGGGCGGGTTCCCACCGATCCCGATTTCTTCCGGGCCATGCCCGGGCTGTGCGAACGGTACGGCACACTGCTTCTGCTCGATGAAGTGGTGACCGGTTTTCGGGAGGCCGCGGGCGGTTGGCAGTCGGTGGTTGGGATCCGGCCTGATCTCACTTCGGTGGGCAAGGCGGCCGGTGGCGGGATGGGCTGCGGCGCACTGTTAGGCAGAGCCGATCTGCTGGCCGCGCTGTCACCCGATGCGCCGCCCGGGCGAGGGGTGCTTCATGGGGGCACCTGGAACGCGGTGCCGGTGACCTGCGCGGCGGGCGTGGCAGCCTGTGGTCTGTACCAAGACGGAGCGCCCCAGCGGGCCGCGAACGCCGCCGCCGCCCAGTTGCGGCAGCAGGCCAACACGTCGCTCCGGCGGGCCGGGCTGCCGGCCCGACTGTACGGGCGATCGATCTGCCATATCTATCTCGGGGCGATCGAGCGCGAAACGGACGCCGATCCGCCGGTGTCGGACACCGCCCGGCTGGTCGATCCGGGAGCTGCCGCGCGGTATCAGCGATTGGAACTCCAACTCCTGACCCGCGGGATCGCCACCACCCGCGGTGAGGTGTTCACCTTGTCAGCGGCCCATTCCAGCGCCGACATCGCCCTGACGGTCGAGGCGCTGACGGCCTCGGTCGGCGCCATGGTGGACGAGGGTATGCTCTAGCCCGGGGCGCGGCGCTTCCGGATCTCCCGAACCACCACGGAGGCGGCTGCCATGGCCCCGGCCATCAGGGCGGCTTTTGCCGCTCGCTTCGTGACCGCCTTGGCGACCGCCTTCTTTCGTTCCAGAGAACGACGTCCTTCCGCGGCCAGTACCTCGGTTTCCACCTTCTTGTAGGCCTTCTTGAGCGCCGTCCTCGGCGCGCCGGTGAGTTTGTCCATCAGCTTCGACATGGGGCCCTCCCAGGGCTGCCGCTTCACCCTGCATGGTAGCGCCCAATGAGTGAAGGGGCGGTGAAGCCGTGGAATGGGGCCGAATCGCCCCCATCCGTTAGATTGGCCAGACAATGACCACCACATTCGCAGACCTCGGTATCGCTCCCGCACTGGGCGAAGCGCTCACGGCCCTCGGTTACGAGGAGCCCACGCCGATTCAGCGCGAGGCGATTCCGCCTCTTCTGGCGGGACGCGACCTGCTCGGGCAGGCGGCGACCGGCACTGGCAAGACGGCGGCCTTCGCGCTGCCGCTGCTGCAACGGCTGCCGCCCGGGGCACCACCCTCGTCACGGCCGGCCGTGCTGGTGCTGGTGCCGACCCGCGAGCTGGCCATGCAGGTGGCGGAGGCATTCCACCGGTACGGACGGGCGTTTGGGGCGCAGACCGTGCCGATCTACGGCGGGCAGGCCTTCGACCAGCAAATCCGGGCCCTCCGGCGTGGCGTGCATGTGGTGATTGCCACGCCTGGCCGGGCCCTCGACCACATCCGCCGCGGCACGCTCGACCTGAGCGGCCTGGTGTCGCTGGCGCTGGACGAAGCCGACGAGATGCTCGACATGGGATTCGCCGAGGACCTCGAGGCGATTCTCGCGGCGGCGCCGGCGGAGCGGCAGACCGCGCTCTTTTCCGCGACGCTGCCGGCCCGGATCATCACCATCGCCAACCGGCACCTCAAGAACCCGGTCCGGGTGCTGCTCGAGCAGAAGAAGGTCGCGGCCGGCAAGCTGCCCAAGACCCGTCAGACGGCGTACATGGTGACCCGGGCGCAGAAGGTGGCGGCGCTGGGCCGGGTCCTCGATCTCGAGATGCCGACCCTGGCGCTGGTGTTCTGCCGGACCCGGACCGAGGTGGACGGTCTGGTGGAAAGTCTCGGCGGCCGGGGTTATCAGGCCGAGGCGCTGCATGGCGGCATGACCCAGATGCAGCGCGATCGGGTGATGAAGCGGACCCGGACGGGCGTGCTCGATCTGCTGATCGCGACCGACGTCGCCGCCCGCGGGCTCGACATCGAGCAGTTGAGCCATGTGGTGAACTTCGATGTTCCCGAGTCTCCGGGCGCGTACGTGCACCGGATCGGGCGCACGGGGCGGGCAGGCCGCGAAGGTGTGGCCATCACGCTGGCGGAGCCCCGCGAACACCGGATGCTCCGCAACATCGAGCAGGTGACCGGGCAGAAGATCGAAATCGCCCGGCTCCCGACGGTGTTCGACGTCCGGGCCAAGCGCCTCGAGGTGACGCGAGCATCGCTCCGCGAGGCGATCATCGGGGAGGGGCTGGAGAGCTACCGGGTCGTGGTGGAATCGCTGGCGGGCGAGTTCGACGTGATGGACATCGCGGCGGCGGCGGTGCAGCTGGCCCACGAGGCGACGGCGGGACCGGCGGAGGAAGAGAGCGGGCCGCCCATCGTGGACATGTCGCCGCCGCCGGAGCGGGCTGTCCGGGCCTCGGCCCCCGGGGCGTACACCGTTCATGCGTCTGCGCCTTTGGTTTCCGGACCGAGGGCTTCCGCGCCGAAGGCTTCCGCGCCCCGGGCGGGCGAGCGGCCCGTGGCCCCGTCCCGCGCCAAGCGCCGGACGGCGGGGATGTCGCGGATCTACGTCGGCGCGGGCCGCAAGGCCAACATGCGCCCGGCCGACCTGGTCGGCGCGATCGTGAACGAGGCCGGGATCGCGGCCGCCGCCATCGGCGGCATTGAAATCACCGACAACTTTTCGCTGGTGGAGTTGCCCGATGAGTCGGTGGACGCCGTGGTCACCGCGCTCCGGGCCACCAAGGTCAAGGGCAAACGCCTCACGGTCCGGCGCGACCAGGCCACCCGGCGGCCCACCTGAGGTGACCGTGTCGATCGTTCGCGCCGTCCTGGTCCTGGGATTGATGCCGGCCGCGGTTGGGGCGCAGGCACCGGTCGCGAGGACCGTGATCGAGGCCGATCGGATTTTCGACGGCCGCGGCGGCGTGCTGGCGCCGACCCGGATCGTGATCGAGCAGGGCAAGATCGCCGGGCTGGATCCCAAGGCCGGCGGCGTGACCTACGATCTTCGCGGGCTCACCGTGCTGCCGGGCTGGATCGACACCCACGTTCACATTGGCTCCCACTTCGGTCGGGACGGGCGCCTGGCGACCGAGAGCGAGAGCCCCGCCGATCAAACTCTTGGCGCGGCCGCCAATGCGTGGCGCACGCTGATGGGCGGCTTCACGACCGTCCAGAGTGTCGGCGAGGCTTTGGACCTTCCGCTCCGGGAAGCCATCACGCGCGGGCTGCCCGGTCCCCGCCTCCTGACCTCGCTCGAGCCGATCTTCGGCCGCGGCGATTCGACCGGCACGCCGGACCAGCTTCGCGCCATGGTCCAGGAGCGGGCGCGGCAGGGCGCCGATCTGATCAAGATCTTCTCCTCAAAGAGCATGCGGGTCGGGGCGGGTCCGACGCTCACCCGCGAACAGTTAGCCATCCTGTGCGGCGAGGCGAAGCGCCTGGGCCTCCGTTCGATGGTGCACGCCTACCGATCGCAAATCAGGGAGGCGGCCTTGGCCGGATGTACCCAGGTCGAGCACGCCACCTATGGTTCGGCCGATGACGTGGCGGCAGTGGCGAAGGCGGGGGTGTACTTCAGTCCGCAGCTGGGGCTGGTGACCCAGAACTATCTCGAGAACAAGGCCCATTACCTCGGCATCGGCAACTACACCGAGGAGGGCTTCGCGATCATGGCGCGCGATCTCCCGCTCGATTCGGTGATCTGCCGCCATGCAATGACTACACCGGGGACGAAGATGGTCTTCAGCACCGACGCGACGGCCGGCGCCCACGGCCGGAACGCCGAGGAGTTCTTCGGGCGGGTGGTGACGTGCGGGCAGCCGGTGATGGACGCGCTGGTGTCGGCGGAATCGCTCGCGGCGGAGTCGTTAGGTCTGGGGTCGGAGATCGGGTCGATCGGGGCCGGGTATCAGGCGGACCTGATTGCGCTCGACGGCGATCCCCGGGAGGACCTCTCGGCGGTTCGGCGGGTGGTGTTCGTGATGAAAGGCGGCGTGGTCTACCGCTGGACCGGACGCCGCTAACGGCTCCCGGCTCCGGCCAGGGTGCGGCTCTCGGCCGGCGGCGCCACGGCCTGATAGAACGCGCCCACGGTCCGATCGAGATCCTTCCAGTCGGTGTACACCCAGTCTTTCGTCGTGTCGGTATCCCCGCCCGCCTTGCGCGCGATCCGTTTCATGATCATTCGCTTAAACCAGCCGTACCGGGTGTACAGCAGGGCGCCGGCCACCGGACGGGTGACCGTCGGACTCCAGCCTGCATGCTTCAGGAACCCGTCCACGATTCCCCGCAACTCGGCTTCGACCTTCGGGTCTTTCTGGAGCACCGCGAGGCACACCGGCAGAAACAGGGTCGGGCGGGCGTTCAGGGCCTGATGGTGGTGGGTCACCCAGGTTTTCACGGATCGCTGGAAGCCGCCAGCGTGGATCGAGGACGCCACGACCACGCCCTCGTAGTCCTCGGGCAGCAGCCAGTTGGTCAGGGCGTCCTGGCCGGTGCGCACATCGACCTGCGCTCCCATGGCCTTGAGTTTGTTGGCAACCGTGGCCGCGATCCTGGCGGTGTGACCGTCCGTCGTGCCATAGGCGAGCAGAATGCGACGCATGGAACCTCCGGGGGAGATTCAACCTACCCGGAGAGGCATATCCGGGCCTGCAACCCGGTGTGAGGTTGTCTTCACAGTGTCCGCCCCGTCATCCGACCCGAGTCCAGAGCAGCAAAACGCCGCATGACGCGTTGGTACCGCCGAACTCGATCGGCAGCTCGGCGTCGCTCCGGTAGACCTCGACTGCTTCCAGGTCGAGCGGGTTGAACTTGGTCAGATCCGGCGGCTCGGCCACCGCGCCCATGTCCGGTGACCAGTACAAGGCCCCGTCGATGAACACCGCCATGAAACACCCGGTGAGAACCTGGGGGTGACAGTTCACACCGATCGGCGAGTCGCCGCGCGTGGCGGACATCGCGCCCAGGCCGATCCCGTGACACAACGGCGCCAGCCGCATCCGGGCGAATCGGCGGAGCTGAGTGTCCAGGCCGCCCTGGAGCGGGTCGTGCAGCGCGGTCCGGGTGATGAACCGCCCGAAGCCTGATTTCATCCGGCGCTCGACGTCAGCCATCTTCCCGGCTTCGAACGTCGTCGCCCTGGCGGTCACGACGACCGAATCGAGGATCTGGGCCGAGTGCTGCAGGATCAGGGTCGTGTCGATCAACCGCCGCCCGCTCGACAGGGCGAATTCGGCGCCGAACGGCCGGAACCCGATGGCACGGATTCGGACCTGGAGCCGGCCGGACGGCAGGTCGCGCACCTCGAAACGCCCGTCGCCCCCGCTGGTGTAGACGGAATCCGTCTCCGCGACGGCAATCAGGGCCCCGGCGATCGGCGTGCCTTCGGGGGAGACCAGCCGCCCTCGCAGGTCTCCTGACGTCCGAGTGGCCTCGCGCACGTTGGCTGCGGTCTCCCGGAGCGCCGTCCGGACATCCCCTACCGGGCGCGCAGTGCCTCCCTCGTCGACATAGCCGACGATGCTGTCCCGAACGGCATCCAGCGGCGAGGCCCCGCGGCGAGCGATGACGACTCGGTCGGGGCTCCGGATGTACCAGTCCCGGATGATCCAGCTCCCGGTGGCGAGCCGCTCGAACTCCACCCGTCCGCCGATGCCGGGGGCGCGGACCGCAGGGGGCGCGTTCTGAAATTCGAAGTCGAGGTGGTGGAGCTCGAGCGTGCCACGATCGACCCACAATGTTCCCTGGATGTCGGGGAGCTCGACCTCCCGGGTCGGGCGAAATCCCAGCCCTACGAGTCCCGGGGTATTCCGAGACGCCTTCCGCTCGAAGCAGTGGGTTTCGAGGAACTCCGGTGACAGCAGGACCGTCGCATCGGGCCCTCGAAACTGATACTGGTCACCAGACTGCCGGATGTAGCCCTCCGCCCGCAGCGCGGACGGAGCGGGGCTGACGAAGGGTGAGCTCCGCGTGCTGTACTCCTCGATCGTGCTGTCGGCCCGCAGGCTGCCCGACCAGGTCCGGTAGCGTCGGAACCGCTGCACGTCCAACTCGACGCTCTGCGTGACCGACGTGATCTGCCCGGCGGAGAGGGCCTTCCGAATTTCCTCCCACAGCGTTGCGGTCTGTTCCCCGTCGGCGCGGGGCTCGCAATTCGACGTGGCGCGGACGGTGAGCTCGGGCAGGGTCACGCGATCGACGGGCATCACCAATTCGATCGAGATCGAGTCGCCGAGATCGAACGGTTCGCTCCAGATCCCGGGGTGGCCGATCCGGTCGGCGCGGAGCCGGAAGGATCCGGGCGTTGGTGCGCGAAGGACCAGCCGGCCCGACTCACCGGTGAGGCCCTGGACGAGCCGCCGATTGGTCCCGTCCACGACGCTGACGATCGCGCCGGGGACTGGTTGCCTGGTCTCGGCCTCGACGACGTGGACCCGGACCGACTGGGCGGCGGCACTGCCGGCGGCCGCCAGTGCCATGACGGTCCATGCGATCATCGGGCGGGCCTGGCCGGTCATCATGGGATCCGTGACGCGACGATCGGGGTGATCCGGTTTCGCAGCTCGGTCATCAGCGAGTCGAGTGCGCCCACCCGGCCGGTCAACGGCCCCATGGCGCCAAGCAGGCGTCCGTTCCGGGCGTCGAGGACCTCGGCGAACAGTTCCAGACGGCTCGGCGTGCCGTAAATGGAACCCGTGATGACCGTGCCGGCCCCGCTCGAGTCTGCCACGACCCGGAGCCGGCTGATCGACGTGGCGGCTTCGTTCTGACCCACCGTTCGCCGCGGGGCGCCGAGGATGAAGGCCCCGTTCAGGATCGAGAGCCGCGACATCGGGGCCAGGGCCGCCGAAATCCAGTCGCCGGCGATCGGCCCGATCCGATCGAGGGACGGGTCATTGGTTTCGTTGGCGAAGTCGGCCACGAGAACGCGCCGGGGATCGAGGGTCGTGACGCCTCGGAGCGACCACCAGGCTCCGGCGCCGAGGGCCAGGGCCACCATGCCGACGCCGAGCCAGCGCCGACCCGGCCGGGTGGGAACACCGGGCCGGGCGCCCGATTCGACCTGGCGCAGCGCCGCCACGAACTCGTCGGCGGTCGGTCGCCGGGCGGGATCGACGGCGAGGGCACTTCGGAGGATGGGTTTCAGGGGGTCGGGGATCGGCGCGAGGATCTCGCTGAGCGAGTTGTTGGGATCGAACCGGGCCGTCATCATGCGGAGGGTATTGGTGGCCGCGAACGGCGACCGCCCGGTGATCATTTCGCACAGAACCACGCCGAGCGCGTAGACATCCGAACGACCGTCGAGCGGTTCCTCGCCGGCCAGCTGTTCGGGGCTCATGTACGCGGGCGTGCCGACCGCGATTCCGGGCTCCGTCCGGTAGCCGGGTCCGACGCTGGTCGCCACGATCCGGCGGGCCAGCCCGAAATCGGCCAGCACGGCCCGGCCGGCCTCGATCATGATGTTATCGGGCTTGACGTCCCGGTGGACATACCCGGCCTGATGGGCAAACGCGAGCGCCTCGGCCAGCTCCCCCGCCATCCGGATCGCCTCATTGAGTGGCAGCGGCCCGCGGGCGAGCCGGGCCCCCAGGGTCTCGCCTTCCGCGAAGGGCATCAGGTAGTAGACCCGGCCGTCGGCGGTCTGGCCCGAATCGATCAGGGGGAGGATGCCGGGGTGCCGCAGGCGGGCGCTGATTTTGATTTCGTTGGCGAACCGGGCCGCCCCGAACTCCGTGGGGACCGCATCCCGCAGGACCTTGACGGCCAGCGACCGGTCGTGCTTCCGGTCGGAGGCCCGATAGACGATCGCGGTCGCTCCTTCACCGATCCATTCACCCAGGTCGATCGCCTGGGAGGCGAGCGCTTCGGCGAGGGGCCGATCGATCGGTCGGGCTGGCGGGGTCATGCCGTTGTCAGGGCTCACCTTCCATCAACAGTCATGGGGGCTCGCTCCCCGGATAGTCAGAACGGGCTCGATTGAATGGTAATGTCCCGCGTGGTGTCGAGCGGGAGGTCGATCCAGCGGCGTTCGCGGTGGGACAGTGCGACGCCGTTGATGATCTCCTGAACCCGGGCGCTCTGGGCGAAGTTGCCCTGGTTCTCGGCTCCGCCGGCCACGATCTCCTGGCAGAAATTGTGAACCAGGTTGCCGTAGAACGCCGTGCTCCACGGGTCGTCGGTCCGGAAACCCGGGGGAAAATAGTGGGCCGGGATTTCCTGCTGAACAAACTCCACCTTCTCGGCGGTGGCGGTGTGGATCGTCTGGATCACGCCGAACTCCTCGACCAGCCGGACTTTGATGGCGCCCTTCGATCCGGAGATCCTGGCTTCGATGCCCGGATAGTTTCCCACCGCCACGTAGCTCGACTGCATCGAGTAGAGGGCCCCATTGGCCGCCTCGCCCATGAACATGTCGGCGTCGTCGATGTTGATTCGTTCCCGCGCGGTGTCGAGGTTGGTGCGGCGGCGGTGCTTGACCATGTTGGCGAGGATGCCGATCACGCGGGAGAGGTCGCTGCCGACCATTTCGAGGCCGATGTCGATGGTGGGGGCGCCATAACCCTCGAGCGAGGACACCGTGATCCCCTCGCGGGACGGATCGACCCCCCAGGGCTTCTCGTTGACCGGTTTGGCCTTGTGAATCCGTTTGTCCATTGGATTGTCGGGGTCGAGCCACTGGGAGTTCTGCTCGTAGCCGTTGAAAATGAACGGCTCCCCGATGAAGCCCTGCCGGATCAGGTCGAAGGCGTACATCATCGCCGGGGCATACCGGAAGGTGAGCCCGACTTTGGTCTTGAGGCCTTTGGATTCCGCCAGTCGATGGGCTCGCCAGACGTCGCGATAGTCGTGACAGACCGGTTTTTCGACCAGACAGTGCTTGCCGGCCTCGAGGACTTCGAAGACCAGGTCCTGGTGATCGCCACGGGTGACGATGTCGATGATGTCGATGTCGGGCCGGGCCAGAATGGTCCGGTAATCGGTCGTCACCTCGGGATCGCCGAACTGGGCGGCTCGTTTCAGGGCCAGTTCGCGATCGAGGTCGCAGATGACCGCGATTTCCGAGAGCTGGGACCGGTAGAATCCGGGGAGGTGGGCCGAGGCGGACCAGCGGCCGGCGCCGATGACGGCAACGCGAAGTGGAGTGGGCATGGCGAGCCAAGGGTAGTGCCCGCCGGGACGAGGGTAAAGCCCCGCCGCATGGGCCTTTTCGCCCAGTCCGGGTATTATCGGACCAGTAATCTTCAGGTTCAGGCGCTCCCTGGCCGCCGTTCGGCGGCAGGGCCGCGCCGTTCTCGTGTCGAATGAGGATGCATGATTCAAGGGATTCTCGAGCTGACCGGCCGCAACAACGGAGTGCTCCGTCGGCGTGAGAACGCGTACCAGCCGGATCAGCGCGACATCCAGGTGCCTGGCAACCTGATTGGCCAGCTGGGCCTTCGGCCGGGAGATGAGATTGAGGCCGAGCCCAAGCCGGGGGGCCGGCCTTCGCTGGGCCGGATCCTCAAGGTGAACGGCCGCGCGCTGGAGTCGATCCGGGAGCGTCCCGCGTTCGACCGCCTGACCGCGATCCATCCGAACGAAGCGCTCAAACTGGAATGTCGTCTGGTCCGGCGAGGACAACCGGACTACACCACGCGGGTCATCGACCTCATGTGCCCGTTCGGCAAGGGACAGCGCGCGTTGATCGTGGCCCCGGCCAAGGCCGGCAAGACGATGGTGCTCCAGGCCATTGCCGAGGGGATCAGCGTCAACCAGCCGGCCGCGGCCCTGTTCATCCTGCTGGTCGACGAGCGGCCCGAGGAGGTCTTCGAGATCGAGGCCGCGGGATTCGGCGAGGTGATCGCTTCCACGTTCGATCATCCGCCGGCCCGCCATGTGGCCTGCGCCGAACTCCTGCTGGAACGAGCCCGCCGGCGGGTGGAGCAGGGCGAGGACGTGGTCCTGATCGTCGATTCGCTCACCCGGCTGGCCCGGGCCTACAATTCGGTGGTGAAGGGGAGTGGCCGCACGCTGTCGGGTGGCGTGGGGGCGGAATCCCTGGAGCATCCGAAGCGGTTCTTCGGGAGCGCCCGGAAAGTCGACCCCAAGATGGGCGGCGGGTCGCTCACCATCATCGCCACGGCGCTGATCGACACCGGCAGCAAGATGGATCAGCTGATCTACGAAGAGTTCAAGGGAACGGGCAACAGCGAACTGGTGCTGAACCGCGACCTCGCCGACCGCCGGATCTTTCCGGCGATCGACCTGGTGGGCAGTGGGACCAGGAAGGAGGAGCTGCTCCTGAGTCCAGGGGCGCTGGCCGCCACCCAGAAGCTCCGACGCCAGATTGACCGGCAGCCTCCGGCCGCCGCGATGGAAATGCTGCTCGGCCTGATGCGCCGGCACGCGGACAACGACACCCTCATCAAGTTCAGCCAGGACTGACCCATGCGAATCCAGTACGTTGCGCTCGCCCTTCTCGCGACGGCCACCGCGACCGTGTCCGGCCAGACGTTGCTGCTCCGGCAGCCGTCGGTGAGCGAGAAGAACATCGCGTTTGCCTACGCCAACAACATCTGGGTCGTGGACCGGGCCGGCGGCGATGCTCGCCGGATCACCAGCTACGGGGGGCAGACCTCGGATCCGAAACTCTCGCCCGACGGGACGTGGGTCGCCTTTACGGGTCAGTACGGGGGGCATGGCTCGGTGTATGTGGTGCCGGTCGAGGGCGGCGAGGCGCGCCGCCTGACCTGGCACCCGGCCGGCGGCGACGTGACCGGCTGGACGCCGGACGGCCGCTCAGTGGTGTTCACCTCGTCGCGGACCTCCGGACCCGGCAACATCACCAAGTTCTGGACCGTGTCCGTCGAGGGCGGGGCCGAAGTCCCTCTGGCGATTCCGAGGGGATCGGATGGCCAGTACAGTGCCGACGGAAAGAAGTTCGCCTACGTCATGCCCAATTTCTGGGATCCGGAATGGCGGAACTACCGTGGCGGGCAGAGCCGGCCAATCTGGATTGCCCGGATGGACAATCTGGAGGTGGAGAGCCCGTCGTGGTCGGGGAGCCGGGACCTGTCGCCATCGTGGATCGGCGAGACCGTCTACTTCCTGTCGGACCGCGATTTCCTGATGAACATCTGGGCCTACGACACCAGAACGAAGCAGACCACCCAGGTCACCCGGTTCACCGACTACGATATCAAGTCGCTATCGGCCGGGGGCGGCGTGCTGGTGTACGAGCAGGGCGGCCGGATCCACCTGTTCGATCCCAAGGCGGGCAAGGCGCAGGCCGTCAACGTCACTGTGCGGGGCGACTTCCCCTGGATGGAGCCCTCGTGGAAGCCGGTGGCGGACCTGGTGTTCAACGCGGCGCTCTCGCCGACGGGCAAGCGGGCGCTATTCGAGGCCCGGGGTGAGATCTTCTCCGTTCCCGCCGAGAAGGGCGATTGGCGGAATCTGACCAACTCACCCGGGGCGGCGGACCGGAACCCGGTCTGGTCGCCGGACGGGAAGTCGATCTCGTGGTTCAGCGATCAGAGCGGGGAATACCGCCTGGTCATCGCGCCCGCGGACGGGGCTACCGCGCCCCGCGAGATCGAGCTGCCGAAGCCGACGTTCTACTATACGCCGGCCTGGTCGCCGGATTCGAAGAAGATCCTGTTTACCGACACGGGGCTCAACCTGTGGATCGTCGACGTGGCGACGGGCAAGGCCACCCAGGCCGACACCGACCAGTGGATGGTGCCGCAGCGGTCGATGAACCCGGTCTGGAGTCCGGACTCGAAGTGGATCGCGTACGCCAAGCGTCTGCCGACCCAGCTGCACGCGATCTACGTCTATGATGTGGCGCTCGGGAAGGTCCATCAGGCGACGGACGGCATGGCGGACGCGGTCTGGCCGGCATGGGACCAGTCTGGCAAGTATCTCGCCTTCCTCGCCTCGACCGACCTGGGTCTCAACACCGGGTGGCTCGAGATGCAGTCAATGGGCCGCGAGGTGACGCGATCGCTCTATCTCGCCGTGCTCAAGAAAGGCGACCCGTCTCCGCTGCTGCCGGAGAGCGACGACGAGCCGGTGATCGACCCCGCGAAGCCTGCCGAAAAGAAGGACACCTCCACGGTCAAGCCGGTGGTGATCGATTTTGACGGCCTCTCCGGCCGGATCGTGGCGACCGACGCCGCGGCGCGGGACTACCAGATGCTCCGGTCCGGGTCGGCGGGCACGTTTTTCTTCCTCGAGTCGATCCCGCAAACCGGGACCGCCCCGATGCGCGGGGGGAGCACCCTCCATCGTTACCAGCTCAAGACCCGGAAGGCCGTGCCGTTCACCACCGGGGTCACCAGCTTCAGAGTCTCGGCGGACGGGAAGAAGCTGTTGGTCCAGTCGGGTCCGGCCTGGCAGATCGTGGACGGGGACGCCGCACCACCCGCGGCCGGAGCCGGGACGGTCAGCCTCGCGTCGGTCCGGATGCTGGTGGATCCCAAGACTGAATTCAAGCAGATGTTCGACGAGGGGTGGCGGTTCCAGCGGGATTTCCTCTACGTGCCGAACATGCACGGCGCGGACTACGTCAAGACCAAGGCGATGTACGCCCCGATGCTGGCCCACGTACGGCACCGGTCGGACCTGGTGTTCCTGCAGGACATGCTGGGCGGCGAAGTCGCGGTCGGTCACTCCTTCGTCTTCCCCGGTGACCTGCCTCCGGTGGCGAGCGCCAAGGCCGGCCTGCTGGGCGCCGACTACGAGATCGCGGAGGGACGGTACCGGATCGCGAAGATCCTGACCGGTGAAAGCTGGAACCCGGGGCTCCACGCCCCGTTGTCGGCGCCGGGGATCGACGTCCAAGTGGGGGACTACCTGGTGGCGGTGAACGGCGTCGAACTGACGGCCCGGGACAATCTCGACCGGCTGCTCGAGGGTACGGCCGAGCGCCAGATCACGATTTCGGTCAACGCCAAGCCCGTGCTCGACGGGGCTCGCCGGGTGACCGTGGTGCCGGTCGCGAGCGAAGCCGGCTTGCGGACCTTCGACTGGGTCGAGGCGAACCGCCGGCTGGTCGACAAGTTGTCTGGCGGGAAGCTGGCGTACGTCTATCTGCCTAACACGTCGACCGCCGGCTACACCTTCTTCAACCGGTACTACTTCGCCCAGCAGGACCGGCCGGGCGCGGTGATCGACGAACGGTTCAACGGCGGCGGGTCGGCGGCCGACTACATCGTGGAATTGCTGAGCCGGCCGCTCCAGGGCTACTTCAACAATCCGGTCGGCAACCGCCAGCCGTTCACGACTCCGGAGGCCGGGATCTGGGGCCCCAAGGTGATGCTGATCAACGAGAGCTCGGGGTCCGGTGGCGACATGCTGCCGTTCATGTTCAAGCAGATGAAGATCGGTCCGCTGATCGGCACCAAGACCTGGGGCGGGCTGGTCGGGATCTGGGACACGCCGCCGCTGATCGACGGCGGGGCGATGCTGGCGCCGCGGGGCGGGTTCTTCGACGTGAACGGCAAGTGGGCGGTCGAGAACGAGGGTGTGGCGCCCGACATTGCGGTCGACATGCTGCCCAAGGACGTCGCCGCCGGGCGGGAGCCCCAGCTCGAGCGTGCGGTCGAAGAGGCGCTGCGGCTGCTCAAGGAGAAGCCGGTGATTCTCAAGCCGGAACCGCCGTTCCCGATCCGTTCGAAGCGGCCGGGGTCGCCGCAGTAGGAGCCGCGGCCCGGCACCGCCTCGCGTCTGCTGTTACCCGTGGTATCCGAGCCGAGGCAGCCATGACCCGACTTGCCCTGACCGTGACGGTGATGGTCGCGTCGACGGTCTCCGCCCAGTCTGGACCGAAGCGCGCCGCGCCGCCAGCCAGCCGGATCCGGCCGGAGTGGATCGCCAGTCACATCCGATTTCTGGCTGACCGGTACCTCGAAGGGCGGGAGACCGGCCAACGAGGGGCGGAAATCGCCGCTCGCTACGTAGCGGCCGAGTTCGAGGCCCTTGGCTTGAAGCCGTTGGGCGCCGATTCGTCGCGACTGCTGCCGGTGCCGCTTCGCCGGTCGGAGCTCGATCCGGCCGGTGTCGTGCTCGAGCTCGTCACTCGGTCGGGGTCGCGTGTCCTTGAACTCAACGTGGACTTCCTGGTTCATGCCGACAAGGGGCGGGACTCGGTGGATCTGGCGGGGGAGGCCGTGTTCGTCGGCTGGGGTGTGACCGCGCCGGCCCTGGCGTACGACGACTACCAGGGCATCGATGTGCGCGGCAAATTCGCGGTCATGGTCTTCGGCGGCCCGCCCTCACTGGCACCGGACGAACGGGGTCATTTCGCCTCGCTGGCGGCCAAGGAACGGAATGCGCTCGAGCACGGCGCCGTCGGCGTGGTCACGCTGATGCCGGTCCCGGGGCCGGCGCTCAGCCGGAGCCTCGGCCAGCTCGAGGGGTTGGGATGGCTCGACGATGCGGGGCGGGCTCATTCCCCGTTCTTCGAGACCGGCGCCGTGCTCCGATTCGCCGATCGGGGCACCGCGGCCCTCTTCGAGGCGGCGGGACGGAAATTCGAAGACGTCGCCCGGGACCTTGCCAAAGGGCCGGTCTCTTTTCCGATGAATGCCAGTCTGCGTTTCAAGGCCCGGTTCCGGCATCGGCCGGTCACCGTTTCCAACGCCGCCGCCGTCCTCGAGGGCAGCGACCCTCGTCTCAAGCAGGAATACGTCGTCTACAGCGCCCATCTCGACCATGTCGGCATCGGGGACCCCGTGGACGGCGACAGCGTCTACCACGGCGCGATCGACAACGCCGGCGGCACCGCGACGATGATGGCCGTTGCCCGGGCGTTTGCCACCGGGCCTCGGCCGAGACGGTCGATCATTTTTCTGGCGGTGACCGGGGAGGAGAAGGGCATCCTCGGCTCGGACTACTTCGCCCACCATCCTCCGGTACCGATCGGGCGGATTGTGGCCGACATCAACCTCGACAACTTCGTCTTCACCAACCCGGTGCAGGACTTGGTGGCGTATGGAGCGAAGTACTCGAGTCTCGATGACGTCGTCGGCGGCGCGATCCGGGGCCTTGGGCTCAAACTCAGCGAGGATGCTCTGCCCTGGATGACCATCTTCACCCGGAGTGATCACTACAGTTTCATGCGGGTTGGCGTGCCAGGCGTCATGCTGTTCCCGGGGAAGATGAGCGGTCACGGCGCCCAGACCGGGGTCGAGGCTCAGCGGGCTTGGTTCGGCCGGGTCCATCATACGCCGCGGGACCGGTTTGACCAGGGCATCGACTGGCAGGCGGCGGTGGTCTACGGCGAGGCCAATCTGCGGATCGGTTATGCGGTGGCGAATGCGCCGGGCCGGCCGGTGTGGCGCGGCGCCGGCCCGCGATTCTTCAGCGAGGGGCCGGTGCCCTGATCGGCTAGAGCGGAGCCGCGAGGTATTGCCGGAGACCGCTCAGGATCATCTCGACCGACACGATCACGAGCAGCATGCCCATCAGCCGCTCGATGGCGAGCAGTCCACGCGATCCGAGCAGCCGGGCAAAGCCCGAGGCGAAGAACAGCACCACCCCGGTGGCGAGCCACGCCAGGAGGAGAGCCAGCAGCCAGGCCGGCCAGCGGTCCGGCTCGCGGCTCGTGAACAGCAGCACCGTTGCCATGGCGCTTGGGCCGGCTACGTAAGGGATCGCGAGCGGCACGACGAACGGCTCGGCCTCCACGGCTTCAACCAAGTTGCTGTCGGCGGTCGGGAAAACCATTCGAAGCGCGATCAGCAGCATCACCACTCCACCCGCAACCGTGAGCGCCGTCCCCGACACTCGCAGCAATTCCAGCAGTTTCGGCCCGCCGAACAGAAAAGCCACCAGGACCGCGAGCGCGATGACCAGTTCCCGGATGATCACCCGCCGGTGGCGAGCAGGCGCCACATGCGTGAGCGCCGCGAGGAACAGCGGCACGTTGCCCAGTGGGTCCATGACGAAGAACAGCAGGACGGCGGCCGAGGTGATGGAAAGCATGGCCCGAAGATAGCTTGGGCGGCTGTCGCGGGGAGGTCACCTGGTGGCCGCGTCGGCGGTCCGGCGGTACCTTTTCGGCGATCTTGCCGCGGCCACCATTCGAGCATGGCATCCGATGACCGTCCTCACCACCCTGCTGCATGAGCTGACCGGCTTTCTGGGTCTGGGCTCCTGGATCACGATGGTCCAGTCCGGCGACTATTCGAGTCTCAGGACCTGGAGCGGGTTCACGGGAGCGATCGGGCCGCTGCTCCCTCTGCTGTTGGTGTTCGAGATCGTCAGGGCGCTCTGGACGCGCACGTTCCGCGGTCGCGAGTACCGGCTGATCTTTCTGATCTACGTGTTCAACCGGATCATATCGGGCTGGGTGTCGATCGCCGCGACCGCGTTCGCGATCGGCGTGTTCACGCCGATCGCCCCCTTCAGTCTCAAAATCACGTGGTACGGGCTGCTGTACGGCTACGTGGTCTGGGAGCTGGGTCACTTCATCTATCACTACCTGGCCCACAAGGTCCGGCTCTTGTGGTGCCTCCACTCGACCCACCATGCGCCCGAGAGCATGAATCTGTTCGTCAGCCACGCCCACTTCTTCCTCGAAGCCCCGTACGCCGACGTCATCCGGACCTCGACCTGCATTCTGCTGGGTCTGAGCCCGCCGCTCCTGTTTCTGATCATGTTCATCGACGGCATGTGGGGCATGTTCATCCATGCCGGCGAACACCTCCTGGTGGATGCCCGGCTGGGGCCGCTCGAGCGGCTGATTCTCACGCCGTCCCACCACCGGGTCCACCATTCCAGAAACCCGCTCTACATCGACACCAACTTTTGCAACCTGCTCAACGTCTGGGACCGGGTCTTCGGCACCTTGCAGCACGAACAGCTCTCGGTCCAGCCGGATTACGGGATCACCCGCAAGGTGAATCCCGGCAATTTCCTCGACGTCTATTTCGGCGAGATCGTGCTGCTGGCGCGGGACGTGTGGCGGGCGCCGGGTCTTCTCAACAAGATCCGCTACGTCGTGATGCCCCCGGGCTGGAGCCACACGGGCGACCACAAGACGGCGACGGCGTTGCGCCGGGCTCACCTCGCCCAGGCAGAAACCGGTGTGAAAGCCGCGGGCTGACTGTTCGGGGGGTCGATCCGCTATCATCCCGGTCCCTGTCACCATCCAATGAGTCGAGGCTCCCGATGGCCCGTCGTGTCCAGACTTCGCTTCTGATCGCCATGGCCGCCGGCGCGATCCTTGTCAACCGATCGGCGGCGCAGGAACGCGTCGACTGGACCACCAAGGTCACCCGCCAGGACGTGATGATTCCGACTCGGGACGGGGTCAAGCTCCACACCGCGATCTACACCCCGATCGGCCGGCGCGAGCCGATGCCCTTCATCCTGAACCGGTCGCCCTACGGGGTCCTGTCCGGCGTTGACGCCAAGGGGTTCCCAGGCTCGCTCTACGCCTTCCGGGAGTTGATCGACGATGGCTTCATCATCGTCCTCCAGGACATCCTCGGGAAATCCCGGTCGGAAGGCACCTTCGTCATGCTCCGCCCGCCCCGGAATTCCAAGGACCCCAAGGCGATCGACGAGAGCACCGACACCTACGACACGATCGACTGGCTGCTCAAGAACGTCCCGAACAACAACGGCAAGGCCGGGATGATGGGAGTGTCGTACATGGGCTGGACCACGGTCATGGCCATGCTCGATCCGCACCCGGCCCTCAAGGCCGTCTCGCCCCAGGCCTCCCCGGCCGACATGTACCTGGGCGACGACTTCCACCACAACGGTGCCTTCCGGCTGAGTTACGCCATGGAATACGCCTTCGCCATGGAGCGGGGCGCCGAAGTGAAGCCGTTCGAGTTCGGGACCCCCGACACGTACCAGTGGTACCTCGACCTTGGGCCACTGATCAACGTCGAGGAGAAGTACGGCGGCGCCAAGTTGCCGACCTGGGTCGACTTCGTCTCCCATCCGAACTACGACGGCTTCTGGAAGCGCCAGGCCTTTGCACCCTACCTCACGAAGGTCACGGTCCCCACCCTGAACGTAGCCGGCTGGTGGGACCAGGAAGACTTCTACGGACCGCTCCGGATTTACGAACTGCTCGAACGCCACGACACCCACAACCAGAACTTCCTGGTTGTCGGCCCGTGGAACCACGGCGGCTGGGCGGCCGGCAAGGGTGATTCGCTTGGCCGGGTGAGTTTCGGAAGCGAGACGGGCCGGTATTTCCGGGAAAAGATCCAGCTCCCCTGGTTCCGCTTCTACTTGAAGGGCCAGGGCAAGATCGATCTCGCCGAAGCCACCACCTTCGAGCCCGGGGCCAACCGCTGGGTCTCGCACACGAGCTGGCCGGAGCGAACCGGCACCGCCGTGAAGAACCTCTATCTCCAGCCCGGCGGAAAACTGGCCTGGACGCCACCCGCCCCCGGGGCGGCGTTCGCGGAATATCTCTCCGACCCCGCCGATCCGGTGCCGTACCGCAAACGGCCGGTCGATCCGACGTTAGGCTTCGGCGGCTGGACCACCTGGCAGGTCCAGGATCAGCGGTTCCTCACCGGCCGGAAGGATGTCCTCTCCTGGACAACACCACCGCTCGACCAGGACGTGGTGGTCTCTGGCTCGATCGTGGCCAGGCTGTTCGCCTCGACCACCGGGACGGACAGTGACTGGATCGTGAAGTTGATCGACGCCTATCCGGAGCCCGACCCCGCCGATCCGAAGATGGCCGGCTACCAGCTCATGGTGATGGGCGATGTGCTCCGGGGCCGGTTCCATCAGGGGTTCGAGAAGCCCGTCGCGCTGGCGGCGGACGCCGTCGTGCCCTACACGGTGGACCTCCACTCGGTCGACTACCGGTTCCTCAAGGGACACCGGATCATGGTCCAGGTCCAGAGTAGCTGGTTCCCGCTGATCGACCGGAACCCGCAGACGTTCACGCCGAGCGTCTTCGAAGCCAAACGCGGCGACTACCGCCCGGCCACCCAGCGGATCTACCAGTCGGTCCGGTACCCGACCCACCTGGAGATGGTGATCGGACACTGACTCAGGGTGCCGAACGAAACACGCGGGCCCCGGCCGGAAACCTCGGCCGGGGCCCGCTGCCTTCGATGCCGGTTGGGCTACCCGACCAGCCAGGTCGTGGTCATCGTGGACAGCACGGCGCCGGTGGTCTGGTCGATCAGCGTGGCCTTGATTGTCCGGGTGGTGCCGATGCAATTGTCGCCGGTGCTATAGACGAAGTACTGGTCGAAGCGGCTCATCGGCTTGAGCCCGTACTTGGCGTAAGTCGCCCCTACGAACCGCGGGATCGTGGCGTCGCAGCCATCGTTGGTGCCGGTGATGTCGGTCCAGATCATCACGGCGCCAGGCACCGTGTCACAACTCTTTTCCGTGGAACCGATAGCCTGTGCTCCGTATGCGGTATTGGGCTGCCAGTACGGGGCGACCGACGAGCTCAATACGGTGTTGTTCACGATGCCGAACGTCAGAATGGCACAGGGCCGGACCGAGCCCCCGCCCCCGCCGCCGCTCCCGCCGGACGCAAAGGGCGTGGCCGGCGGGGACGGCGCAAACGCCGAATCCGAGCTCGCGGCATTGCTGCATGCGAGGCTGAAGGCTACGGCGGCGACGGCGAAACCTGCAGTCAGGCGACGGTACATGGGCACTCCATTGGTTGGGGACTCACAGCGGGCGTGCCACGTTGATGGGCGTTCGCCGCGAGGCCCCGAAGTGCAGGTCCGGGGCCAGCGCGGTCAGCTCAGGTCAAGTTCTTGATTGAGAATGCCTTGCCGCCGCCGAGCGGGCCTGGCACCTGCGCCGGTCCGTCTCGTGGTGAGCGGGGGCGTAACGTTCCGATGCAGCTGGATCAGGCCGGATCTTTCTGGGGGTCCAGGGCGTCGCGGAGGCCGTCGCCGATGAAGTTGACGGCCAGGATCACCAGCAGAATGGCGCCACCGGGGAAAATCGTGAGCCAGGGCTTGGCGGCCATGGTCGACTGGGCGTCCATCAGCATGTTGCCCCAGGTCGCCGTCGGCGGCTGCACGCCGAGCCCCAGGAAGCTGAGCGACGATTCGATCAAGATCGCGTTCCCCACGCCCAGCGTGGCTCCGACGATCAGCGACCCCATCGCGTTGGGGAGCACGTGGCGGAGAATGGTGACCCCGCTCCCGGCTCCGAGCACTCGCGCCGCCTCGACGAACGGCATCTCCCGGATCGTCAGCACCTCGGCCCGGACCACGCGGGCAGTCGCCATCCAGCTCAAGCCGCCGATGATCAGGACCATCGACACGATGGCCGCCCTGGAATAGGCCGACAGGATGATCAGGAGCGGGAGGGACGGGATCGCGTATGCCACATCGGTGATGCGCATCAGCACGTTGTCCACCGCCCGGCCGTAGAACGCGGCGACTGCGCCGACCACCGCGCCGAGCGTCGTGCCCGCCACCGCGGCCAGGAGCCCGATCACGATCGAGATTCGCCCGCCGAACAGGAGCCGCGAGAGCACGTCGCGCCCCAGATCGTCGGTGCCCATCCAGTGGAGCCGGCTCGGCGCCTGCTTCACCGCCGCGAGATCGATGGCGTCCATCGCGTGGGGCGCCACCAGCGGCGCCGCGAGACAGGCCACCACGATGGCCCCGAAGATGATCAGCGACGGCACCGCCGTCCGGTGCCGCCGGAGCCGGCGCCACGCGATCCGCCCCGGCGACTCAGGCCTACTCATAGCGGATTCTGGGATCGAGCGCGCCGTACAGCAGATCGGCGACCAGGTTGAAGAGGATCACCGTGACGGCGCCCATCAGCAGAATCCCCATCAGGAGCGGATAGTCCCGCGCGAACATCCCCTGGACGAAGAGCCGCCCGATCCCGGGCCAGGCAAACACGGTCTCGGTGATGACCGCCCCTGAAAAGAGATCGGCTACGTTCAACGCCATCACCGAGATCACCGGGACGAGGGCGTTGCGGACGGTGTGAACGCCCACGACCCGCGTTTCGGTGAGCCCCTTGGCGCGCGCGGTCCGCACGAACCCAGCCCGCGACACCCCGATCAGGCTCGACCGGAAGTATCGCGACCATCCCGCGATGTACCGAGTCGAGAGAACCAGTCCCGGCAGGATCAGGTGGCGCAGATGGTCGCCGACCGACGAGGCGCCGATGGTACCGGTGCCGGACACCGGCAGCCAGCCCAGCCGGACCGAAAAGATCAGCTGGAGCAGCAGGCCGAACCAGAACACCGGCATGGCCACCCCGAGAAATGACAATCCGGTGCCGAGCATGTCGGCCAGGGTGTAGCGCCTGAGGGCGGAGAAGAGCCCGAACGGCAGCGCCACGAGCGCCGCAAACAGGAAGGCGGCGCCCATCAGCTCCAGTGTGGCGGGGAGGCGTTCCCCGATCATCGCCGTCACCGGCCGGCTGGTCGAGAAGCTTTGTCCCAGATCTCCGCGTGCGCTGGCGCCCAGCCAGTTGAGATACTGGCGCCAGACCGGCTGGTCGACGCCGAGCCGGTGGCGGTAGCTCTCGATCACGCTGGGGTCCACGAACCGGCCCGCCGCGAGCAGACTGCCTTCGGGCCCGCCGGGCGCGGCCTGAATCACGCCGAAAATGACGATCGAGATGCCAAACAGCAGCGGCACCAGCTGAATCAGGCGGCGGCGGAGATAGCGACCCACGTCAGGGCGCCAGCGTCCAGTCGAAGACGTTCCAGAAGCTCCCGAAGTTGGTGCCGCTCGCCCGGAAGTTGCCGATCCGGGTGCTGACCACTTCGGGGATCACGTTGTAGTAGAGCGGCAGCGTCCGGGCGGTGGCGATGAGACGTTCCTGGGCCAGATCGAGATCGCGCTTCCGGGCCTGATCGTCCAGGGTTCGGTCGGAGCGCTTGAGCAGCACGTCGAGTTCCGGATCGCAGAAACCGGTCATGTTGTTGGCGCCGTCGCAGGCGTAGAGGCCAGTCAGGCTCGGATCGGCCGGCAGGAACCAGGCGCTGACGACCGCCTCCCACTGGCCGCTCCGCCACTTGTTGGTCCAGGCCGCACTTTCCAGTGTTTCGAAGGTCACCTCGACACCGATCGCCTTGAGCTGGGCCTGAATCACCTGCGCTACCGCGATTCGGTCGGTGGCCCCGGCCCGGTTCGAGATCAGAAACGTGAGGCGGTCAGCGCCCTTGTGGCGCACGCCGTCGGCTCCCATGAGCCACCCGGCCTGATCGAGCAGCTGCTTCGACATCACCGTGTCGACGGCCGGCACCGCCAGATCGGCCTTGTGGAACCGGCTGGTCGGATTGATGGGCGAGTTGGCCACCTGGACGGTTCCCTCCATCAATTGGCCCGCGATGGCCGTCCGGTCGATCGCCTGGAAAATGGCCCGGCGGACCCGCTCGTCGCCGAAGATCAGAGCCCCGTGGGGCGTTCGTCGGGATACGTCGAGGTGCATCACCGAGTTCTGACTGACCAGATGGGTCTGGTAGCCGGCCAGATCCTTCACGTCCTTCACCTGGTTAGGCTGGATCCGCCCATAGTGATATTGGCCCGATTTGAGGGCGTTGAGCCGGGTATTGGCGTCGGGGATGAAGGCCCAGACGATCTCGTCGATTTTCGGCAGGGCCCGGCCTCGCCAGTACTGATCGTTCCGCACCAGCCGGATATACTCGCCCGATTTCCACTCGGCGAATTTGAACGGGCCGGTTCCGATCGTCTTGGGCCCCCGGTTGTAGGGCTCGTACTTGACGATCGCCTCGGTGGAGAGGGCGCCGAGGATATGCTCAGGGAGAATCGCCTCGAAGAGCCCGTCGTAATAGGCGTATTCCCCATCCCAGACGAAGACCACCGTGTGGTCGTCCGGGGTCCGGCAGTCCTGGATGTGGAGGTACTGTTCGCGATTGTAAGTTTCGGAGTTCGGGCTGGTGACGAACTTCCAGGTGAAGCAGACGTCCTTGCTGGTGAACGGCACGCCGTCGTGCCAGCGGACGCTGTCCTGCAGGGGCCAGGTGATTTCGACCATGCTCCCGGCCGTGTTTTTGACGAGACCGTTCGCCCGGGTGGGGATCGTTCGGGCGAGTACCGGGATGTAGCGGTTGTGTTCGTCGGTCGTGACCAGGCCTTCGATCATCGTGTAACCGATGTCGGCCAGGTTCTGGCTGGTGAACGGATTCAGGACGTCGATCTCCCGCTCGTAGGCCACCCGGAGAATCGTCTTGCCGCCGCCGCCCTCTGCGCCGCCGCAGGCCGCCAGGAGCAGAAGCAGGGCCAGGCCATCCTTCGGTCTCATCGTCGGGAATCTGCCTGGAACATGGCCACGCTCCGATTCGAGTGCATGCGGGTGTGGAGGAACTCGAGGAAGGCCGGCCGGTCGGGCGGCGCCACCGTCCGCCATGCGGCCGCCACCGTCGGTTCGCCCCACCAGTAGGACCAGATCAGCGCCGCGCGGGCCGGCGCCCGGATGAACGCCATCCGATTCGCCACCCAGCCTTCACCGCCGACGAGGGCGACACTCCGGAGCCAATCGCCAACCGGCCCGGCGTTGTGGCCGAGCCCATGGAGCCGCCACGCGGCGACGGTACCGACCGCGGCCCGGTACCGGTTCTGGAGCGACTGGATCCGGTCGTCGTCGTTCGCGATCCAGTCGGTCATCTCCAGGCCCGCGTCCGCGATCCCTTCAAACACGCACGAACTGGCGGTGTTCACGCACGAGAGCAGGACATCCGCCGCCGCGAGGCCTCGGCGGTACCACGTCTCCCGCATCTTGAATTGGATGTAGTGCCCGGGGCAGCCCTCGTGGACCGCAAGATGCTTGAGTCCGGGACCGGTCAGGACCGGATCGGTATTGATCTCGACCGAGCGGCCGGGATAGTTGCAGCGGGCATTGAAGGCCATGCCGGAGACCGGCGTCACGCGCATGCCATCGGCCCGGTCTGCCGGAATCGGGAGCAACGTTGCTTCAGTCCGGGTCCAGGCGTCGTCCATCCATCGGGTCAGCACCGCCTCGACGTCGGCCGCGGGTACCCGGTTGCGCCGCTCCCACTCCGCGGACTGGGCCGCGAGGGTGCCCTGATACCCGTTCCGGTCGAGCAGGGCCTGGAGGTCGATTCGGAGGCGATCCAGGTCGGCCTCCGACACCGGCGCCGCGGGGACGTGGAGAAAATCCGCCAGCTGGCGCTCGAAGGAAAGACCCTGTTCGCGCCAGGCAATGAATGCCAGGGTGGAATGGCACAAGTCGTCATAGTAGACCCGGCGATCCGGCTCGGGGAGCCGAACCGCCCGGAGCCGCAGATCGGCGAACCGTCCAGCGGCCACTCGATAGCTCTCGAACGCGTCCCCGGTGAACTCGTGGTCCTGATCGAGATTCAACACCGCGAGCCCGTCCTCGTCGCCACTCTCCCGGCGATAGAGCTGATCGAGGCCGAGGAGGGCCGTCATCACCTCACGGCCGAAGGTCAGGGCCGCGTCACTCAGCGCCATTGGCCTGCTCCATCATCGTCTCCGCGATCAGCGTCACCGGAATCGATCCGTGGGAGAGAAACTCGTCGTGGAACGCCCTGAGCGAAAACCGGCCTCCCAGCCGGGCCGACAACGTCTGCCGGAGTTGATGGATCTTGTCGGTGCCCATCACATACATCAGCGCTCCGCCGGGGAACATGCTGTTCTTGACCGCTTCGCCCATCGCCGCTTCGGCCGGCATGGCGGCTTCCCGTTCGTAGTAGGCCGCCGCATCCGCGAGCGAATAGCGGCCCTGGTGCAGCCGGACGTCCACCACCGCCCGAGCGCACATCCGGGCCCGGGTCCGCTGTTCGTCGTAACGCTCGGCGTTGGTGAGATAGCCGGTCTCGCCCATCAGATCCGTCGCGTAGCAGGCCCAGCCCTCGGCCATCGTCCCGCCACAGAACATCGCGATCCGCGACGCGCAGTCCACCGCGGCCATCCGTCCAATCCGGGAACGGGCCCGGAAGGCGTGCCAGTTCTGGACGTGGTGCCCGATCCCCCCGTGGTGGACCACGTGGTTCAGCTTGACGGCACTCTCGCCGGGATCGTCCGGCGGGACCAGGTACTCGTGGACCGGCGGCCGCCCGAATGCCGCGGGTGAGCGATAGAACAGAAAGTACAAGTCCGGGGCCGCCTCCGCCGCCCAGGCGGGCCGGGGCACATAGCGGATCGGGAAATCGGGCCAGGCGAGGAGCTGGTGGCGGAGCGCCGTGTCGCGGGCGTCGTCCCAGACCGCCTGATACCGAGGGTCGGTGCCGGCGGTGCCGGCGGCCGCACCCGCATCATCTTTGCGCTCCGAGAGGTACTGTTTGGCCCGGACGAGTTCGGCCTCGGCGTATTCAGCGATGGCGTCGCCTGACTCGGCCAGGAAATGACCCTGCCGCAGATACAGCTCCAGGGCATCGGCGCCGGCCGCGACTGCGGTCACCGGACGGCGGAGCGTGTCGGTTTCGAGATGATGCCGGTGGGCTTCGAGCAGGCGGGCCGCCCGTTCGGCCGCGGCGAGGAACGGGTTCCAGTCTGCCCCCGGCTGAGCGGCGAGCTGACGAACGCCACTCGTCAGGAGTGCCAGCCCTGCCCGGCATTCGCGGATCGCCCGTGCGGTCCAGCCCGCCGGTGCCTCGGGTACGTTGGCCCGGGCCTGTTCGAAGAACCGGTCATAGGCCTCGAGCCGGCCCGTCGCGGCGGCCACGCGCTCGGCCAAGGGTGCGAAATCGGTGAGAAACAGCGAAATCACGCCAAAAATCGCCTCACCGGTGTACAGGCTCGGGTTCCCTTGGTGGAAATGCCGGGACTCGAACTCCCAGCGCTGGGTCTCGAGGAAGCCGGTGGCGAGGCGGAGGTCGATCTGCTCGGGGCCGGTCAGAGCAACCGGGTCGATCCCCCGGGATGCTTCGAGCAACGAGCGCAGATCGGCGAAGGCGTCGCCCGCGCCGGACGGTGAAAAATCGGGGAGCCGATGGTCGTGATCATGAATCCCGATGAACGTCGCGTTCACGGGGCGGTGCCGGAAATACGACTGGAAAAAGCGATCGAGCCACGGACCGAAAGGCTTGGGGGCCGTCATGGCATCAAGTTAGCCGATGCGGGCGATATATTCCGTCACCTCCAAAGGCTTTCCGGGTCCTTCGTGTCGAAACAGCGCCTGCTTCTTGCTTTCCTCAGCGCCGCGGTCATTGCGGCCTGCACTCACACCGCTCCCAGCCAGCCGTCGCCGGGCAGTCGTCCGGGCGCCCCGGCTCCGGGCGCCGCGCCCGCGCCGCCCCCCGAGGCCCCGGCGCAGGCAGCTCCCCGGCGCAGGGTGCCGCCGAACCCGGTCGTCCAGGACTCGATTCGGCGGGCCACGGTGGATTCGATCCTGAAGACCATCGCGGGCCGTGAGAACGAGCCGGCCGGCAAGGTATTCAAGAATGTGAAGTTCCTGGCCACCATGACGGCCGGCGAGTTCCTCAAGACCATGGATACCAACTACGGCCGTGGGCTCGGCTGGACCTGCTCCAACTGCCACGCGGCCGGATCGTTCGACGCGGACACTCGCAAGAACAAACGGATTGCCCGTCAGATGCAGGTGATGACCGACCGTCTCAACCGGAACGAGCTCACCGCCGTGAAGGAACTGGACGCGGAGTACGAGAAGGTTTCCTGCGTGATGTGCCACCGCGGCACCAATGAGCCCAAGAGTACGATGCCGGTGCCGCCGCCCCCCGTGGCGCCGTCCCGCCCATGAGCTGGCAGAAGGAAGTCGACGAACTCCGCCGTCGTGAGGCCATGGCCCGCGAGATGGGCGGCGAGGACAAAGTGAAGCGGCAGCACGATGCCGGCCGGCTGACCATTCGGGAGCGTCTCGACCGGCTGCTCGACCCGGGCTCGTTCCACGAGGTGGGGGCGCTCGCCGGGTTCGGGGAGTACGATGATCAGGGGAACTTCGTCAAGTTCTCCGCCAGCAACACGATCTATGGTCGGGGCCAGATCGAGGGGCGGCCGGTGGTCGTGTCGGGCGATGACTTCACGGTGCGAGGCGGGGCGGCGGACGCGGCGATTCACGACAAACAGACCGCGTCCGAGCAGCTCGCCAACGAATACCGGCTCCCGATGGTCCGTCTCATCGAGGGCACCGGCGGGGGCGGCTCGGTCAAGACGCTGGCGTCGAGCGGGTACACCTATCTCCCGACGCTGCACGGCTGGGATCACCTGGTTGCGAATTTGGCCACCGTGCCGGTCGTGGGCCTGGGCTTGGGCCCGGTGGCCGGCCTGGGGGCCGCGCGGCTCGTCTCCACCCACTACTCGATGCTGGTGAAGGGGCAGGCCCAGATGTTCGTGGCCGGTCCGCCGGTCGTCGCCGCGGTCGGCGAGAAGGTCACCAAGGAGGAACTGGGTGGCAGCTCGATCCACACCCGGAATGGCGGGATCGACGAGGAGGTGGAGAGCGAGGAGGAAGCGTTCGAGCGGACCCGCCGGTTTCTGTCGTATCTGCCGTCGTCGGTGTGGGACCTGCCGCCCCGAGCGCCCCGGACGGACGATCCGGCTCGCGCCGACGACTGGCTGATCGGCGCGGTTCCGCGGGACCGCCGCCGGGTCTACAAGATGCGGCCGATTCTCGAGGCCATCTTTGATCTTGGATCAGTGTTCGAGATCGGGCGCTACAACGGACCCTCGGTGATTGCGGCGTTCGCCCGGCTCGACGGTTGGCCGGTCGCCGTGGTCGCGAGTGATCCGTTCGTGCTGGGCGGCCTCTGGACGGCGGCGAGTTCCGAGAAGATGATCCGGTTTCTCGATCTGGCCCAGACCTTTCATCTGCCGATCGTTCACCTGGTGGACAACCCCGGTTTCCTGATCGGCGTCAAGGCCGAGCGCGAGAATACGATGCGTTGGGGCGCCCGGGCCCTGGCCGCGATCTACCAGGCTACGGTGCCGTGGTGCACGGTCGTGATCCGAAAGGCGTTCGGCGTGGCGGGGGCGTCACATGGGAACCACGCGCGTTACCGCTACCGCTACGCCTGGCCTTCGGCGGACTGGGGCTCGCTGCCGATTGAGGGTGGGATCCAGGCTGCCTACAAATCGGATCTTGCCAAGGCCGAGAATCCCGACCTGCTGATGGCCGAGATCACGGCGCGTCTCGAGAAGGTCCGGTCGCCCTTTCGGACCGCCGAGAAGTATCTGGTCGAGCAGATCATCGATCCGCGGGAGACCCGGCGGGTCCTGTGCGAGTTCGCCAACCTCGCCGCGCCGCTGCGGGCGCCAGGGCCGAGCCGGTTCGGGCTCCGGCCGTGAGGCGCCCGGATTCGATCAGGCCGAGTCAGGGTACCAGCTCGTAGCCCGCCATTTCGAAGTGCTCGTCCAGGGCGAGCGCCTCGTGAATCTGCCGCTGTCGCATCACCTCGAAACTCGTGGCGTCCGCCAAACTCAACCGCTGATCCCGAAACCGGCGGATCCACCGGTCGATCGCGGCCCGCTCGAGGTCACGGTCGACGAAGACCACCTGATGGCCTGGATCCTGATAGAGGCTCTCCATGAACCGGAGCCCCTCGCCCGGGCCCCGGAATCGCATCAGCAGAACCTCCATCTCCGCGACCACCAGGTTGGTCGTCACCAGACGGGCGCGGCCCTCGATCCGGGCCCGGTAAGCGCTCAACGCCGCATTGTGGTGTGCCTCCCTGGGACTCATGGCGGCAAACCATCCCGAGGTGTCGAGGAACATCGATTTCATTTGCGGCGCTTCCTCGGTGCCTTGTAGGCGTCGGCCAGCAACTCATCGTGCCCGGCAGCGGCATGGTCGGGCCAGCCTCGGCTGTCCTGCTCCCCCATAAAGCGAAGCATCGGGCTCTCACCGCCCTGCTCAGCGGCGAAGCTCCGGAGACCGCGCCGGAGAATTTCCGCCTTGGACAGGCCGGTCTCTTCCGTCATGCGGTTCAACAGCTCGACGTCGTCGCCGGCGAGGTAGGCCTGCACCGGTTCCCGGACCAGCTTGGGGCGAGAGGGATCAGGTTTTGACATGCATGTATCATAGCATTGCTACGCATGAAATCAAACACATGCACACTAGTTCGATCAGCGTGCCCCTAGTGGCTCCCCGGCCGGTGGCATAGAATCCGGGGCCGGTACAATCCGGCTCCACCCCGTTCCGATCACAGGCCTCGCCATGCCAGCGTTCCTTCTTGCGGTCATCATGTCCGTGGCGTCCCCTGCGCCGCAGGATCCCGAACAGGCCCGCTGGAAGCGGCAGGCCGATGCCGTCACGATCACCCGCGACGACTGGGGCGTGCCGCACGTCAAGGGACACACCGACGCCGACGCCGTCTTCGGCCTGATCTATGCCCAGGCCGAGGACGACTTCAATCGGATCGAGATGAACTATCTCAATGCGCTGGGACGGGTGGCGGAGGCTGAGGGTGAAGCAGCGATCTACCGGGATCTGCGGATGCGACTGATCGCCGATCCCGACAGCATGAAGCGCCAATATGCCCGGAGCCCGCTCTGGCTTCGGAAGCTGATGAACGCCTGGGCCGACGGGCTCAACTACTTTTTGGCGTCCCATCCGGCGGTCAAGCCGAAAGTCCTGACCCGGTTCGAGCCCTGGATGGTGATGTCGTTCACCGAGGGCAGCATTGGCTGGGATATCGAGCGGGTTCCGCTGGAGCAGCTGGCGGCCTTCTATGACAAGCGGCCCGCGGCGTCAGCGCCGTCGCCGGGCCAGGGCGCCGACCAGGGCGTGATGCCGGAGCCGCGCGGGTCGAACGGCATCGCCATCGGGCCCTCGCGGACCCAGTCGGGTGCCGCGATGCTGCTCATCAATCCCCACACCTCGTTCTTCTTCCGCGAGGAAGCCCAGGTCCAGAGCGACGAGGGGCTCAATGCCTATGGTGCCATCACCTGGGGCCAGTTCTTCGTCTACCAGGGCTTCAATGAGAAGAACGGCTGGATGCACACCTCGAGTGGCGCCGACGCCGTCGACGAATACGCCGAGACCGTGACGGCAGGGCCGCGGGTCGTGACGTACAAGTACGGGGCGGCAACCCGCCGGATGATGTCGCGGAAAGTGACCATCAATTTCCAGACGCCCAACGGGATGGGCCGTCGGACCTTCACCATCTACCGGAGCCACCACGGGCCGATCGTCCGCGCGGCCGACGGCAAGTGGATCGCGTTCCGGCTGATGGAGGAACCGGTCAAGGCCCTGACTCAGTCGTATACCAGGATCAAGACCACCGGATACGATTCGTTCCGGAAGACGATGGAGCTCCACACCAACTCCTCGAACAACACCCTGTACGCCGATGCGGGCGGCAACATCGCCTACTTCCACGCCAACCGCGTCCCGCGCCGGGACCCGCGGTTCGACTGGACTCGCCCCGTGGACGGGAGCGATCCGGCCACCGAGTACCGCGGCATCCATTCCATCGACGAGAGTCCCAACCTGAAGAACCCCGGCACCGGCTGGGTCTTCAACACCAACAACTGGCCCTACTCGGCCGCCGGCCCGAACAGCCCCAAGGGATCGGACTATCCGGCCTACTTCGACCAGGCTGGCGAGAATCCCCGGGGGATCCACGCCCTCCGGGCCCTTGGCCGTCACGACCACTACACCCTCGACACCCTGATCGCCGTGGCGTTCGACCGGGATCTTCCCGCCTTCGACGACCTGCTCCCCGGGCTGTTCGAGTCGTACGACGCCGCGGCCATGGGGGACCCGGTCAAGGCCAGGCTGGCCGAGCCGGTGGCGGCGCTTCGCGGCTGGGACCGGCGCTGGGGTGCCGAGTCGGTGCCGACCTCACTCGCGGTCTATTGGGGTCAGGAGCTCTGGCGGATCACCCGGGCCGACGCCGAGTCGGAGGCCATGTCCGTATACGCCTACATGGCGAAGCGGACCACGGTCGCGCAGCGACTAGGCGCGCTGACGGCGGCGGTGGACCGGCTCACGACGGATTTCGGCTCGTGGAAGACGCCCTGGGGTGAGATCAACCGATTCCAGCGCCTTACAGGAGACATCATCCAGCCGTTCAACGATGCGGGCCCCAGCATTCCGGTGCCGTTCGCCTCGGCCCAGTGGGGGTCGCTGGCGTCGTTCGGCGCGCGGACCTATCCCGGCACCAAGCGGATGTACGGCACCAGCGGCAACAGTTTCGTGGCGGTGGTCGAATTCGGAAAGCGGGTTCGAGCCAAAGCGGTAACGGCCGGCGGCCTGAACGGCGATCCCAGGGAGCCCCACTTCAACGATCAGGCCGAGCGGTACGCGGGGGGCAAACTGCGCGACGTCTATTTCTATCCCGACGAGCTCGAGGGGCACGTGCAGCGCCGGTACCACCCGGGCCAGTAATCGGCGGGCGGGGAAACCAACGAGGCCCGGGTCGTGTTGACCCGGGCCTCGTGGTTTGTGCTGCGGGGTCGCGTTAGTTGCCCGCCGGGCGGCACGGAGCCGTGAGATTCCGAGCCTGGCATTCGGCCTCGGGAATCGGGACCTCGGCCGGCACAGCGCCATCCGGCACGATCACCGGGATGGTAGAGAGCCGGTTGTAGCGCCGGGCATCGATCCACCGCGCGCCCTGCTCCCAGAGGAGCGAGTAGCGCCGGTTGTAGAGCAACTCGTCGAGCAGCGCGGCGGTGGAACTGGCCGCGGTAAGTGTGGTTGGCGCCAGACCGCCAGCATTCTGCCGGACGAAGTCCAGGTACGTGATCGCCGCCGCCTTGTTGCCGATTCCGAGGTTGGCCTCAGCGCCAAGCAGGATCAGTTCCTCGTTCTTGAGGATCGGAATTCCCGCCCCGGTGTTCGGCCGGCCGCCGGCGAGATAGTTGGTGAACTTGAGCTCGCCGGTGATCGGGAAGCCGCCCACTGTCTGCGGCGGATCGCGGGTGGCATCCGCGACCTTGTCGAGCACCCGCTGGTCCATGTCGCCGCTGGGCTGGAGCTGAGCGTCGGTCTGGTTCACCCGGAGGGCAAAGAAATCGGCGCCGTTCAGCGGATCGGAAAGGTTGTTGGGTGAGTCGCCTGGGCCGGAGGAGAAGTCGTAATACGGCCCGAACGCCAACGCACCAGGGTCGAACGTCAGATAGCTCGCGCTCAACTCGGTCAGCGCCCGCTGGTAGCACGTGATTCCGCAGCCCGCCGATCCATGGAACACTTCGGCCTTGGCGGCCAGGCCCCGGGTGAATTTCAGGAACTCGGTCGGCGTGGCAAAATCCGAAAATCCACCGGGCAGCACGAGCGGGAAGTTCGCCGCCGAGCCGGCGCCGAGATTGGTCTTGGCGCTGTCGAGGAGGGCCCGGATGTAGTTGTAGACCCCATCTTCCGTCAGGAACGGCGCCGGGTCCTCCGACAGCGCCCGGCCGACGTCCACCGGAGCACCGAGTTTCCCGCGGACCGCGATCACCTTGAACACCGCCAGCGCCTTGAGCGTTTGGGCCAGCCCGATTCCGGCTGACTTCTGCGCGGCCGAGAGCTGGGTGGTCTTGGCGAGGGCCGCGAGGAAGATGTTGGCACTCCGGATGTTGGTGAATTCGGCGCCCCAGGCCACGGCCCGCTGTTGCTGGATCGGGCCGAAGAACGGCTCCTGATAGTCCGGCTGGTTGTTGCCGAGGAGACGGACGCCTTCACGCCCATACGAGCCAAGAATCCAGATCTCTCCGGTTACTCCGGCGCGGGCGCCGACGAAGAGACCGGTGCCGGCGACGCTGATCTTCGAGGGCGTCGGGTTGGTGAGGAGGTCGGCCTCGCTCGGGTCGTTCGAATTCAGAATATCGAAGCTGCCGCAGCCGAGGGTGAGTCCGGCGAGCAGCGTCGTGGCGGTGTGCATCGAGAGTCGTCGCATATTAGAACCCCACCGAGACCGAGAAGTAGAAGCTCCGGGACGGAGGATACGGGCCCAAGTCCACGTTTCGAGACACGGCCTGCTGGCCGAAGTTGCTCGACTCGGGGTCGTAGCCGGTGTACTTGGTGAACAGCAGCAGGTTCCGGCCCGAGAGTGAGAGCCGAGCCGCGTCAGCCCCGCGGAACAGCTTCTGGGCAATGCGGCGCGGCACTTCGTACTCGATGCTGACCTCGCGGAGGCGGAGGTAGGTCGTCGACTCGACGAACGGCGTGGCGATGCCGTCGTTGAGGCACGCCTGGGCCCGGGCCTGCCCGGACGGGCGGCCACTGTCCTCGGAGAGCTGGTTGCAGTCATACAGCGACAGGGTCTGGTTCTGGGCGACACCGCCCTTCTGCCAGTCCCACAGCATGCCGATCGTGAGTGCCCTCCAGCTCACGTCGTTGCTGAATCCGATCTTGAAGTCCGGGGTCGAGGTGCCGAGGAAGCTCACGATCGGATCCCCGTTGGCGTCGAAACCGGTGGTGCCGATGATCTGGTTGATCGGCCGGCCCTTCTGAATGAAGAACTCACCGTAGGCGAGGCCGAATCCGGCGCCGAAGGGCCGGAAGTCGGGGATCGGCAGGTCGACCACCTTGTTCCGGACCAGCTGGAAAGTGTTCCGGCTCTCCCAGCGGAAGTTCCGGCTCTGGACCGGCGTCACGCCGAGCGCGACCTCGAGGCCCCAGTTGCGGAGCTGGCCGCCGTTCAGGAACTGGGTGGTGTAGCCGGACGACGGTGCCGGGGTTCGGGACAGCAGCAAATCGTAGGTGTTCCGGCGGAAGGCGGTGATCTCGAAGCTGGCGCGATTGTGGAGCAGGCTGCCGTCGAGACCGACTTCGATTTCCTTGGTCCGTTCCGGCCGGATGTCGGGCGATCCGGCGGAGCCGCCGACCACGGTGGTGGCGTTGCCGCTGATCGTGTTTCGTCCGCTCAGGACAGTGTACTTCTGGCCGAAGAGCGGCTGATTGCCGATGTGGCCGTAGGCGGCCCGCAGCTTGAGATCGGCGCCCTGGCCCAGCAGTTCCGGGAACCGGTAGGACGCGGCGAACTTCGGGAAGAGGTAGTAGTGGTCGGTGTTGCCGAACACGCTGCTCCGTTCGGCCCGGATACCGCCGGTGATGAGGAGTTTCTCCCGGAACGCCAGGAATTCCTCCTGGCCGTAGAGCGCGAAGGTCCGTTCTTTCGTGTTGATCTCGATCTGTTCGCCGAAGACGGCGCCCTTGTCGATGTTGGACTGGCCCGGCAGGAGGCCGCGCGCGGTGGCGCTGTTCCGGTCGAGCAGCCGGTCCTCGTACTGGGCGCCGAACGAGGTACTGGCGCGCCAGGCGGCGGAGGCCGGCGAGTAGATGTGGATGGCGTTCAGGTTCCAGTTGAGATAGCGGCTTTGGGCGTTGGCGCGCGTCGCGGTGCCGGGATTTGACTTGGCCGCCTCGAAGAACAGTTCGGGCGGTGAGAAAATCTGGGCATTCTGCGAAAAGAAGTCGGCGCCGCCCGCGGCGATCAGCTGGAGGGAACTCCGCTCCCCCTGGTGAGCGAACCAGTCCAGAGTGGCCGCCGACGTGTTGCGGAGCACCTGCTCGTCATTGGTGGCGAGCGCCGCGGTCTGGAGAGGGTTGGCCCCGGCGTAGGTGAATGCGGGGGCCGGCCAGGAGCCGTCCGGGTTCTGGGTGAGCGGAATGAAGCTCGGGATGTAGGCCAGCGCATAGGTAATGCTCGCGCCGAGGTTGTCATTGTTGGTGAATCCGCGGTCGGCCTGGCTCCGGGCGAAGCCGTTCGACAGCTTGAGCTTGAGGTTGTTGGTGAGCTTCTGGTCGAGATTGATCCGGATCGCCTGGCGCTGGGATCCGGTGTGGCCGATGATCCCGCCCTCGCTCTTCACCTCGAGTGAAGTGTAGAACCTGGTGGTTTCCGATCCGCCGCTCAGCGAGAAGACCGTTTCGTACGCCATCGGCTTGTTGCCGGCGACTTCCTTCAGGTGGTCGTAGACCGGGAGCTGGCCATTGACGAGAAACGGCGCCAGGGTGGCGTCATCGGTGGAGAAGACATCTTTGGCTTCGGCGACCGTGAAGGCCCGGGGCTTGAAGCCGCGGAGCAACGAGGAGAAGCCGACTCGCTGGGTCAATTCGGCCCGGGTCTTTCCCGCGGCGCCGCGACGGGTCGTGATCACCAGCACGCCGTTGGCGGCCTTCGACCCGTAGATCGACGACGCCGCGGCGGACTTGAGGACTTCGATCCGCTCGATGTCGTTCGGATTCAAGTCGGCGAGACGATTGGCGCCGTCGTCCTGGGCAGCCCCGCTGATCGGATTGCCACTGCTGCCGGTCGCGGTGTAGAGACCGGTCGGGACCGTCGCGTTACTGAAGATCACGCCGTCCACGACGATCAACGGGTCGGCCGCGGCGTTGATGGTGTTGGTGCCGCGGATGATGATCTGGGCCCCGCTGCCTGGTGCGCCGGAGTTGCTCTGGATGTTGGCGCCGGCCACCCGTCCGGCGAGCGCCTTGTCGAGCGCCGGTGTCGCGACCCGGGATACCGCGCTGCCATCGACGACCGAACTCGAGGTCGCGGCGTTCCGGCGGGAGACCCCGGTCTGCTGCCCGGTCACCACCACGTCTTCGAGCTTGAACACGTCCGCCGTGAGCTGGAGATCGAGGGTGGACTGGGTTGGTTCGACCGTCGCCTGCTGGCGAACGAAGCCGATGGCCCGGACCAGGATCTGGATGGAGCCGCCCCGGGGAATACCGAGCGAAAATCGGCCGTTGGCACCAGAACGGGTGGTTGCCGCGCCGCCAACGACCGTGATCGTCGCGTCGGCGATGGGGCGCCCGTCATCGGCGCGGGTGATGGAACCGCTCAGGTCGCGCTGTTGGGCGGCCGCGGTTTGGGGCGATGCGGCCAGGAAGCCGGCGAGCAGCAACCCCGACAAACGCCATGGCATGAAGGACTCCCGAAAGAAGAGGAAACCACAGTACGGCGAATGGTCCACTCACCAAGATACTGCGGGGGCCGATTTGGGTGAGGCCGCCGCCGCCTCAAGGGCGGATCGAGACGGTCATGAGTAGCGTGCGGGTTGCCACCGGGAAGAGGTACCGGGTGCTCCCGTCGGTATACCCGCTCATCCAGGCGTTGGCATTGAGGAGGTTCTGGACCTGGGTCCGAAGTTCGAACTTCGACCAGCCGATGCTGACGCCGGCGTCCACCAGTGTGGCCCGCGGCAGGACCATGGTGGCACTCCCGTCGTTGGCCAGTTGCGATTGGCCGATGTGCCGAGCCGACAGGACCAGCGCGGTCCGGGCGGCAGGACGCCATTCGCCCTGCAGGGCCGCGATTACGGCTGGGGAGAGCAGGGGCTGCACGTTCCGGTAGGTCACCCCGGCCGCGTCGTCCGTGTATTCGGCAATCCTGGCCCGCATCAGCATGGCGTTGCCGGTGAACGCCAGGTGCGGTGTCGGGTGCCAGCCGGCTTCGAGTTCCAGGCCCGTGCGTTGGCTCCGGGGCAGATTCTTCCGGAGCGGGCTCCCGGTGATCGACAACGTGCCAATCGGGGCGATCTCATTGTGGAACCGCATCGCGAACAGGTTGGCCCCGAATTCGATCCGGCGGCCGGTCCAGCGCATGCCGGCTTCGAGGTCGGTCACCGATTCCGGCCGAACCTGGCCGAGCGGGAGCAGTTCGGCCGCCAGGGTCTGGTCCAGATCATCGGCGCCGGCGAACAGGTCGCTCCGGGTCGGCTCCCGCCCGGTCCGCCCGAGCGACAGGTGGGCGGTCGTGGCCGGCGCGGCGCGCCAGGTGAGCCCGACCTTCGGGTTGAGAAAGACCCAGTCGATCGCCGGCGTTCCGATCGGCGTCCCAGCGGTGGGCTGGTACTGGAAGGCCGCGCGGCGGAGTTCCAGGTCGGCGTGGATGTCGATGGCGTTGCGGGTCCAGGAGGCTTTCACGAAACCGCTCTGCTCCTGTTTCCGGCCGGTGTTGTCGTAGATCCGGCTCAGGAGATCCGGCCGGACGAACAGGAAGTGCTCCCGGTGGTAGGTGCTCGCATGGGCTCCGGCAGTGAAGGCGACAGGGCCAAGTAGCCAGTTGAAAGTAGTAAGGAGGCCGTACCAGGCGTGATCGAGGTTGAAGTTCCAGAGATCGCTGCCGACGGCTACGTCGTACTCGCCACCGGCGCTGTTCCGGTAGGCGGTCGCGGTGAGCAACCCGGTTGTCGAGAGCGCCCGTGAATACTGGAGGCTCACCATTTCCTGGTGGAAGTCGTCCCGCTCGGCGGGGGACATCGGGTTGGCGCGGCGATCCACGGATAGATCCGCTTCCGACGCCGCGTAGTACGCCAGGTGGGTCTTCGATCGGCCCACGAAGCCGGTCAGCTTCAGGGCATCGCGGGCGCCAAACCAGCCGGCGCTGAAGAACCCGGACCGGGAATCGTTCCCGGAGTGGGCCCGGTATCCGTCCGTCGTCTGGCCCGACACCCGGCCGTAGGCAGCCCAGCCGTGCTGGAGCCCCGTGGCCCCCGCCACGCTGACTCGGCCGGTTCCGAACGATCCGGCGGTAACCTGCGCCTCGCCGAACCGGGGCGTCGCGGCAATCGGGATCGACTCGAAGCTGAGCGACCCGCCGAACGACGCGGTGCCGAATCCGCTCGAGCCCACGCCGCGCTGGACCCGGATCGACTGGATCGAGTTGGCGAAGTCGGGAATGTTGGAGAAATAGAGGACCTGGTCTTCGGGGTCGTTGAGAGGAACGCCGTCGAGGGAGACGGTCAGCCGGGTCTGGTCGATTCCGCGGAGCCGGAGGTAGCTGTAGCCGGAAAAGCCGCCGGCATCCGACGAGGTCGTGACGGCGGTGAGGCCCTGGAGTGCCAGGGGCACGTCCTGGCCGGCGTAGGTCCGGGCAATCGTGGCCCGGTCCACGACGCTTTGAGAGGTGGGAGCGGCGGCACCGGCCCGGGTCGCCCGAACCACGACGGTTTCGAGCGTATCCGGCTTCTGGTGGAGGCGGGTGGTGTCCTGGACGGCAATGATCAGGATGAGTGACAGACTGAGCATGGTGGACGCCTCGCATGAAGCGGCGTCCGGAGTCGCGGTCGCAGGGGCCGGGGAGCCGGCCGCGTCTGCGACACGCCGCGCTCCCTACGCCGGTGTTGACCGGATCAGGTTCCAAGAGACTTTCTCAACCCCGCTGTCGCGGAGTACCCCTGGCGGCAATGCAGGAATGGATAGTGGAACCGCCCGAAATCGTCCAGTCCGGCGAGTTATTTGACCTCCGGCGCAAAGCGCCGTACGTTGCCGCGGCTCTCGTCAATCGGGTGGCAATGTTCGGTTGGTTCTGTGACGCTCTGAGTGGCGTTGACGCCTTGCGGTGGCGGGAAATCCCTACGCCTGAACCGGGGCCGGGGCAGGCATCGGTCGCGATCGCCGCGGCCAGTCTCAACTTTCCAGACCTGCTCATCATCGAGGGCAAATACCAATTCAAGCCGGCCCTGCCGTTCGTGCCGGGGTCCGAATTTGCCGGGACGGTGGTGGCGGTCGGGCCAGGGGTCAGCCAGGTCGCGGTGGGCGACCGCGTCGCGTCGGTCGGCGGGACCGGCGGCTTCGCGACCCACGCCCTTGCCGACGCGGGGCAACTGGTGGCGCTCCCGCCAGCTCTTCCGTTTGACGAGGCGGCCGCCTTCGTCCTGACGTATGGCACGACCCACCACGCCCTGGTTGACCGGGCTGCCCTCAAGAGCGGGGAAACCGCGCTCGTGCTGGGCGCCGCCGGCGGAGTAGGCACGGCGGCGATCCAGATTGCCAAGGCGATGGGCGCCCGGGTGATCGCCGGGGTCTCGACCCCCGAGAAGGCCGCCTTCTGCCGCTCGCTCGGTGCGGATGCCACGATCGACTACCAGCAGGAGAACCTCCGGGACGCGCTCAAGGCGCTGACCGGGGGCAAGGGCCCGGACGTAGTCTACGATCCGGTCGGTGGTGCGCTGACCGAGCCGGCCTTCCGGTCGATCGCCTGGCGGGGGCGGTATTTGGTGATCGGATTCGCCGGCGGGACCATTCCCTCGCTGCCGCTCAACCTGGCCCTGCTCAAGGGGGCGTCGGTGGTGGGCGTGTTCTGGGGTGACTACGTCCGGCGCGAGCCGGCCGACTGGAGCCGGGTGATGACGGAGCTCGGCGTCTGGTACGGTCAGGGCCGGATCAAGCCGGTGATTGATCAGGTGTTACCGATGAATCGACTGCCCGAAGCCTATGCGCGGATGGCATCCCGCCAGGTCCGGGGCAAGCTGGTGATGACCAATGCCTGAGCCAGGTCAGGCGGAAGGAAACGGAACTCCATGAGTGCTCGCTACGAAGTCAGAGACGGCATCGCCGTCATCACGCTCGACAATCCACCGGTGAACGGTCTGGGCCACGCGACCCGGAGCGACGTCGCGGCGGGCGTCGCCAGGGCGGAAGCGGACGCCGCGGTCAAAGCTGTCGTGCTGACCGGGGCCGGCAAAGCATTTTCAGGCGGCGCCGACATCCGCGAGTTCGGTTCGCCGAAGGCGGCGGCCGAGCCCAACCTTGGCACCCTGATCAAAGTCGTCGACGGCTGCAGCAAGCCGGTGGTGGCCGCGATTCACAGCGTCTGCATGGGCGGCGGGCTCGAACTGGCCCTGGGCTGCCACTACCGGGTCGCGGTCGCCGGCGCGAGTATCGCGCTGCCCGAGGTCAAGCTCGGTCTGTTGCCCGGCGCCGGTGGCACCCAGCGGCTGCCGCGGGTGCTCGGCGTCGAAACGGCGCTCAATATGATCGTGAGCGGCGAACCGGTGAAGAGCGAACTGCTCGCGATGCAGCCGGGGCAGCGGCTGTTCGACCAGCTGATCGAAGGCGACCTGATGACCGGCGCCCTCGCGTTCGCGGCCGACGTCGGCGCCAGGCACGCGGGTGGCGCCCCGCTGCCACGAGTCCGGAGCCTGCCGGCCACCGATCCGAACCCCGACGGCTATTTCCAGTTTGCCCGGAACACCGTCAAGGCTATGGCGAAGAATTTCCCGGCTCCGGCGCGCTGTGTCGATGCGGTCGAGGCCTCGGTCAAGCGGTCGTTCGAGGACGGCATGGCCTACGAGCGGGAACTCTTCATGGCGCTCATGTTCACGCCCGAGTCGAAGGCGCTTCGCCATGCCTTCTTCGGCGAGCGGGCGGCGAGCAAGATCCCCGACGTGCCCGAGGATACCCCGGTCCGGAAGATCGCCAAGGTGGCGGTGATCGGTGCCGGCACGATGGGCGGCGGGATCTCGATGAATTTCCTGAATGCCGGGATTCCGGTCGTGATCCTCGAGACCCGGCAGGACGCGCTCGACCGCGGGCTGGCCACGATCGCCAGGAACTACGAGAGCCAGGTCAAGAAGGGGAAGCTCAAGTCGGACGTCTACCAGCAGCGGATGAGCCTGCTGACGCCCACGCTCTCCTATGACGACATCAAGGACGCCGATCTGGTCATCGAGGCGGTGTTCGAGGAGATGGGGGTCAAGGAGACGGTCTTCAAGAAGCTGGATCAGGCCGCCAAGCCGGGCGCCATCCTGGCCACCAACACCTCGACGCTGAATGTCGATACCATCGCGAGCTTCACGAGGCGGCCGGCCGATGTGGTCGGGCTCCACTTCTTCAGCCCGGCCAATGTGATGAAGCTGCTCGAGGTGGTCCGCGGCAAGGCGACGGCCAAGGACGTGCTCGCGACGGTGATGGCGATGGCCAAGGTCATCAAGAAGACCGCGGTGGTCTCCGGCGTGTGCGATGGCTTCATCGGGAATCGGATGGTCGAGCAGTACATTCGCCAGTCCGGGTTCCTGCTCGACGAGGGCTGCACGCCGTCCCAGGTGGACCGGGCCATCGAGAAATTCGGCTTCGCCATGGGACCCTTCCGCATGAGCGACCTCGCCGGGAACGACATCGGCTGGGCGATCCGGAAGCGCCGGGCGGTCGAGTTTCCCAACATCCGGTACAGCAAGACGGCGGACCTGCTCTGCGAGAAGGGCCGGTTCGGCCAGAAGACCGGCGCCGGCTGGTACGACTACAAGGCCGGCCAGCGTGACGCGATCGCCTCGGCCGAGGTCGAACAGATGATCGTGGACTACCGCAAGACGATCGGGAGGGCCCCCCGGAAGGTCGGGGAAGAGGAGATCGTCCAGCGCCTGGTCTACTCGCTGGTGAACGAAGCGGCCCGGATTCTCGAAGAAGGGATCGCCAACAAGGCGAGCGACATCGACATGGTGTATCTCACCGGGTACGGCTTTCCGCTGTTCCGCGGTGGCCCGCTTTGTTACGCCGACAGCCAGGGCCTCTTCAACGTGGTCCGGGCGATGCAGCATTTTGGCCTGAACCCTCATGACGACGCCGGCTTCTGGCAGCCGGCTCCGCTTCTCGCCCGGCTGGTCGCCGAGGGCAAGAGCTTTACCTGAAAGGAATCACGATGAGCCGCGCAGTAATCGTTTCGACCGCCCGGACGCCGCTCGCCAAGAGCTGGAAGGGCGCGTTCAACATGACCCACGGCGCCACCCTGGGTGGCCACGTGGTGAAGGCCGCCCTCGAACGGGCCGGCATCGACCCCGCGGACGTCGAAGACGTTCTGATGGGCTGCGCCAATCCCGAAGGCGCCACCGGCGTCAACATCGCGCGCCAGTGCGCCGTTCGCGCCGGGCTCCCGGTCACCGTGAGCGGGATGACGGTCAACCGGTTCTGCTCGAGCGGGCTTCAGACCATCGCGCTCGCCTCGCAGCGGATCATGAGCGGCGAGGGTGAGGTGTTCGTGGCGGGAGGCGTCGAGAGCATTTCCTGCGTTCAGCAGGAGATCAACCAGCACATGCTCGCCGATTCGTGGATCAAGGAGCACAAGCCGGAACTCTACTGGCCCATGCTCCAGACTGCCGAGACGGTGGCCAAGCGGTACGCGATCCCGAAGGAGCGGATGGACCACTACGGCGCCGAGAGTCAGCAGAGGGCCTGCGCCGCCCACGAGGCGGGGAAGTTCAAGGACGAGATCGCGCCGATTACGGTCACGGCCGGCACCGCCGACCCGGTCATGGGCCTGAGGACCCGGGAAGTGACCTCGTCGGTGGACGAGGGAATGCGGGCCGGCACGACCTACGAGGGCATCAAGGACATCAGGACCGCGGTGCCTGGCGGAGTCGTGACTGCGGGCAACGCGAGCCAGTTCAGCGACGGCGCCGGGGCCTGCGTGGTGACCAGCGAGAAGTATGCGGAGCAGAAGGGGCTGAAGCCGATCGGGCGTTTCCTGGGCTTTGCGGTGGCGGGGTGCGAGCCGGACGAGATGGGAATCGGGCCGGTCTTTGCCGTGCCGAAGGTGCTCAAGCGCCTCGGGCTCACCGTGAACGACATCGATCTCTGGGAGCTGAATGAAGCCTTTGCCGTGCAGGTGCTCTACTGTGCCGACACGCTGGGCATTCCGATGGACCGACTCAACGTGAATGGCGGCGCGATCGCGATCGGCCACCCCTACGGGATGAGCGGTCAGCGCCTCACCGGTCACGCCCTGCTCGAGGGCAGGCGCCGGGGCGCCAAGCGGGTCTGCGTCACGATGTGCATCGGCGGCGGCATGGGTGCCGCCGGCATTTTCGAAGTTCTCTGAAACGAGGGTCCATGAGCACGCCCATCAATAAATTGTTCGACCTTACCGGCCGGACCGCGCTGATCACCGGTGGTTCGCGGGGTCTGGGGCTCCAGATGGCCGAGGCCCTGGGCGAGGCGGGGGCCAGGCTGGTACTCACTTCCCGGAAAGCGGCGGATCTCGAGGAATCGGCGGCGCACCTCAAAGCCCGCGGGATCGACGCGACCTGGATAACGGCCGACGCCAGCGATCCGGACCAGGTCCGCAAGGTCTGCGACGAGGCGATCGCCCGACTGGGCCAGGTGGACATCCTGATCAACAACGCCGGGGCTGCTTGGGGGGCTCCGGCCGAGGATCATCCGCTCGAGGCCTGGGACAAGGTCATGAATCTCAATCTGCGGAGCGTCTTTCTCTTCAGCCAGACTATTGCCAAGAAGAGCATGATCCCGCGCCGGAAGGGACGGATCATCATGACTGCGTCGATTGCCGGGCTGGCGGGAAATCCGCCCGGGCACGAGACCGTGGCGTACAACGCGAGCAAGGGGGGCGTGGTCAACCTGACCCGAACCCTGGCCGGCGAATGGGGCGAATACGGGATCACGGTGAACGCGCTGGCACCCGGTTTCTTCCCGAGCCGCATGACCAAGGGCACGCTCGAAAAAATCGGGGTCGAGAATCTCACCGCCCGAGTACCGCTTCGGCGCCTTGGTGATGACGACGATCTCAAGGGCGCCGCGCTGCTGTTCGCATCGGACGCCGGGAAGCACATCACCGGCCAGATCCTCGCCGTCGACGGCGGCGTTTCCTGCATTTTCGCCTGAGCAACGGACCCTGACATGACGGCTTTCGTGAACCAGCAACTGCTGCTCGCCTCGCGCCCCGCCGGCGAACCGACTCCGACCAACTTCCGGTTGGTGGAGACTCCGGTTCCAGAACTTGGCGACGGACAGGTCCTCGTTCGGCACCACTATCTGAGCCTCGACCCCTATATGCGGGGCCGGATGAACGACGGGAAGAGTTACGCGGCGCCCCAGGCGCTCGATCAGGTGATGATCGGAGGCACCGTGGGCGAAGTGGTGGTGTCGAAGAACCCGGCGTTTCTCGCCGGGGACAAGGTCGTTGGTTGGGGGGGCTGGCAGCAGTACTCGATCGTTGATGCCGCTCCCGCGGCCGCCGGCGCGCTTCAAACGGTCGATGCGAGCCGGATTCCGCTCTCGGCCTATCTCGGCGTGGTCGGCATGCCCGGTGTGACGGCGTGGTATGGTCTGATCAAGATCATCGGGCCCCAAGCGGGTGAGACCGTGGTCGTGAGTGCCGCGAGCGGGGCGGTGGGCGGTGTGGTCGGTCAGCTCGCCAAGGCGCGGGGCGCCCGGGCCGTCGGTCTGGCCGGCGGCCCCGACAAATGCCACTACGTGGTCGAGGAACTGGGGTTCGACGCCTGCATCGATTACAAGCAGCATCCCGATCTCAAATCTCTCTCGGCTGCTCTCAAGGAAGCCTGTCCGAACGGCATCGACGGCTATTTCGAGAACGTGGGCGGAATGATTCTCGATGCCGTGATGTTCCGGGCCAATGCGTTCTCGCGGATTGCGATGTGCGGGATGATCTCGGGGTACAACGGCCAGCCGATTCCAATGCTGGCGCCACAACTCATTCTGGTGAACCGGATGAAGGTGGAAGGGTTCATCGTGTCGGAGCACATGGAGCTCTGGTCCGAGGCGCTCCGGGAGCTTGGCGGGCTGGTGGCCACGGGCAAGCTCAAGTACCGGGAGACCGTCGCGGACGGGCTGGCGTCGGCGCCGGAGGCGTTCATTGGGCTCCTCAAAGGCCGGAACTTCGGCAAGCAACTGGTCAAGCTCATCTGACCGCGGGTGTTCGCGGCGATTCGATTCGCCCTGCGTTCGTTTGGTTAACGGCCCCACGGGGCCGTTGGCATTTTGGGACCCATGACCAGCGTGATGTTGTCCCCTGTGTGGGGCGGGATGCCGGACCCCTTGCCAAGACCGCAGGACGTATCTACTGTATGTACGTCCGAACAAAGGCTGGGATTCATGAGCGAAGAATATCGGGCCGGGTTGTTCATGACCGGTGGGAGTCAGGCGGTGCGGCTGCCGGCGGCCTGCCGTTTCGAAGGGCGCTATGTCCGGGTAAGGAAGGAGGGGAGTCGGGTGATTCTCGAGCCGATGTCCAAGCCGAAGTGGCCCGGCGCCTTCTGGCGTTGGTTCGACGGATCGCCGAGCGTCACCGACGATTTCCGGATGCCGGCGCCGCTCCCGGACGCGCCTCACCGGGACCGCGTCCTTGGCGGGTTCGACGAGTGAAACCGGAGTTGGCCGGTCCGTGGGTGCTCGACACCGATGTGTGCGTCGAGTGGCTCAGGCGGCGGAAGGGCGTGGGGGAGCGGCTCCGCGCTCTGTCGCCGGCGGACGTGGCCATCACCACCATGACTGAGGCCGAACTGCGCTATGGCGCGCTCCTGAGCCGGGATCCTGCCGGGAACCTGGAGCAGGTCGAGTCGATTCTGGAAAGCGGTGTGGCCCTGCTTCCTTTTGACCGGCCCGCGGCGGCGCATTTCGCCGAATTGCGCCTGGCCCTCCGGAGCAAGCCGATTTCGGACCGCGATCTGGTGATTGCGAGCATTGCCCGCTCGGCGGGGTACGCGGTGGCGACCGGCAATGTGCGGGAATTCGAGCGGGTGCCCGGGCTCCCGGTCGATCGGTGGATCCGGTAGACATGCCCGCCGTCACGATCGTCAACGTCGGCTACCGGTCCACCAATTTCTGGGTGGTGAGCGCCGGCCGGTCCCGGTTGCTGGTGGACCTGGGCTGGCCCGGCATGTTCAACCAGCTCGAGGCGAACCTCAAACGGGCCGACATCCCGCTTGGGGAAATTTCCCACGGCCTCGCCACTCACTATCACCTCGACCATGCCGGCGCTGCCCAGGATCTCAAAAACCGGGGCATGCGCCTCATCGTGACGGAAGAGCAGGAGTCGGCGATTCCTCTGATGGCCCGCCACGTCAAGCCGGCCGACCACTACACCCCGATCGTTCCCGCCGGCAACCTGGTCATCGGCTGCACCGAGTCGCGGTCGCTGCTGGCCGGGCTCGGCATCGCCGGCCAGATCGTTCCCACCCCGGGCCACTCGCACGACAGCGTATCGCTGCTGCTCGATTCCGGCCACCTGTTCACCGGCGACCTGACCTGGCCCGGGATGGTCGTTGACGAGGACGTCCCCACGGTGGCGGCCAGCTGGCGACTGCTGGCGGAGCTCGGTGCTCAGCTGGTGCATGCCGGGCACGGCCCCATTCGCGGGATGCCGAGGCTCGACGTCGGTTAGATGAGTGGACCGGTGGCCGGGCTCGCGGCCGACCCGGAGGGGCTCAGGGTGCCGGTGCTGGCGGCGGGGGCGTTCCGGGCGCGGCGGGATCGTCGCCGCCGCGCGAAGCCGCGCCAGCAGTCGCTGGCCGGGACGACCGGTAACCGGAATTCCGCTGGCGCGCTCGTAATCGGCCACGGCCGCCCGGGCTTTGGTGCCGAGCGAGCCGTCGAGGACGCCGGGGTCATATCCCGATTTCGCCAGTCGCTCCTTCAGTTCTCGTCGCTCCTGCCGCGATAGCCCCGGGTCATCCGTCGGCCAGGGGGTCCGGAATCCGCCGCGGCCGGCCAGCCGATCCGCCAAGAGGACGATCGCCAGCGTGTACGCTTCGGCCGCGTTGTAACTCCAGACCGCCTGGTAGTTGCGCAGCACAAGGAAACGAGGGCCGTCCGGCCCGGCCGGGCTGATGAGGGCGGCCGGCGTGGAACCCTCGAGGGGCAGGCGGTCGATCCGCGTCAGGCCCGAGGCCGCCCACCGGCCGAGCGATCGGGGCCGCCGCCGGCCGCTTGGGCCGCGGAAGCCGTTAGGCACGGCCACCTCATAGCCCCAGGGCTCGCCCTTCGTCCATCCTGACCGCTCGAGGTAGCGCGCCGCGGACCAGAGGGCGTCCGGCACCGACCCGATCAGGTCGCGGTGGCCGTCGCCGTCGCCATCGACGGCTTTCATGAGAAAGGTGGTGGGCAGGAACTGGGTCTGACCGAAGGCGCCGGCCCACGAGCCGACCAGCCGGTCGAGGGGAATGTCGCCGTGCTGGAGGATTTTGAGTGCGGCAAGCAGTTGTTCCCGGAAGAACCGGTGGCGGCGACCCTGGCAGGCCCCGGTCAGCAGCGAGCGGACCAGCGGGCGGGTTCCCATCGCCCGGCCGTAATCCGATTCGACGCCCCACACGGCCACGACCGCCTCCCGGTCGACGCCGGTCTTGGTTTCGATGGCGGACAAAACGGTATCCCAGGCGGCCATCCGGCTCACGCCGTCGGCGATCCGCTCGGAATCGACCACCGCGGCGAGGTAGTCCCAGAGCAGCAGCGTGAATTCGGGTTGGTGGCGGTCGGCGAGAAGGACGGTCGAGTCGGGGGTGAAGCCGGCGGTAGCGGTGGCCCAGGTCGAGTCGACGATGCCGGCCGACCGGGCGGCGCGCCTAACGATTTCCAGGCAGCGGGCCAGGCCTCGGGGTGGGTCGGTTGCCGGGGTCCGGGAGACCAGGCCGGCGACGAGCGCCGCGTGGAACAGGGGCCCGATTATCAACGGGCCGGCTAGGGCGCGACTTCGTGGAAGGTGAGGCCCTTCTCGTGCTGCTGCGCCGCCCAGAGGCTGGACGAGTTCTCGAACAGAATCACCGGCGCCCCCTTGGCGTCGTACACCAGCAATCGTCCTCGGCCGTTACCCGCCTGCTCGATGGCGTCTCTCGGTCCGGTCATCCAGCGCGGATGTCCGTAGACCATCGGCTCGAGGCGACAGGGCGCGTTGTATTCGCGCTCGAGGCGATGGACCATCACGTCGAACTGCAGCCGGCCGATGGCGCCGAGGATCGGGGCGGAGCCGGACATGCCGTCGACGTAGAAGACCTGGGCCGCGCCCTCTTCGGACAGGTCGCGGAGGCCGGAGTCGAGCTGCTTCCGCCGGAGCGGGTCGGCCGGGACCACCCGCGCGAAGTGCTCAGGGGCAAAGCGGGGGATGCCCTCGAATTTTATCGCGGGATCCTCGGCCAGCGTGTCGCCGATCCGGAGCGTGCCCCGGTCCAGCACGCCGACGACGTCACCCGACCAGGCTTCGTCCGTCTGGGTCCGTTCCCGGGCCAGGAACTGCTGCGGCGCGGCCAGCCGGATCCGCTTGCCGGTCCGGGTGTTGGTGACGTCGAGCCCGGCTTCGAATTTGCCGGAGCAGATCCGGACGAACGCGATCCGGTCCCGGTGCTTGGGATCCATGTTCGCCTGGATCTTGAAGACGAACCCGGAGAAATCGGGGCGGTCGGGCGGGATCGGACCGGCGGACGAGGTCCGGATTCCTGGGGCCGGCGCGAAGCGGAGGAAGTCGTGGAGGAACGGCTCGACGGCAAAGTTGGTGAGGGCGCTGCCGAAGTAGACCGGCGTCAGCTCACCGGCCTGGACCGCGGTCAGATCGAAGGGATGGCTAGCTTCGTCGAGCAGGGCGATGTCGTCGAGCAGCTGGTCGAAGGTGGCCGAGCCCACCAGGTTCGCGAAGGCCGGGTCGTCGAGGGCCATGTCGGTCGAGGTGGCCCGGGAGGCGCCGTGGTCGCTGGTGCGGTCGAACAGCATCACCCGTTCGGTTCGCCGATCGTAGACGCCGATCAGGCCGCTGCTGGCGAAGATTGGCCAGGTCATGGCGTGGCAATGGAGCCCCAGGTCCCGTTCGACCTCGCTGATCAGCGTGAGAGGATCGGTCCCGGGGCGGTCGCACTTGTTGACGAAGGTGACGATCGGGACCCGGCGGAGGCGGCAGACGTCGAACAGCTGCCGGGTCCGCTCTTCGACGCCTTTCCGATTGTCGAGCAGCATGATGGCACTGTCGGCCGCCATCAGCGTGCGATAGGTGTCCTCGGAGAAGTCCTGGTGGCCGGGGGTGTCGAGCAGGTTGAGCCGGATGCCCTCGTAGTCGAACTGCATCACGCTCGAGGTGACCGAGATCCCGCGCTCCCGTTCGAGTTCCATCCAGTCGGAGGTGGCGTGCCGGGTCTGGCGGCGGGCCTTGACGGTGCCGGCCAGGTGGATCGCGCCGCCGTAGAGCAGGAGCTTCTCGGTGAGCGTGGTCTTGCCGGCGTCGGGGTGGCTGATGATGGCGAAGGTCCGGCGGCGGGCTACCTCCGCGGCCAGTCGGCTCGGGGGCTGATCGAGCCCCTCGGGTCGAGTAGCGGCGGGTTGGACGGACATCGGGCGACTCCGGAGATTACGTGCGGCGATCGGGAGTCCCAAGATAGTCGAATCCAACGGCCGGGGCTCTCCTTGACGGCTTCCCTTGATGGCTCTCCTAACGGCTGAACGTCACGGCGGCCGCGCTCAGGGCCCACCCAGACGACGGTCCGCAGGTCGGGCCCGTACCGCCTTCGATCCGGATCGTGGTGCTCGAGGTGAGCTGCAGCAGAATGTGGCGGGTTCCGGTGGTGATCGGCTCGTAGCAGTACAGCTGGCCGTCGGCGGTGACCCGGGAGAAATCCAGGTTGAGTCGGCCGGTCGTGGCCGGCGTGAAGAGGTAGACGGTGCTCGGGAGGCTCGGGATCGAAACGCCGACGGAAAACGCTCCCTCGGTCGGATCGACGTTGTCATGGACCAGGGCCAGGTGCGGGTCGTCGTTGCCGGCCTGGCCGAAATACCACCGGCCCTGAGCCGTGTTCGAAACGTCCTGCATCAGGGTGCCGCAAAGAGGTTCCACCGTGCGCCGTCGGCCCGGCCGGCCGAAGATCGCCCGGAGTGAGTCCCGAACCGCCGTCGTGAAGTAGTCGACCGGGCAGATCGTCTGGTTCTGTCCGAACGAGGTCCCGCTGCCGTAGGAGCGCGACGGGTTCACGAAGGCCAGCGGCGCTACTCGCCGGTCGTACCCGCCGAGGTCGAGCGCCCCTTCTCCGGGGCCGCCGGCCGTGCCGATCGCGGTGGCGGCGGCCAGCCGGATGCCGACCTCCTTGTAGCACTGGATGTAGGTGAAGCCACCAGTACTGTAGGCGGGGTTGCAGGACGTGAAGGTTCCGATCTGTGAGGCGAGTGCGGGGGTGATCGATGAGATGTGGGCGAAGTAGAAGTCGACGTCGGTGCAGGGAGTGAAGGACAGGCCGTAGTCGACCAGGTCGGCCGCGCCGCCGCCGGACCGGGTCTGGCGAGTGACCGAGTGGATCGTGATGTCGCCGGGGGCGCTCAGGGGCACCGGATTGGAGGTGCCCGCCGCGCCACCGGGGTAGAAATAGAGGTGGTCGGTCGGCAAGGTGTGGCCCGGAGGGTTCAGGTTGCCGAGCGGGGCCAGCACCGCGATCGAGCCGATCGGGATGGGCGGTACGGTGAACAGGGGTGCCGAGCCGCAGGCAGCGAGGCCGGAGGGTGGTCCGCTGCCGGGGCCACTGACGTTGCCGCATCCGGCCGCCAGGACCGCCAGCGCCATCAACGTTGCGACCCTCAGTTGCCGCGCCGGATCGGGCATCACGTGGCCGGGGCGTAGCTGAGGACCACCTTGCCGTTCTTGAAGGCCCGGGTTCCCTCGAGGCGAAGCGGGATTTTCGCCATCACGCCCTCGAACATCGACCGGCCCCGGCCAACGATCACCGGGTTCACCACCAGCTGGAATTCGTCGATCAAGCCGGCCTCGGCCAGTTGAGACACCAGGGTGCCGCTGCCGAGGATGGCGATGTCGGCGCCGCCGTCCGCCTTGAGCCGCCGGACCGCGGCGACGAGGTCGCCGGCGAGCAGCGTGGTGTTTCGCCACGCCGCTTCGGTGAGGGTGCGGGAGGCGACGTACTTGGTCAGCGGGTTCATCCGCTCGGCGACGACTGGATCGTTCTTCGCGGCCATCGGCGAGGGCCAGTACCCCGCCATCATCTGATAGGTGATTCGGCCAAAGAGGAGCCGGCCGTCGCCCCTGGCGTTGCCCGCGGTGTACTCGGCGAACTCGGGGTCGGCGGAGCCCTGGTGGGCCCACGACATGTCTCCGGCCGAGTCGGCGAAGCAGCCGTCGATCGAGACGTTGTTGAAGACGATGAGCTTGGACGTCATCGGAGCCCTACCATGCCCTTGACCGAGGCGATCAGTTTCGGTGAGTCGTAGCCGATGCCCTGTTTGAACACCAGGGTCACGTTGCGAATCTCGGCCGGCCGGGCGACGATGTCGCCGTGGATCACGACCAGGTCGGCGGACTTGCCGGCGGTGACCGTTCCGAAATCCTGATCCGCGCCGAGGATGTGGGCGCCGTTGGCCGATAGAATCTTGACGGCCTCGGCCGGGGTGAAGCCGGCTTCGATGAAAAGCTCGTAGTTCCGCTGGTCGCCGAAGCCGGCCAGCACGCCGCCGATCCCGGTCGGATCGACGCCGGCCGCGAGCACGCCGCCCGCCCGTACGAAGGCGACTTCATAGGCGAGCAGCTTCTTGAACGCCGCGTCGCTGATGGCCCTGCCTTTGGCCGCGGGGCTCGCCAGATGGGCGCGCGCCGCGAGATAGGCGTCCTTGGCCGGGGGATAGAGAGCGTCCAGGGTCCGCTGCTCGAGCGGCGGGCGGTCGGCCATCAACCCCTCGAAGATCGCCACGGTCGAGGTCATCCCGACGTGATGCCCGATCATGTCGCGGAACGTCGCCTTGACCGCCTCGCTGTTCAGGTCGAGGGATTCGAACACGCTCATCTTCACCCCCGGGCACTTGTCGGTCTGCTTGTCGGGGTCGTACTCCTGGTTGGCGTAGAGGCCGTGTTCGACCGCGTCCATGCCGGCCGCGACGGCCTCGCGATAGCCGATGGAGCAGAGGTGGCCGGTGACCTTGACCCCGTGTTTGTGGGCCTCGTCCACCACCGCCGCGAGTTCGGCGCGAGCGATCCGGTCGTAGACCTTGATCCAGGTGACGCCCTCCGCAGCCCAGTAGGCGGTCACCCGACGGGCCGCCTCGGGTGTAGTGACCTCGAACATGATTCCGTGGTTTCCGCCGGCCCCGTTCAGGTAGGGGCCGGTCACGTACATCCGCGGCCCGACCTGGTGCCCGCGGTCGATGTCGTGCTTGACGATCAGATCCTGGTAGGGCGCGTTGGTGCCAGTGGTGCGGATGGTGGTCACGCCCGAGGCGAGGTAGAGGCGCGGAGCGCTTACCGGCAGATGGACGTAGGGCCAATCCGCGCCGCCGTAAAACGTGTGGTCGTGGAGGCCGACCAGGCCGGGAATCACGGTGTGGCCGGCGAGATCGAGCACCGTGGCGTTGGCGGGGATCGAAGCCGAGGCCCGGGGCCCGACCCAGCGGACCCGGCCCTGCTCGAGGATGATGGTCTGGTCGTCCCTGGGCGCGGCGCCGGTGCCGTCGATCAGCGTCACACCGACCAGCGCGACGACCGGCGCATCGATCGCGACGAACTGGCGTTCCGAGGGCGGCAGATTGGCCGGCCCTTGAGCCGCGGTCAGGGAAACCGGCGCGACGAGCAGACTGGCGAGCAGGTGACGGAGGGCTGGCAATGGGGCTCGGGGTGAGGGCCACCCTGAGGATACGCGAAAAGGGACCAGGCGGCCAGCTCCAGAGGCGGGTATTGTTGCAACGGGTGGAGGGGAAGCCGCCGGGCGGGTACCTTCCACCGAATCACCATGGTTGACATCGTGAAGACCTGTCCGCTGGTCGTCGCGGCCCTGATTGCCGCCGTGAGCGCGCAGCCGTTGGCGGCCCAGAGCCCGGGCGCGGCGATGAATCGATCGAGCGAATGATTCCGGACGGTTTGGTCTCCGCGCTCGCCGGCCGGTACACCATCGAACGGGAACTGGGCCGGGGCGGGATGGCGACTGTCTATCTCGCGCAGGACCTCCGGCACGGGCGCGCCGTGGCCCTCAAAGTCCTGGATCCCCAACTGGCCCACGCGCTGGGTCCCGAACGGTTTCGCCGCGAAATCGAAATTGCGGCGCGGCTCCAGCACCCTCATATCCTGACGGTTTTCGACTCCGGTGGGGTCGACGAGATCCTCTGGTACACCATGCCCTTCGTGGAGGGTGAGACCCTGCGGGACCGGCTGACCCGGGAGCGGGCGCTCGACATCCCCGCTGCGCTTCATCTCCTGGGCGAAATCGCCGACGGTCTCGACTATGCCCACGGGCAGGGCGTCATCCACCGGGACATCAAGCCCGAGAACATCCTGCTGTCACGGGGTCACGCCCTCATCACCGATTTCGGTATTGCCCGGGCGATCCATGGAGACAGGGGCCGGTTGACGTCCACTGGGCTCGCCATCGGGACCCCCGCGTACATGAGTCCGGAGCAGGCGGCCGGCGACCGCGAGGTGGAGGCGGCGAGCGATGTCTACAGCCTGGCCGCGGTCGGCTTTGAAATGGTGACGGGCGAACCGCCCTATTCCGGGCCGACGGCGTTGGCGATCCTGACCAAACGGGTTGCCGGCCCGGTCCCGTCGCCGCGGCGGTTTCGGCCGGCTGTTCCGGTGAACGCCGACCGGGCCATCATTCGGGCTCTCTCACCCGCGCCGGCCGACCGATTTCCGAGCGCCGGCGCGTTTGTCACGGCGCTCCGGGAAGGGACCACCGGCGCCCGCCGGACCTGGCCCCGATGGGCCGGGGCCGGCATTGCGGTCGCGGCGGTGAGCGTCGCGGCGTTCCTCATCGTTCGGTCGACCCCGGGTCCGATCCCGGGGATCGGCTCGCACCTGGCCCGAGGCAACCAGCTATTGGCAGCGCGGACACCGGAGGCCGCGGGTCAGGCGATCGCGGAGTACGAGGCGGTGCTGGCCCGGGAACCGGCGAATCCGATTGCGTTGGCGAAAATCGGGTACACCTACGCCCTGTTCAACGAATGGGGTTGGGCCTATCAGCGGCTCAGCTCGGCGGACCTGCATGCCCGAGCCATCGATTATTCGCAGCGGGCCCTCGCTGCGGATTCGCTCTCCGGCGAGGCCTGGCTCACCCGGGCGTACCTCCTCTCCGCGGACGACCCGTACCGGATGAAGGGTGCGGTGGAGGCATTCACCCGGGCGCTGGCGATCGACTCAACCAGCGCCGAGGGCTGGTATCAGTTCGGCCAGGTCCTGATGGCGCTGGGGCAGGACGATCGGGCCATCGGCGCCTACCGGCGGGCCTTCGCGCTCGATCACAATCGGCCGCTCGTCCTCATGTCGCTGGCGGCCATCCTGTGGCAGTCGGGCCGATTGCCGGAGGCCAGGCGGGTCGTCGACAGTGCGGTGACGGCCAGCCGGACGGCCACCAGTCCGTACGTGCGGGTGATTCGCGGGCTGATCGAACTCGACGGCGGCGACGTCCGGGCGGCCCACGACGACGCGGACCTCGCCCTGGCGATGGACTCCAACTATACGATTCCGGCCCGGACGCTGCTCGTCAAGGTCTATCTGGCCGAGGGTGACCGAACCCGGGCCGGCGCCGAACTCGCCCGGTTGCTCAAAGACCTCGGTTCCGCCGACCCGTCGCCCACCAACGCCCGATTCGCGGCCAGCGCGCTGATCGCGATCGGCCGGACCCGGGATGCGGTCACCATGATCGAACGGGCCCGCCCGCGGGGTGCCTATCTCTGGTTCTATCTGCACGCCGCCGATTTCCGGGCGTTGCACGCCGATCCGCGATTCGAACTGGTGTACCGACAAGCGGACCCCAACGGCCCCGGGTCCTGACGGGCCCAAACCTCAGGATTTCTCGCTGGCGGCCCTCTCTCCGGCAAGGTATTATCTGGCTGCTTCAGTCATGCCTTCCGTATATGGATATCTCGCCGGTCCATAGGGCCACCAAGCGCTCGGGGAATCGTGGATGCCGACTCGGCGGGGTGGTCATGTCTGACGCGCTGACTCGCCTTGCCGCGGCGCTGGCCGACCGCTACCGGGTCGAGCGCGAACTCGGGGCCGGCGGCATGGCCACCGTGTACCTCGCCGAAGACCTCAAGCACAAGCGGAAAGTCGCCCTCAAGGTCTTGAAGCCCGAGCTGGCCGCCGTGCTTGGCGCCGAGCGGTTCGTCCAGGAGATCACCACGACGGCGGCGCTTCAGCATCCTCATATCCTGCCGCTGTTCGATTCGGGCACCGCCGACGGCTTCCTGTATTACGTCATGCCGTTCATCAACGGCGAGACCCTCCGCGACAAGCTCAACCGCGAAACCCAGCTCGGCGTTGGCGAAGCGGTCAAGCTCGCCTCCGAGGTGGCCGATGCTCTGCACTACGCCCACACCCAGGGCGTGATCCATCGCGACATCAAGCCGGAAAACATCCTGCTCGCCAACGGCCGGCCGATGGTGGCCGACTTCGGGATCGCGCTGGCGGTGAGCGCCGCGGCTGGCGGGCGGATGACTGAGACGGGGCTGTCCCTTGGCACGCCGCACTACATGAGCCCCGAGCAGGCGACGGCGGAAAAGGAGATCACACCGCGCAGCGACGTGTACTCGCTGGCGTCGGTGCTGTATGAAATGCTCGCCGGCCAGCCGCCGCATGTGGGCGGCTCCGCACAGCAGATCATCATGAAGATCATCGCCGAGCCGGCGCCGGTGGTGACGGCCCTTCGGAAGACGGTGCCGCCGAACGTGGCGGCGGCCGTCGCGAAGAGCCTGGAAAAGCTCCCGACCGGTTCGAGAGCGCCAAGGCGTTTGCGGACGCGTTGGCCAACCCGGCGTTCAGCGTCGGCGCGGCGAGTGGTGCTCCCGCCGTTGGGCCGGCAATACCGGGCCGGTGGCGAATGGCTGCGGTCGCGATGGGGCTGGTGGCGGCCGTCGCCATTGGCGGCGCCGTGGTTGAGCGAATCCGCGCCCACTCGGTGCCCCGCGACATCGGTCTCCCGCCCACCGCCCCCATTCTGATGGAGGACAACCGGCGGGATTTCGCAGCCTCGCACGATGGTTCCTTCATCGTGTATGAAGCCAAGCGGGGCGAGTCGTCGGAGCTGTGGTACCGCAGTCTCGCCGGGCCCGAGGTCCATGTTGTCGCGGGGACTGAAGGGGCCTTCGGCACGCCCCGGATGTCTCCCGACGACAAGCGCGTCGCCTTCCTGTCCGGCACCGATGTAAAAATCGTGAACCTTGGCGACGGTCGGATCACGACCGTGGCTCGCGCCGAGGATCCGTTCGGCGGCGGTTGGCTCCCGAGCGGCCAGATCTTCTTCGCCGATGACGACGGCCGGACGCTCCGCTGGATCGATCCGGAACTGGGGCCGGGGCGAACCGTGGCCAATATCGCGCTGTGTCTCTTGCCGCAGCCGATCGGCGGAACCGATCTGTTGCTCTGCGGCGGCGGATCGATGAAGCACGCCTATGCCAAAGACCCGGCGAAGCCGAATGAGAAGCGGTTCATTCGCCGGTCGCCCCAAGGGGCCGGTGGCGGCCCGCCCCTGCTGCTCGGCGCGGACTTCCGCCTCGTGGACGATAAGTACTTGGTGTACATGTCCCTCGACGGTACGCTGATGGCCACCCGCTTCGAGAACATCGACTCCCTCACCGTCGGTCGATCCGTGGTAATGGTGCCGGGAGTGCGTCGGAGCACCTACTCCGGTTCGGGGCAGTTCGACCTCACCGATGCCGGGGCGCTGGTCTATGTGCCGGGCATCAACGCCGAGGCGGGACGCCTGGTGCGATGGTCGAGCGATGGGCGGATCACGCCGCTTCTCGTGGACGAAGCCGTTCATCTGCGGTTTACGCCCAGTCCCGACGGGCAGCGACTCGGGACGGTGGTCGAGGGGATCCAGCAAGAGGAACTCCGG